>NZ_QRGB01000001.1:946056-1261409 GCF_003449035.1 Pedobacter indicus
AGCTCCTCTGAATGCCACGGCTCAAACGCTTCCAGCCTTTCTCCGATATCTGTGAAGAAAGCTGTCTTCTCATCGTTCCATCGCTTCAATATTGTGTCCAGATCATAGCTGGTTGGTTCTTGAAAGAAGAAGCTCGCATTGCTCCAAAAGTCAGTTAGCAGTGTCAGTCGTTCTCTAGTTAAAGCAAGAACACTTTCCAGATATTTAGCGTCAATATTAGGTTGATGGTTGGCCATTAATGGACGGATATATTCTGCGATTTCTTCAATCGAAAGCTTCTGTATCCATTCATGGTTATACCATTTCGCTTTCTCAAAGTCGAATTTAGCGCCCGAATTATTAATACGTTCCAAAGAAAATTTCTCAATAAGCTCAGCTAAGGAGAAAAGCTCTTGATCTGTTCCGTCGTTCCAACCTAATAAAGCGAGCATATTAACAAATGCTTGCGGCAGAAAGCCTAGTTCTCTGAAACCTTTTGTAATATCACCAGATTTTGGGTCTTTCCAATCCATCGCAAAAACCGGGAAGCCGAGTCGATCACCATCTCGTTTACTGAGTTTACCATGACCATCCGGCTTCAAAATCAGTGGCAGATGTGCCCATTCTGGCATCTCATTTTTCCAGCCTAAATATTCCCATAATAAAATATGAACTGGCGCTGAAGGCAACCATTCCTCACCACGAAAAATGTGACTGATCTTCATTTGGTAATCATCCACTACGACGGCAAGATGGTAGGTGGGCATATTGTCGGCCTTTAATAATACTTTGTCATCCACCAGATTAGTGTCAAATACAACTGATCCACGAATCATATCCTCAAACTGGATAGTCTCATCAGTAGGCATTTTGATTCGTATCACATGGGGCGTTCCTTTATCCAGTAATTCCCGCACTTCAGACTCTGGCAGACTCAAGGAATTCTTCATTGTCATTCTCGTAGAATGTCCATAGGTGAAATTAGGCATTTTTGTGCGAGCCTCTTCGAGCTCTTCCGGAAGATCAAAAGCATAGTAAGCCTTTCCCGCGTCAACTAGCTTTTCAGCATAGGCTCTGTAAGATTCTTTCCGTTCACTTTGCCGATAAGGGCCAAATTCACCAGGTTTTGAGGGGCTTTCATCAGGATGGATGCCACACCATGCCAGGCAATTGTTGATGTACTCTTCTGCCCCCTCAACAAAGCGACTCTGATCTGTATCTTCCACTCGTAATATGAAATCACCGTTATTTTTCTTAGCGAAGAGATAGTTGAATAAAGCCGTACGTACTCCTCCTAAGTGTAAACCGCCCGTCGGACTAGGCGCAAAACGAACCCTAACTTTTCTATTTTCATTCATAGTACAAAGATAAAAAATTGCATGTGGGATTTTCGGAATCCACGAATTTTTCATATAAATATGTATTTTGGCTAAAAGTTTGTCAATGAATCCATATAGAAATAACCAGCGTTGGAAGTTTGCGTTGCTTTTTTTCGCCGCACTCATCGCCGCGACATCCCTGTTCTATACAAATTATTTAGTCAAGAACTTGTCAGAAGCGGAGCGTACTAAGGCGGAGGTATGGGCTATGAGCACCCGCAATATTTTCAATATGCCGGATATTAACGACGAATTTACCACCTTTATATACGCGGTTCGTGACAGCCTTTCCATGCCGGCGATTATAGCTGATTCTCAAGACAGTATTATTTACTGGAAAGGGCTGGACACTGCCCGCACAAATATTCATATCGAGAGCGAAATGATCATGGAGGGGATGTCAGTCCCCAAATATGACCCTGAATATTTTCGCGATCAATTGGAGATTATGAAAGAACAGCACCCTCCGATTATCGTTGAACTTTATAATGGAGAGTCTTGGTATATTTACTACAAAGACTCTAGGTTGCTTACTCAGCTACGGATATTTCCCTATATACAGTTGAGTTTAATTGCGGTATTCTTGGTTATTGCATACACCGTGTTTAATTCCATACGTAAATCAGAACAAAATCAGGTTTGGCTCGGTATGGCAAAAGAAGCAGCTCATCAGCTCGGGACGCCGATTTCCTCATTGATGGCTTGGGTAGAATTGATTAAATCAAAATTCAATGCAGATAAAGATCCGTTAATTGAAGAGATGGAAACGGATGTGAAACGGTTGGAGATCGTAGCAGATCGATTTTCCAAAATAGGCTCCAAGCCAGTATTGGAGCCACATAATCTCTATGATGTTGCGAAAAATTTTGTTGATTATTTTAAAATTAGGATCAGTCAAAAAATAGAATTTGAAGTCAAAGGAGATCGAGACGTTGAAGCCATGTTGAACGTTCCTCTCTTTGACTGGGTGCTGGAAAATATCCTGAAGAATGCTGCAAATGCCATAGAATCAAGCGGTAAAATCGAGTTAGAGATTATTGAAAATATTGCAAAAGAGCAGATTTTTATCGACATTAGCGATACAGGAAAAGGAATTCCCCGTTCACAGTTTGATGCAGTTTTTCAACCAGGATATACAACACGAAAAAGAGGATGGGGATTGGGTTTATCATTAACGAAAAGGATGGTTGAAAACTACCACAAAGGACACATTTTTATTAAAGATTCTGAAGTTGGTAAAGGGACGACATTTCGAATTATATTAAATAGTAGCTTAATTTATGAACCCGCTAAGATCTGATGAATTCCCTGCCGAATGGTCTAGGTATATTGATACGGTAACGGATAACTGTTTGGAAAGACTGAGAGAGCAGATGGAAACATTCCCTAGTTTTTTGCGAAGTATTCCCGCTGGCAAGTCGGAATATGCGTACGCAGAAGGCAAATGGAATGTTAAGGAGGTGGTGGGTCACATACTCGATACCGAGCGAATTATGGCATATCGTGCTCTTTGTTTTGCCAGAAATGACACCAAAGAGCTTCCCGGTTTTGATCAGGATGTTTACGTTGAAAATGGTTATTTTAACTCGTTTAGCCTTGAGCATTACGCAGAAGAGTTTATTCTGATTCGTAAAACAAATTTAGTGCTGTTTGAATCTTTTCAGGAAAATGCTTTGTTAAGGAGTGGTCTGGCTGGGGGGCGACTCGTCAGCGTTCGCGCTTTGATGTATATGATCGCTGGACATTTAAATCATCATCGCTTGATTATTCAAGAGCGCTATTTGTGACGTCTTGTGAAAAAAAACTCAAAATAAAAAACTTATAAATCACGAGTTTGTTACTGATGTATCAGTCAAAGCCAATTGGTTTTGTGATAAGGTTTAGGTTTGAAACGCCCTGATGTGAATCGGGGCGTTTCTAATTTATACACCAACTTGCTCTACTTAAGTCTTTTTTTCTTTTTTTAACAGATTAATTTTATTAGTCTTGTATCTGAAAATTTTAAATCTGTAAAAAGTCATCTAATGGTTCAAGAAAATTTATCTGGTCATTCTCCTAAGCCAGCGATCAATCCGATTGTCATTATCGGCGCATTGTTTTTCATTTTCGGATTTGTTACCTGGTTGAATTCCTTGCTTATTCCGTATTTGGAGATTGCGTGTGAATTAACCAAGTTTCAATCCTTCTTTGTAACCTTCGCCTTCTATATTGCTTATTTGGTGATGGCTCCTATCTCAACCCGAGTACTGAATAAATTTGGTTTCAAAAACGGTATGTCTGTGGCATTGATCGTTATGGCGGTGGGTGCCCTTATTTTTATTCCAGCAGCAATGACAAGGATCTATGGTCTGTTTTTGCTGGGCTTATTTATTATGGGTAGTGGGCTTGCAATTCTGCAAACCGCTTCGAATCCTTATATTACGATCGTTGGCCCTCCTGAGAGTGCAGCCAAAAGAATCAGTATCATGGGGATCTGTAATAAATTAGCAGGTGCTGCAGCCCCGATTATTTTAGGGATATTCTTGCATTTAGAGAGTGCTGACCAGTTAAAGAGCGATGTCGCTCACATGGCAGATGCCGATCGTATTGCCGCCTTAGATGCAATGGCACTACGTGTGATACCTCCTTATATTGGGATTATCGCTGTACTCTTACTCCTTGCTATATGGGTGTATAAATCAGGTTTGCCAGAAGTTGATACAGATGAAGAAGATGAAGCTGTGGCAACATCGAATTCAGGGAAAAAGAGCGTTTTCGACTTCCCTCATGTCATCTTAGGTGTTATTACACTTTTCTTATATGTTGGCGTAGAGGTAATCGCGGGCGACTCGATTATCAGTTACGGTGCTTCACAAGGCATTGCATTAGGGACCGCTAAATACTTTACTACCGGTACAATGGTGGCGATGGTTGTCGGTTATTTAGTTGGTATCGTTGCAATTCCTAGATACATAAAACAAGAGAATGCTCTTCGCTTATGTGCAATCTTAGGCATTTTATTTACACTCGGGGCGATATTTACACAAGGCTTCGTGTCAGTAGGTTTCATTGCACTATTAGGTCTTGCCAACTCGTTGATGTGGCCAGCAATCTGGCCTCTAGCGCTTGCCGGTGTTGGACGTTTTACCAAAGCGGCATCCTCCTTATTGGTAATGGGTATCGCTGGTGGTGCCGTAATTCCACTGTTATATGGTGCATTAGCTGACTCTTGGAACCCACAGTCTGCATATTGGATCGCTGTGCCGTGTTACTTATTTATCTTGTATTATGCTGTAGCAGGCCATAACGTTGGAAAAAAGAACAAAGAAATAAAATTCTAATTAAAGACGGACATTTCCGAAGAACTGTCTTCGAAGAACGATGCCCTCAGAACGTGAAATACTTCTGAGGGCATTTTTTTTACTGGAACAATCCAGGCTAATCACAAGGGCCATAGCTCCTGAAGCTGTTGTTCGGAATCACGAGGAAAATAATGTCAAATGATATCCGGTTTTATCCCTGTTTTTATTAAAATATAGGGAGTCAATAGGGATTAAATAGCAAATTAATTGGCAAATAAGTTAAACGAGGGTCTACTGGGTTCGTTCGGTCTCATCATCTTCCCATGACAAAGTTTTTTTCTATCTTTGTTTTTCCAAAAATAACGACTCTTTATGTTTGAGAATTTACAGGACAAGTTAGATAGAGCATTTAAAGTTCTAAAAGGTCAAGGTAGTATTTCTGAAATCAATGTTGCTGAGACTGTCAAGGAAATTCGTAAGGCCTTATTAGATGCGGATGTAAACTATAAAACAGCGAAAGCTTTTACGGATGAGGTAAGGGAAAAGGCCTTGGGGCAAAATGTGCTATCTAGTGTTTCTCCAGGTCAGCTATTGACTAAGATCATGAACGATGAACTTGCCAAGCTGATGGGGGGATCGGTAACAGAGCTGGAGCTGAAGGGGAACCCAACAATTATCCTGATTGCAGGTCTAAACGGTGCTGGTAAGACCACATTTTCAGGTAAACTTGCTAACTTCTTAAAAACAAAAAAGGGTAAAAAGCCTTTATTGGTGGCTGGAGACGTTTATCGTCCAGCAGCCATTGATCAGTTACAGGTTCTTGGAGAGCAGATAGGAGTTCCTGTTTATGCTAATCTTGAATCCAAAGACCCCATTGCCATTGCCGAAGAGGGGGTAGCGGAAGCTAAACGCAATGGGAATAGTGTTGTTATTATCGATACAGCGGGTCGCTTAGCAGTCGATGAAGCCCTGATGAATGAAATTTCTGCCGTTAGGGATGCAACGCAACCACATGAAATCCTTTTTGTCGTTGACTCGATGACTGGTCAGGACGCAGTTAATACAGCCAAGATATTTAATGACCGGTTGGATTATACGGGGGTTGTATTGACGAAGCTTGACGGTGATACGCGTGGTGGTGCTGCGCTGTCTATTAAGTCGGTTGTTAACAAACCCATCAAATTCATCGGAACGGGGGAAAAGATGGAAGCACTCGATGTGTTCCACCCGGATCGGATGGCGTCCAGAATTTTAGGGATGGGTGACGTTATCTCTTTAGTAGAACGCGCTCAACAGCAATTTGATGAGAAAAAGGCTGCCGAACTTCAAAAGAAAATACGCAAAAATAAGTTCGATTTCAATGACTTTATCAGTCAGATCCAACAAATTAAAAAGATGGGTAATATGAAGGATCTGATGGGGATGATCCCAGGAGCTGGTAAAGCGTTGAAAGATGTGGAGATTGAAGATGATGCCTTTAAGCCGATCGAGGCGATTATTCATTCGATGACACCTTATGAACGTGAAAACCCTGATATTATCAATCAGTCTCGTCGTCAGCGGATTGCAAAAGGGTCGGGTACTGATTTGCAAGAAGTGAACAAGTTGATGAAGCAGTTCAATGATATGAGGAAAGTAATGAAACAGTTCTCAAATCCGGCAGCAGCTGCGAAGCTGATGAAGAATATGCCTAAAATGCCATTTGGTAAATAAATAATAATTTTTTTGTAGGAGGGTATTTGCTATGCTTGTGAAAACACATGCTAGTTCCGTCTATGGGATCGAGTCAACGACAGTTACCGTCGAAGTGAAGGTAACTGCTGGAACTAAGTATTATATCGTTGGGTTGCCGGACAATGCTATCAAGGAGAGTCTTCAACGAATCGAAAGTGCTATCCAGTCAGCTAATTTCCGAATGCCAAGGCAGAAAATTGTGGTAAATCTTGCACCTGCTGATATCCGTAAAGAAGGGTCGGCCTACGACTTAGCAATCGCTATGGGTATTTTAGGCGCATCCGGACAGATCCAAATTGATCGGCTTTCAAAGTATATTATATTGGGTGAGCTTTCTTTGGACGGTGGCGTGCAGCGTATAAAAGGTGCGTTGCCTATTGCGATACAAGCTCGACATGAAGGTTATGATGGTGTGATTTTGCCTAAAGATAATGCGCGTGAAGCCGCTATTGTGGATGGCTTGAAGGTTTACGGAGTTGAGAATATCAGCGAAGTAATTTCCTTTATCGATGGTAAGATGGAAATTGAAGAAACGATCGTTGATACACGAGCTGAATTTCACGATCATATCAATAATTATGAATTTGACTTCTCAGATGTAAGCGGACAACTAAACATTAAAAGAGCATTGGAAATTGCCGCGGCTGGAGGACATAATGTTATCCTGATCGGTCCGCCAGGCTCGGGAAAAACGATGCTGGCGAAGCGACTGCCTACAATCCTGCCTCCGCTCTCGTTACGGGAGTCGCTTGAAACAACGAAGATCCATTCGGTTGCAGGATATTTGTCAGCTTCTGATTCGCTCATGACTGTCCGCCCGTTCCGGGATCCACATCATAGTATTAGTGATGCTGCACTTGTCGGGGGCGGGGCTAATCCACAACCCGGAGAGATATCACTGGCGCACAATGGAGTCTTATTTTTAGATGAACTGCCTGAGTTTAAACGATCTGTTCTTGAGGTAATGCGCCAACCCCTTGAAGAACGTAAAATAACGATTTCCAGAGCTAAATTAACGGTCGACTATCCTGCTAGTTTCATGTTAGTTGCAGCCATGAATCCATGTCCTTGCGGTTATTATAACCATCCTCATAAAGACTGCATTTGCCCACCTGGCGTGGTGCAAAAGTATTTGAGTCGGGTTTCAGGGCCTTTATTGGATCGTATTGATCTCCATATTGAAGTAACGCCCGTTAATTACCAAGAGTTGAGCAATGGGGTACGTGGAGAAAATAGCCACGCTGTTCGTGAACGAGTGATAAAAGCAAGAAACGCGCAGGCTGAGCGCTTTTCGAAAAGAAATAAGGATAAGGATTTTGCTGAGATTCACAGTAATGCCCAAATGAGGGTAAAAATGGTTAGAGAGGTTTGTCAGATTTCTGATGAAGGTAAAAGGTTGTTACAATCAGCGATGGAACGGTTAAGCTTATCTGCACGAGCTTACGATCGTATATTAAAGGTAGCCAGAACGATTGCCGACTTAGATGGCAGTATCGATATTTCAACAGAACATTTGGCGGAGGCGATTCAATATCGTTCTTTGGACAGAGAAAATTGGTCAGGATAGTAATAAGATGACAATAAATTTGTATAATTGCTCAGTTATAACTATTATAACTGATTAAATCATAAATTATTAAAAGCAAAATTAAAAAAAATGAAAATTGCCGTAGTTGGAGCCACTGGCTTAGTCGGGTCCATGATCTTAAGAGTTCTGGAGGAAAGGAATTTTCCTCTCGATGAATTGATTCCTGTTGCTTCTGAAAGAAGCAAGGGTAAGGAAATCATATTCAAGGGCTCTAAATATAAGGTGGTTACACCTGACGAGGCAATTGCGATGAAACCTGATATCGCCCTTTTTTCAGCGGGTGGAGTAACTTCGACTGAATATGCTCCGAAATTTGCTGAAGCTGGTACTACCGTAGTTGATAATTCTTCCGCATGGCGTATGGACCCGGATAAGAAATTAGTCGTTCCTGAAGTCAATGCATCTGTTCTTAGTTCGGATGATAAGATCATTGCTAACCCCAATTGTTCAACCATTCAAATGGTCGTTGTTTTAAAGCCACTTCATGAAAAGTATAAAATCAAACGGGTTGTGGTCTCTACTTACCAATCAGTTACCGGAACAGGCGTTAAGGCGGTTGACCAGCTGAATAATGAGCGTTCTGGAATTGAGGGGGAAAAAGCCTATCCTTACAAAATAGACCTGAACGTGATTCCTCAGATTGATGTATTTATGGAAAATGGATACACCAAAGAGGAGATGAAGATGATACAGGAGACGAACAAGATTATGGGTGATGACTCGATCAAGGTGACAGCAACCACGGTGCGTATCCCGGTTATGGGTGGGCATTCAGAGTCGATTAACATTCAATTTGAAAATGAGTTTGATCTTAAAGAAGTTCGTGAGATCCTTTCAAAACAAGAGGGAATAGTTGTAGTTGATGATCCTGCCAATTTGAAATATCCGATGCCTTTGGACGCACACGATAAAGATGACATTCTTGTTGGACGGATTCGTCGTGACGAAACGCAAGATAAAACATTGAACCTTTGGGTTGTTGCTGACAACTTACGCAAAGGCGCTGCGACGAATGCTGTGCAAATTGCCGAGTATTTACTGAGAGAAAAAATCGTAGCCTAAATAAATGCTTTTAACGTAAAATGAGATTATTCGGGCCACATGATAAAAAGCGCGGCGCTCCCAAAAGAGCGCCGCGCTTTTTATAACCATTTTTGTTTTGATCGAAACTAACCTTTGGGCTCTAATGCTGACGTGATTCGTTTCTCCAAGTCTCTAAAATGGTATGCCGAAATACTCTTGCCAGATGCAGCAGATTTGATTTTTCGCTGTAGGTCTGCGAGGTGCCCTCTGGCGACACTTGTAATATCAGATTCAGTAGGGTCGAGGTTTACGCTTCCAAAATTACTTATTCTCTCTTTTGGTGGTGAAAGCAAATCGATCAGATTCGATACGTAGGCTTTTTGCAGGTTTCTTCTGTAAATATCTGAATTTTTCAAGTCTGTCCATATCCCCTTTTCTAAACCATTAAATAATTCCGAAACACCAAAAGCGTTCTGATCCTGCATTTCAGCTTTGATTAATTTGTCGAGTGTTCGTGCTGATAGGAGACGGTTGACAACATTTTGCTGGACAGCGCCAATCCGATCGATTGGGTTCTGTCCGATGCGATTATAAATGTCATAATCAATTAACCATGCTGGTGTTGTAAACACTTGGGAATTCAAGAAATCCATAGCTCTTTGTTGTCGTTCAGCTGGTACCAGTTCATAGACAGCACCTTCCTGTTCAATAGTTTTTGGGGTTTCGTAAATTCCTGCTATGTTTTTAGTAACATGACCTGCGTACCTATTAAACTGTGTGATTACTTCGCCATAAAGTGTCTCCAGATTATCATAACCTTCGTTAGCTGTGGCTGTCCAGTCTAGTAGATTAGGAACAATCCGTTGAAGGTTCTGTATGCCATAATCGCTTGCCAGCATAGAATCGTCACCCAGGTCTTCGCTTTGTGAACGGGGATCGTCAGGGTTTGATTCAGTTCCGAACCAATATTTCGGGTCGCCAGCTTTTGCTAAAATCCATTGATTAAGTTTTGCCACTTCATCATCCCGGTCTTTCGCTTCAGGGATCAGCGTGTATCCCCATTCAATAGCCCATTTGTCGTAATAATTAATCTTCGGATAGAGGTCGGAGCCTGTGAGTCCATCGCCAGGCTGGGCAATATAGTTGAAGCGAGCATAGTCCATAATGGAGGGCGCTACCCCGTGTTCTTTTACCCATTGAACATTCCGTAAACTGTCAACCGGGTAGGCGGCACTGGAACCGAAGTTGTGACGCAGACCAAGTGTGTGACCAACTTCATGTGAAGAAACAAAGCGTACCAAGTCTCCCATCAGGTCATCATCAAACTCCATCTTTCTGGCACGGGGATCATTCGGTGAAGCCTGAATAAAATACCAATTTCTCAAAAGGGTCATAACGCTATGGTACCAGTTGATATGGCTCTCTAAAATTTCACCGGAACGTGGGTCATTTACATGCGGACCACTTGCATTGGGTATGGAAGAGGGTTTGTATACAATGGCCGAGTACCGCGCATCTTCGAGCGACCATTCGGGGTCTTCTTCTTTTGTCGGCGCACGCTTTCCTACAATCGCATTCTTAAAACCAGCTTCTTCAAAAGCTGCCTGCCAGTCATTGACTCCTGCGATTAAATGGTCAACCCATTTTTCGGGAGTCGCCGGATCGATGTAAAAAACGATTTGTTTTTTGGGCTCCACCAGTTCGCCACGTTTGTATTTTTCTATATCCTCATCTTTTGGTTCTAAGCGCCATCTGGTTATTAAGGCCTTGTGTTCTATTCCCTGTGGGTTTAGATCGAAGTCTGTATACCGTACGGTGAAGTAACCAACACGAGGATCGAAATACCTGCCTTGCATCGGAACTTTTGGAAGAAGAACCATCGATGTGTTAAGCTCTAAGGTTGCTGTTCCGCTTGACATAGCAGCAGCGGCAGGTCCTGAAACACCTTGTGGGGCAGTACGACCGTAGGTTTTTACCGTTCTTATCTCTGTATTCGTTGGAAAAGACTTCACCGTATCAATGTATGACATGTCTTTTTTTATTGAACCCAGACGCAATACTTGCTTATAACGCGGACTAAAAAAGAAGATATCGTTATCATCGTTGATAAAAGAAGTCATATCCACGATGACGCTATTTTTCTCAGGTCCAAATGCTACAATATCAAAGGATGCAGCGATCGGCTGAATATTCGAATTCATAACCGTTGTATACATCGCTTGCGTACTATCTTTTGAACGCTCCGAATAAGATATTTTCTTCATGAACACTTTATTGTTTGGGCCCTTTTCGTATCGGATCACATTTTCGTTGATCTGATCGCCGGCATATCCTGAAAACCCAGTTCGTAAATCAACCCCACTTCTTGATATGCGGTTGACAACGATGATATCTCTGTTCATGATGCTATCGGGGATCTCAAAAAAATATTTTTCGTCTTGCGTATAAATATTGAATAGACCTTTATGTCCTTCCTCTGCATCTTTCATAAAGTTGACAAAGGTTTTCGGCTCTTTTTTATCGTTTTTTTTCTTCGTCGAATCAGATTCGGTTGTACTTGGCTTTTCTGTGGGCTTTTGAGCAGATACAAATGCTGAGTTTGAGAACAGGGCAAAAGCTGCAATCCCCACATACAGTATAAATTTCTTCATATGGATTATTAGTTTGTAATAGTTCTACATAATTAGGAATTTTTATTTGATAAAGTAACTTTTCTGAACGTAAAAAAGTGGCTATAAACAAGAATGTGTAAAGTTAATCCCTTCGAATTAAAAAAATGGCTTACCTTTGATATCTGAATAGTAATATTTCTTCAACATTCAGAACTCTAATAATGAATTACAAACGCATTTTACTAAAGCTTAGCGGAGAAGCCCTTATGGGTGAAAAAAACTACGGGATAGATATCGATCGGGTAGCCCAATATGCAAAAGATATTAAACAAGTGCACGATGAAGGGGTAGAAATTGCAATTGTTATTGGAGGTGGCAATATATATCGAGGGTTAAGCGCTGAAAAATCAGGAATGGACAGGGTACAGGCAGACTATATGGGGATGCTTGCAACTGTGATCAATTCTATGGCTTTACAAGATGCGCTGGAAAAAGTTGAGATCAAAACTCGCTTGCTTACTGCTATAAAAATGGAACAGATTTGTGAGCCTTTTATCCGCAGACGGGCTGTTCGGCATCTTGAAAAGGGTAGAGTAGTGATCTTTGGTGCTGGAACAGGGAACCCTTATTTTACGACCGATACTGCTGCTTCACTCCGCGCAATTGAAATCAACGCTGATGTTGTTCTAAAGGGCACACGTGTTGATGGTATCTATACAGCTGATCCGTTAAAGGATCCGACAGCCACTCGATTTGACCAGCTTAGTTTTCAGGATGTATATGATCGTGGCTTAAACGTGATGGACATGACTGCTTTTACACTCTGTCAAGAAAATAAACTACCGATCATTGTTTTTGATATGAACAAAGCAGGAAATTTGATGAAACTGACAAAAGGTGAGCATATTGGCACCTTGGTTCGATAAGTTAGAGACAAAAAAGTATTTTTGATTTAAATAAAATCTCATGAATGACCTGATAAAATTACAACTTGATGAAACGGCCGAAAATATGACCAAGGCTGTAGCTTTTACGGAAAACGAATTAACTAAAATACGTGCCGGAAAGGCATTACCGTCTATGTTGGATGGTGTATCTGTGGAATACTATGGAGCATTAACTCCGTTGGCGCAGGTTTCAACGATTTCTACACCTGATGCCAGAACGCTGGTTGTGCAGCCTTGGGAAAAAACAATACTAAGAGATATAGAAAAAGCGATTATTGATTCCAATATCGGCTTGAACCCGCAAAACGATGGAACCGTTATCCGTTTGCTTATCCCGCCTTTAACCGAGGAGCGGAGAAGAGATTTGGTAAAGAAAGTGAAAGATGAGGCAGAAAAAGGCCGTGTTTCTATACGAAATCTTCGGAAGGAGGCCAACGAGCAGATTCGCAAGCTGAAAAACGATGGTTTGTCCGAAGATGAAATGAAAGATGGCGAAGGGGAGATTCAAAAGCTTACCGATAGCTTCATCCAGAAAGTTGATAAACTTGCTGAGGTTAAAGAGCAAGATATTATGACCGTCTAATTAAAGGACACGCTCTTCAAGAGAAAAAGGATGTAGGTTAGAGCCTACATCCTTTTTCTTTGCTAGAATATTTAAACTTTTTAGCGAATGATACTTCCGGGAAGAACCTTTTCGCTTGGAGCTACAAAGAATAGTTTGCCTTGACTGTCTTCTGCCATTAGGATCATCCCTTGAGATTCAACTCCTTTTATATTGCGGGGTTCTAGATTCAAAAGAACAGAAACCTGTTGTCCAATAAGGTCTTCAGCTTTGAAATGTTCTGCGATTCCCGAAACGATTGTCCTTCTGTCCAAACCAGTATCTACTGTTAGTCTCAATAATTTTTTTGTTTTAGCAACTTTCTCGGCAGCTACAATTTCGCCACTCCTGATATCCATCGCCGAAAACGTATCGAACGTAACCGCGGGCTTCCCTGCTAGTGCTTCACTATTGGCTTGTTGATTGGATGCAGCTGCTTGTGCCAGTTTCTTCAACTGAAATTCAACTTCTTCATCCGTGATTTTTTCAAAAAGAAGTTGTGTTTCGCCTAATTGATGACCGACTGGTAGCAGGTCGCCACGGCCACCTTGATCCCAACCCTTCGCAGCCTGGTTCAACATTTCGAAGAGCTTTTTTGCTGTAAAAGGCAAGAAAGGACGCGCAAATATGGCTAGGTTCGATGCAATTTGTAAACTGATATTCAGAACCGTTTTGACACGCTCTTCATCGGTTTTAATCAACTTCCAAGGTTCCTCGTCCGCCAAATACTTGTTTCCGAGACGTGCTGCTTGCATAAAATATGAAAGAGCCTCGCGGAAACGATAAGAATTGATAGCTTTCTCAATTTTAGACGGGTAACTGGCCAGTTCATTAAGCACTTGCTTATCACTATCCGTCAACGCTGAACCTTTGCATACTACTCCGTCAAAATACTTATGCGATAATACCATTACGCGGTTGATAAAGTTGCCGAAGATAGCAACTAGCTCATTGTTAACACGAGCCTGAAAGTCTTTCCAGGTAAATTCGCTATCCGATGTTTCTGGTAAAATAGACGTTAAAACGTAGCGTAATTCATCCTCTTTGCCCGGAAACTCTTCTAGATATTCATGTAGCCATACAGCATGGTTTCTTGAGGTGGAAAGTTTATCTCCCTCTAAATTCAAAAATTCATTCGCTGGAATATTTTCAGGTAATATGTAGTCTCCGTGAGCTTTTAAGATCGCCGGAAAAATGATGCAATGGAAAACGATATTATCCTTTCCGATAAAATGGATAAGGTGAGCGTTGTTTTTCGGATCATTTTGTATTTTCCAGTATTTCTCCCAATCTTTATTGTTGTCAAGCGCCCATTGTTTACTCGCAGAGAT
Organism: Pedobacter indicus; assembly: GCF_003449035.1. Classification (NCBI taxonomy): domain Bacteria; kingdom Pseudomonadati; phylum Bacteroidota; class Sphingobacteriia; order Sphingobacteriales; family Sphingobacteriaceae; genus Albibacterium; species Albibacterium indicum. The sequence continues at coordinate 960,532 of NZ_QRGB01000001.1, forward strand.
ATAGCCAATTGGAGCATCAAGCCAAACGTACAATTTCTTCCCTTTTGCTTCTTTTAACGGGACATCTACGCCCCAGTCAAGATCTCTGGTCATTGATCGTGCTTGCAGCCCAGAATTTAACCAAGAATTACATTGGCCGTATACATTTGATTTTAAAATGTCCTTTTTGCCCTTTAATAACCATTCTTCAAGAAAGGTCTGATATTTATCAAGCGGTAAGTACCAGTGCTTTGTTATTTTTAATACTGGTTTTTCGCCACTTAACGTAGAGGTTGGATTAATAAGATCTGTAGGGTTTAGCGATGTACCACATTTTTCACACTGATCCCCGTATGCTCCATCGTGGTGGCAATTAGGACAGGTACCCACGATATATCGATCAGCCAAGAACTGCTTGTATTTTTCATCATAAAACTGCTCTGACTCTTTTTCAATAAATTCCCCTTTATTGTAAAGGGTTAAAAAGAATTCTTGTGACAATTCATGGTGGATTTGCGCCGATGTACGATGGTAAATGTCAAAGCCTATACCGAATTTCTGGAAGCTCTCCATGATCTGCGAGTGATACTGATCAACTATCTCTTGAGGCTCTTTACCTTCTTTCTTTGCTTTAATTGTAATTGCTGCACCATGCTCATCTGATCCGCAAACATGCAAAACATCGTGGTTTTTAAGGCGTTGAAAGCGGGCAAAGATATCTGCAGGTATATACGCCCCGGCCAGGTGGCCGATATGTAGAGGGCCATTAGCGTAGGGCAGGGCGGAGGTTATTGTAAATCTTTTTTTTTGTTGTGCGTTCGGCATTTTCGATTCGTTTTTCAAATTATGCAAAAGAAAAAAGCTGCAATATTTGCTATTTCTACAAAGATAATTCAATTTGCGGTTTCTAAAACCAATAATCATATGAAAGTACCACCTTATTTAAAAAAAAGAGATAAGATAGCCATTGTGGCTCCTGCCGGGAGAGTTAATAAGGATTTGTCTGAAGCGGTCAAAATTTTTGAGTCTTGGGGTTTGGAGGTTGTCATAGGAGAGTCTGTTCGCTCATCCTATCATCAATTTGCGGGCGATGACAGGCTGCGAATAAATGATTTTCAGCGGATGCTTAATGATGAATCCGTGAAGGCTATCATCGCTGCTAGAGGTGGGTATGGAACGGTGCGCATTATTGATGAATTGGATTTCTCAGATTTTAAAAACAATCCTAAATGGATTGTAGGGTATAGTGATATCACAGCTTTGCACGGTCACATCCAGGCACAGTTTGGCATACCAACAATTCATGGTCAAATGCCTTGGACAATTTCTGATGCTACCGATCTTTCGCTTGAAACCTTGCGCAAAGCTTTGTTCGGAGAGGAGATTGACTATCAATACAGCAGTTGTTCGACGAACGTGTCTGGGTACGCGGAAGGAATTCTGACAGGAGGCAACCTTGCTTTACTGGTAAATATTGCTGGTTCAGTTTCCGAACCCGATTACAAGGGCAAAGTTTTATTTATAGAAGATGTGTCTGAGTATTACTATTCGATTGACCGGATGATGCGCATGTTGAAGCGGGCGGGCAGACTTAAAGATATTCGTGCATTGATCGTTGGTGGGTTTACGAGTCTAAAAGACGGGGATCCGTCTTTTGGCTTTACTGCGCTGGAAATTATTATGGATGTTATTAAAGAATACTCTTATCCGGTTGCTACTGATTTCCCGGCAGGCCATATTGATAATAATCAATCGCTGATATTTGGAAAAAAAGTATCTTTGGACATTAAAAAGAAAAATGTTCATTTAAAATATTTATAATATGGCTGCATTGTCATCATTGGGCAGATACAAAGATTTCGGTTTGCTGTTAGCGCGTATCGGGTTAGGTTTATCGTTTATATTTTTGCATGGCTATCCAAAGTTAGTAGGTGGGGTCGAGACATGGAAAGTCGTTGGTTCTGCAATGAGTAACCTTGGTATTGATTTTTTTCCAGCAGTTTGGGGTTTCTTGGCCGGCTTTACGGAAGCGGTGGGTGGACTGTTTCTCTTACTGGGATTATTTTACCGTCCTGCCTGTTTATTGTTAGCATTTACGATGCTAGTAGCAGGGATGAACCATCTCGCCATGGGCGATGGCCTCATGGGTGCGGCACATGCCTTTGAACTTTTAGTCGTGTTTGTCGGTTTGTTATTTGTTGGGCCCGGAAAGTATAGCGTTGATAAGCGATAGGTCTTAGAGCAAATCGCTTATCAACTTGCTTGTTTATTGCCACCAGTGGCTTATTGCATATCAAATAGATGTTTTTCTGCATGGTAAGATGAACGCACCAATGGCCCACTTTCCACGTATTTAAACCCTATTTTAAGTCCAATTTCTTGGAATTTCTTAAATTTTTCTGGTGTAACCCATTCTACAACAGGGTGATGGTTTTTTGTTGGCTGAAGGTATTGCCCTAATGTCAGCACATGCACTCCAACATTGTATAGATCGGTCATTGCTTCAATAACATCTTCTTCGGTCTCTCCAAAGCCAAGCATAATGCCCGATTTGGTGCGTAATCCGGCTTCTGAGATTCGTCTCAAACATTCAAGGCTACGATCATATTTGGCTTGAATACGTACCTCACGAGTCAATCTGCGAACAGTCTCCAGATTGTGGGAAACTACTTCGGGTCGTACAGCAAGGACACGATCAAGGTTTTCCCAGATGCCTTTGAAGTCGGGAATGAGTGTTTCCAAGGTTGTTCCTGGACTTTCCCGGCGAATGGCCTTAACAGTCTCAGCCCATATGGTGGACCCTCCATCTTTCAGGTCGTCTCTGTCAACAGAAGTGATGACACAATGCTTTACTTCCATTAATCGAACTGACTCCGCAACACGATTGGGTTCATCTTGATCAACCGCTAACGGGCGACCTGTCGCAACTGCACAGAATGAACACGAACGGGTGCAGATATTTCCTAAAATCATAAAAGTCGCAGTGCCTGCACCCCAGCACTCACCCATATTGGGGCAGTTACCACTTTCGCAAATCGTATGAAGTTTGTGGGTGTCAACGAGATTACGAACATGACGATATTCTTTGCCAACAGGCAATTTCACGCGCAACCAATCCGGTTTCCGCTGTAATTCATTTGACGAAATAACTGGTAATTCAATCATATAACAAAAGTAAAGATAAAATTGTAAATTAGGGCTATAAATAGAGCGAACGAGCCAAGCGTTTGCACCTAATATTACATCAACATTACATCAAAGCTAAATTATGGCAACAATTAAAAACGAATATTTAGGAGAATTACGTACGAGAGCTACCCATTTACGATCAGGAAATTCATTGATTACAGATGCGCCGGTTGATAACCAGGGTAAAGGAGAAGCTTTTTCACCATCAGACCTGCTGGCTACTGCCTTAGGAAGTTGTATGCTGACCATTATGGGGATTGCCGCGCGCGAGCATCATATTGACCTGGAAAAAGTGGAACTGGAAACGACAAAGATTATGACCGATAATCCGCGTCGTGTTTCCAGGTTAGATATTGTTTTTAATTTTCCGAAAGGACAGCAGTATTCAGATAAAGAAAAAGTCATTTTGGAAAAAGCAGCAAAAACTTGCCCTGTTTTCTATAGTATTCACCCCGAAATCGAGAAAAATCTTCAATTTAACTGGTGACGTAAGCCGATGGGTGATGACGTAATCCGAGGAATTAGTCAGACCGAAGGGGCTACTTATACAGGTATGATCCGAAAGCTATCATCTTTTTTTGCCATTCTAGCAATTGCATTTTCACCTGCATGGTAGAAGAGGCATGTCCAGTCTTCGTTTGTCGCCTGAGTAGCATACTGCTCTCTCAGTTCCATTGCCTTGTGCCCATCGTAATCATATTTCGCGGCAAACCTGCGCAAAGCTTGTTCTGGTTCGGGCCATTCGTCTCCACCATAGAATAGATGGTCTTCCTCGTTTTTAATATGGAAGACCTGATGGTAGGGGCTGTGGGCTCCGCTGATTTCGTAGCTGACTAGTGAATTCAGCTCACCGTTGTTTTCGACGAAATGAACCTGTCCGCTTCTCTGTAAGATATCAAAAACCTCAGTACGATATGAAGATTTCGTGTCGCTATAAGCCTCTTCCCATTCCGCCCGCTGAATGATGTATTCAGCGTTTGTAAAACTAATCGTGTTGGTTTCCGAATTAATCATCCCCGAGGCATGATCCTGATGAAGATGAGACATGAGAACTAACGTAACATCCTCTGGCTCATAGCCGAGCTCACGGATGTTTTCGTGAATCATCATTTGCCCATTCTTTGAGAAGCCCAAACCAGTGTCAATGATAATAAGATCATTTCCTGTGTCAACAAGAAATGGTTTAACATTGATGAAAAGTGAACCTTTTCTATCTTTTTTATCATCTGTTTTTGGGTCGAAAGGAATAAACTTTTTATCTATCCCTACTGAAAATGATCCTTCATCTAATGCAAATACCTTCATATCCGAGTGTTTGATATACGTTGTGATTACGGCGACTATAATGTATATTTACCGAACTGTAAGTACAAATATATGCAAAAAAGATGGGTCGAAAAGCCACAACTATATCCTGAACAGGTTCAAAACTTATCTAAAACTTTAAATATCAACCCCGTCTTGGCTAGTCTGCTGGTTAAAAGAGAGATTCATACTTACGAAGATGCAAAAGCCTTCTTTTGTCCGGACTTAGGTCAATTACATGACCCTTATCTTATGCAAGACATGGAGAAAGCGGTATTCAGAATTACCCGGGCTCTAAAGAATAAAGAAAAAATACTTGTCTATGGCGACTACGACGTGGATGGAACAACAGCTGTGGCGGTTGTATATTGCTTCTTAAATGAATTGGCTCCAAATTATATTGATTATTATATCCCCGACCGCTATGAGGAAGGTTATGGGATATCTAAAAAGGGGGTTGATTTCGCTCATACAAACCAATTCTCATTGATTATTGCGCTTGATTGTGGGATTAAAGCAAATGACTTGATTGACTATGGTAATCAGTTGGGGGTTGACTTTATCATTGCGGACCATCATACGCCCGGCGCTCGGTTGCCATCTGCATATGCCGTGTTAGATCCGAAACGTGCTGATTGTCAATACCCTTTTCCTGAATTATCAGGATGTGGTGTAGGTTTGAAAATAGTTCATGCACTTGTCTTACGGTTGGGTCTTCCGCTGGAGGAGGTGTATCGGTATCTAGATCTGGTAGCGGTGAGTATCTCGGCAGATATGGTTCCTGTCGTTGGGGAGAATAGGATATTGTCTTTCTACGGATTGAAAAAATTGAACGATGATCCTTGTCCGGGTTTAAAGGCATTGATAAATTTGAGAGGGAGTCAAGCTGAGTTGTCATCAACTGATCTGATATTTCATATTGGCCCTAGAATCAATGCGGCCGGAAGAATTAAACATGCGAGAGCTGCTGTGGAGTTGCTTATCTCGCAAGATCCATATCTGGCTTCGAGTTTAAGCAAAGAGATAGAAGGACAAAATCATCAGCGGAAAGCGTTCGATATCCAGATAACGGAACAGGCGACGGCCATGATTATGGGTAGTCAAGAGATGATGAAAAGAAAGACGACCGTCGTCTTTCAACCGAAGTGGCATAAAGGCGTAATTGGTATCGTCGCATCACGTTTAATTGATAAGTTTTATCGTCCTACAATTGTCTTGACTCAATCGAATGGCCTCATTACTGGTTCTGCGCGTTCTATTTTTGGTTTTGATCTTTATGCAGCTTTAAGTCAATGCAGCGAACTGTTTGAACAATTCGGAGGGCATAAGTACGCTGCAGGCTTGACCATGAAAAAGGAGAATGTCGAAGCTCTGCAAGAGCGATTTGAAGAGGTAGTCGCGGCTAGTATTCCTGATGAATTGTTGACACCGGAGTTGCTTATCGATGAGCAACTTCATTTTGACGATGTTGACGGTAAGTTTTTTAGGATTTTAAATCGCTTTGCCCCTTTTGGGCAAGAGAATGAATTGCCTTTATTTCTTAGTAAAAACGTTATGGTAAGAGATATTCCGCAAATCGTAGGGAAAAATCATCTCAAAATAAGAGTTTCTCAAGGTTCTTCCGCTATCTTTGATTGTATAGGATTTGGCCTTTCACACCATAATTCACTTGTAACTAAAGGCGCGGCTATCGATATTTGTTATACTATTGAAGAAAATAATTGGCGTGGGGTCAAGAGTGTTCAATTAAATATTAAAGATATCAGACCAGCGACGTAACGTACACCACCGTCATAAAGAAAAACATAATGATATTAAAAGCAGAACATTTGGTAAAGAAGTATAAACAACGAAAGGTTGTTGACGACGTGTCCTTCCATGTCGAACAGGGAGAGATCGTAGGTTTGCTTGGACCAAATGGAGCCGGGAAAACAACTTCTTTTTATATGATTGTTGGACTCATTAAGCCAACTGAGGGAAAAGTTTTCTTAGATGATCAAGAAATTACCGGTGACGCGATGTATCGGAGGGCGCAAAAAGGTATCGGCTATTTAGCACAAGAAGCTTCCGTGTTTCGGAAGCTCTCTGTTGAAGATAATATTCTAGCAGTGCTGGAGATCCATTATAAGGACAAAGAAGAGCGCAAGCAAAAGTTAGAGGAACTGATTAATGAGTTTAGTTTGAATAAGGTTCGGAAGAACCGAGGAGATCTACTTTCGGGTGGCGAAAGGCGTCGAACAGAGATTGCACGTGCCTTGGCCGCGAATCCCAATTTCATTTTGTTAGATGAGCCTTTTGCCGGTGTTGACCCGATTGCGGTCGAGGAGATTCAAACCATTGTTCATAAGCTCAAACATCGAAATATAGGTATTTTAATAACGGACCATAATGTTCAGGAGACCCTTTCAATTACGGATCGAGCTTATTTATTAACTGAAGGTAAGATCATGTTAACCGGGACCCCTCCTGAGATAGCTGTAAATGAAATGGCAAGGAAATTTTATTTAGGTCAGAATTTTGAATTAAAAATTAAAAAGCGTTAGGAATCGAGCATGGCAGCACTGGTTAATTCCATTCTTAAGTGGATCATGAAAAAGCGTGTACATCAAATCGAGCTTTTTAAACAGTACCCCAATGAAGTCCAAGAAGAATGGTTTCATGATCTTATAAAAACTGCACAAGCTACAGAGTGGGGGAAGAAGTATGATTATGAATCAATTTCTTCTGTTAATGACTTTAAAGAACGGGTTCCCATTCAGGACTATGATTCTTTAAAGCCTTATATTGAGCGGATGATGAAGGGTGAGCAAAATATTCTTTGGCCTTCAACGATCAAATGGTTCGCTAAGTCATCCGGGACAACTTCCGATCGTAGTAAATATATCCCGGTTAGCCAGGAAGCCTTAGAAGAATGTCATTATGCTGGTGGAAAAGATCTGCTTAGTATATATTGCTTGAACCGCCCAAACAATAATCTTTTTGAAGGAAAGGGTCTTGTCTTGGGAGGGAGCCATCAGATTAATGCGCTAGGCAAAACCTCTTCTGGCGATCTTTCTGCCATCATTGTTCAAAACCTGCCTTTCTGGGCCGAGTATCATCGCTTCCCAGATATTGATCTTACGCTTAATCCTAACTTCGAAGAAAAAATTGAAAAGATTGCACATTTGGGTTTAACTGAAAATATAACAAGTTTATCGGGTGTGCCCACTTGGAACGTCGTGTTAGCGAAACGGATGCTTGAAATTTCTGGGAAGTTAAATTTACTTGAGATTTGGCCTAATCTTGAATTTTACTTTCACGGAGGGGTCAGCTTCAAGCCTTACCGTGAACAGTTTAAGCAGTTGATTCCCTCCGATAGTATGTATTACCTAGAAAACTATAATGCTTCGGAAGGTTACTTTGCCATTCAGGATTTACCTGATTCTGACGAGATGCTTTTGATGCTCGACTATGGTATTTATTATGAATTTATGCCGATGGAGAACTTCCATGACGAATATCCACAAACATTGAGTTTGTCGGAGGTTGAGCTGGGTAAAAACTACGCAATAATCATTTCTACAAATGCGGGGTTGTGGCGTTATATGATAGGCGATACGGTACGATTTACCTCGCGCTATCCTTTTCGTATTCAAGTAAGCGGTCGTACGAAGCAGTATATTAATGCCTTTGGTGAAGAGCTGATCGTCGATAATGCCGAAGATGGAATCCGAGAGGCTTGTGACAAAACAGGTGCTATTATAAAAGATTTTACTGCAGGACCAGTTTATTTTGAGAGGAATGAGGCGGGAGCTCATGAATGGATTATCGAACTTTCCAAAGAGCCTGGGAGCCGCTCTGAATTTGTCGCCGTCTTGGATCAGGCACTTCGTCAGATTAATTCAGATTATGACGCCAAGCGATTCAATAATCTGGCGCTAAAAGAACCCATCGTACATTTCGCTGAGGAGGGAACCTTTTATCAATGGATGAAAGAGCGCGGCAAGTTAGGCGGACAAAATAAGGTACCGCGCTTATCGAACGATCGATCCTTTCTTGATCCGATAATCCAAATGATTAAAGAAAAAAGGGGATAGCTAGCCTGTCATCCCTCATTACCGATTTATTGTTGCTTTGTTGGAACTTGCTCCTTTTTTGGAAAAACCAGCGATAAGATTACGCTTCCTGCCAAAATTCCTAAGATTACAATAAGCGAATGCATCGTCGTAAATCCGAGTTCGGCGAGCTGTCCATGTAGCAACATTTTAGCCCCGATAAAGACAAGTAGAAAAGAAAGTCCCGCTTTTAGATAATGGAATTTGTGAATGATGTTTACCAATAAGAAAAACATTGATCTAAGTCCTAAAATTGCGAAGATATTAGAGAAGAAGACAATGTATGGGTCTTGTGTTACAGAAAAAATGGCAGGAATCGAGTCAACCGCAAAAATGATATCCGTCGACTCAATCATCAGCAATACTAGAAAGAGCGGTGTGATAAAAGTTTTTCCATCTATTTTGTGGAAGAAATTTCCATTTACAAAGCCTGGGGTAACAGAAAAATGTTTGGATGCGAAACGCACGATTCGATTCTCCTGTGGATCCATCGTTTCCTCTTGATTACGGTTAATGAACATCATAATACCCGTGTAAACTAAGAACGCGCCAAAAACATAAAGTATCCAATCGAAACGACTAATCAGAGCAGCACCTATAAAAATAAATACGAAACGGAAGAATACAGCTCCTAAGATACCCCATACTAATACCTTATGATAATGTTTGGGGTCAACTCCAAATGAACTAAATATTAACACCATCACGAAAATATTATCGACCGATAGCGCATATTCGACTACGTAGCCAGTAAGGTATTCCAATGCCAGGTTATTATTGTATATCCTTATACTGGCAGCCAAGTCACCAGGAATTGCAGCAATGTCGTGCATATGATTTTCCGTGACGGTAGCAAGGGTTTCAAAGTCATGGACATTATGTAACTCATTCCCCCAAACCCGCAGAAGTACATAAAAAGCAAGTGCAAAGAAGACCCATATTGAGCTCATGATAGCCGCAGCTTTAAAACTGACAACCTCATTTTTCTTGCTAAAGACCCCCAAGTCTAATGCGAGCATCAGCGCGATAAAAATTAAGAATCCACCGAAGAAAAGAAATTCATTTGTGAGAAAGGAAGTATCCATTTGTTTATTTTTTGCGTTCTGTTGTAAATTTTACTAACTGCTCGAGCCCCGTCCGATAAGAATTCTCAGGGAAAGTGTACAGTATCTTAAAAGCTTCGTCTTGATATTGTAGCATTTTCTGCTTTGCATAGGCTAATCCGCCGCTACCATTCACATAGTCAATCACTTCCCGAACCCGACTAGGATCCTCGTTATGATTTTTTACTAAATTAATAAAATATCTCTTTTCTGCTTTGGAAGATTTATTTAATGCATAGATTAGAGGAAGTGTGAGTTTTTTCTCTTTAATGTCATTTCCTACAGGCTTACCAACATCGTCAACCCCGAAATCAAAGAGATCATCCTTAATTTGAAAAGCAATACCTATCTTTTCTCCCAACCGGTGCATTCGGTTCACTGCTTCATCATCCACCGTTCCCACTGAAGCCGCTCCACATGCACAACATGATGCAATTAGAGAAGCTGTTTTTTTTCTTATCACCTCGAAGTAGACCGTTTCGTCAATATCGAGCCTTCTCGCTTTTTCCATCTGTAGAAGCTCTCCCTCACTCATCTGCTCTACTGCTTCGGAGACAATTTTGAGAAGTTTAAAGTCGTCATTCCGTATCGAAAGCGAAAGACCTCTTGCTAGAAGGAAATCTCCTACCAAAACGGCTACTTTATTTTTCCAAAGCGCATTGACTGAGAAAAAGCCTCTTCGTTCATTGGAATTGTCGACCACGTCATCGTGCACTAGGGTTGCAGTATGCAGCAATTCCACAAGTGAAGCTCCGCGATGCGTAGCCTCGCAGATGTCTCCACAAGTGCCAGCAGAAAAGAACACGAACATCGGCCTAATTTGCTTTCCCTTCCTTTTAACAATGTAGTGAGTAATCCGATCTAATAAAGGTACGGAACTCGCCATCGATTGCTTGAACTTTTCTTCAAATAAATCAAGTTGTTCCGCTATAGGTTTTTTTATCTCATCGAGCTTCAACATGTATGCTGGTGGCGGTTGAAAATTTTCAGCACAAACATAATAAAATTTAAGTTATTTGCAGGCTGTCGCCTGTCACAAAAAAATAATAAAAAGGAAGACTAATTCGCTGTTTATAATTTGGAAGGTGTACAAGAATTGATAAACTGTGCTATCTCACCGGGCAAAGCAATCTGATCTACTACTTTTTTAGTGATTGCTTGTGATGGCATGTATGGTATTTGGCAAGAAATCGGATCCTGAGCTATACAATAGCCCCCATTAAGTTTGATTGACTGCATTCCTTTTACGCCGTCTGCATTGGCACCGGATAATAGGATACCGACAAGGTTTTTTTTATATGCGTCCGCAGCTGATTGAAATGTTAAATCGATACTGGGTCTTGAAAAGTTAATTTTCTCAGAAATATCTAATGAGAAAGAATGGTTCTTTTCAACAAACAGATGATAGTCAGCCGCCGCAAGGTAAACTTTGCCGTTTTCGATCGGCTCTTTATCCTCCGCTTCCTTTACCGGGAGGTTAGATTTAGAGTTCAAAAGCTCTAAGAGAATATCAGGTTCGTTCACTGCTTTCCGATGAAAAATAATCACAATCGATAATTTCAGGTCTTGCTTCAATTCAGGCAAGATCTCCATGACCACTTGTAAACTGCCCGCTGACCCTCCGATAACCACCATATCAGTAGCCATGCTTCCTCCAGATTTTTTGCTTAGGATCCACCTGTTTATATTTGTCGGAAATATTCGCAAAGCGCAGTGTTTCCTTTGTACCTAATGCCAGATAACCCAAGTTTTCCAGGCTTTTATCCATTAAATTGAACACACGCGACTGAAGATGTGTATTGAAGTAGATAAGGACATTTCTGCACATGATCAGTTGAAACGAGTTGAAGGAAGAGTCAGACACCAGATTATGAGTAGAAAAAACAATCTTCTTTCGAAGAGGCTCCTTGAAAATCATAACATCATAGTTGGCGGTATAGTAGGATGAAAAGTCTTGATAACCACCGCTTAATAAGTAATTTTCTGAATACTGCTTAATTAGTTTAACAGGAAATATACCAGACTTAGCCTTTTCCAAAACTCGTGGATTAAGATCAGTGGCATAGATTAGACTTCTATCTAATAAATTTGCCTCTTCCAAAAGAATGGCAACTGAATAAGCTTCTTCTCCTGATGCACAACCAGCGATCCAGACTCGGATAAAGGGATATGTGCCGAGCGTGGGGATGATATGCTGTCGTAGATATTTAAAAAAATCAGGATCGCGGAACATTTCTGTCACGTTAACGGTAATTTCTTCTATGAATCGACGTAAATAAAATGGGTCATGAACCAGACGATACCGCATCTCTGCAAAACTCGGGAACTTGTCAATAACAACCAAACGATTTAGTCTACGCTTCATTGAGGCACGGCTATAATCAGAAAAATCATAGCCATGCTCTGCATGTAAATCCATTAAAAGAAGCTCGACATCCTCATCATTTACCGTTTGTAATTCCATTATCTATGTTGCCTAACTGCTGGTTAATCTTATTTATTAATAAATCGACATCAACCGGTTTCGCCAAATAGTCGACAGCCCCTGCTGCAAGGCATTTCTCCCGGTCGCCTGCCATTGCCTGAGCAGTTACAGCAATTATAGGAATATGTAAGAGTTTCTCTTGAGCTTTTATCAGACTGATCGCTTCATAACCGTCCATCTCAGGCATCATCATATCCATTAAAACTATGCCAACTTTGTTGTTTTTTATTAATTGGCTAATACCTTCTTTGGCAGATTGGGCGGTTAAGCATGTAAAACCGCGCGATTTGAGTACTGCGCATAAAGCGAAAATATTTTTTTCATCGTCGTCAATCACTAAAATTTGAGGTTTCATAAAAGTGTGAATGCTTAGGTTTAAGTTTAAGGATACAGCCATACTCTCAGTAACGATACGAGCTGGTCAATATCCACAGGTTTAGAAATATAATCTGACGCGCCCGCTTGAATGCATTTCTCCCGGTCGCCAACCATCGCTTTTGCCGTAACCGCTAAAATTGGTAGAGAACTTAATTTCGGATTTTTACGAATGCGAGTGGTCGTTTCATAACCGTCCATTTGCGGCATCATCATATCCATCAAAATAATATCTACTTTATCTGCATTAGCTTCCAACACTTCTAAGGCTTCTTTGCCATCATTTGCCGTCAATACATGCATATTGAAGTGTTCCAATGCTTTTGTTAGTGAAAATATATTTCGAATATCATCATCAGCGACCAATACAGTTTTCCCTTCTAGGATGTCATTAAAACGACCAGGGTTGCTAATAAGTTTCTTTTTACCGTCTGCCTCTTTATTTTCTTCGACTAAATGTAAAAAGAGAGTAACCTCATCTAGAATCCGCTGATAAGAGTGAGCAGTTTTCACGACAATTGAATCTGCATACTGTTTAATTTTCTGCTCTTCAATGCGTGAGAGGTTTTTTCCTGTGAAGACAATAATCGGCAGGTTATCCAGCCCCGGATTGTCTTTAACCGCCTCTAATGTTTTGTAACCGATCTCATCCGGAATCCCCATATCCAGGATGACACAATCGACGCCCTCGTTTTTTAATGTTTGGACACCGGTTTGTATATCGCCTTTGATTTCAGATTTTACATTGAATGTACCCAGGTATTGAGCGAGAGCTTCAGCATGCTTTGCGTTTTCTTCAATAATTAAAACTTTCTTCGACCCACGCTCCAAAGCTTTCTCCAATTTTTTGAATATCTCATTCATTTGTTCAAAAGCTATAGGCTTATTGATAAAATCAATCGCTCCTTTCCGAAGACTCTCTTTTCTTATTTCGTATGATGACATCATATGTACCGGAATATGTCGAGTGCTTGGGTTTTCTTTCAGCTCCTTCATCACTTGCCAACCGTCTTTGATAGGTAGCTGCAGGTCTAAAAGTATTGCTTGCGGGTTATAGCGAAATGCCATTTCTATTCCTTCATCTCCACGAACCGCCACAAGCCCTTTATAACCTTTTTTCTGGGTAAAAGAGAGGAGGGATTTTGCAAAAGAGGTATCGTCTTCAATTATGAGTATTACATTATCTCCTTTCTTAATACTTTTTCTGTCGTCTGGCACATCTTCCGGAATTACAGAAGTGATGAAGCTTTGTCCTCCATTCGTTTCCGGTTTTTGTTCCGAAGGTTGTTCAGTTTGGTCTGGTTCAACCTGAACTTCAATAGGCTCTTGTTTTGGGTCATCTTTTTCATTTTCACTATCCGAGGTAATTGCACTTGACCCATCAACTGGTATACTCAAAATAAATTCGCTTCCTGAAGACTCTTTACTTTTTACTGTTAAATCCCCACCTAGTAGCCGTGCCAGCTCACGACTAATTGCCAGTCCTAAGCCGGTTCCTCCAAATTTTCTTCTGGTTGATCCATCAGCCTGTTGGAAAGCACCAAAAATATGTTCTAGTTTATCCGCCGGAATTCCGATACCGCTGTCTTTGACCGAAAATATGATGTGATCAGGTTTTTTTGGATCATCGTGAATGTTCATTTTAATAAATCCGGTTTTGGTAAACTTCAACGCATTAGACAGCAAATTTTTAAGAATCTGTTCCAATCGAAGTCGGTCAGTCGTAATCAGCAGTGGTGCGTCATTGCTGATCGTAAATTGCAAGTCGAGGTTCTTTTCTTTTGCCATCTCACTGAATATTGACCGCATAGAAGTTACGACCTCCTGAATCGACTCTGGTTTGAATTCGACTGTCATTTTTCCTGCCTCAATTTTAGAAAGGTCTAAGATTTCATCAATCAGCGAAAGTAAACTTTTTCCGGAGTTTTGAATTACATGAGCATATTCTACCTGGTCGTTGTTCAAATTGTTTTCCCCATTCTCGCTCAACAACCGAGAGAGGAGCAGGATCGAGTTCAGCGGCGTCCTTAGTTCATGGGACATATTAGCCAAAAATTCCGATTTGTAGCGTGTGCTTAGTTCCAGTTCTTCCGCTTTTTTCTGTATTTCTAGGTTTCGATCAATGATAATCTGATTTCGATCTTCCAGTAAATTGCTTCGCTCCTCTAGTTCCTGGTTCGCCTGTAATAATTCCTCCTGCTGTACTTTAAGCTCTTCCTCGGATGCTTGCAATTTTTGTGTCTGAGCTTCCAATTCCGTATTCAGATTTTCGAGTTCACTATGTTGTGTTTGCAATTCCTCAGTTTGCGTTTGCGTTTCCTCCAGAAGCTCCTGTAACCGTATACGTGATTTCATGGACTGAACCATGCTTGCTATATTAACACCAACCTGTTTTACAAAATCCTTCGTCCCGGGATGAAAATCTGTAAACGAAGCGATCTCAATAACCCCTTCTATTTCTTCCGCCTGAATCAATGGTAAAATGAGTAGGTTTTTGGGTTGAGCTTGACCCAAGCTGCTGCCTATAGCAAGATAACCCTCTGGCACCGAGTCAATAATCATCGGAATACGGTTTTCTGCAACCTTCCCTAATCGGTTTTGTCCAATTCTAACTAGGCGGGGCAGGTTCTCTTCATTTATCACTGCATAGCTGCACTGCAATTCAAGCATATTGGAATAATTGTGAAGATAGAAGACCCCAATTTCCGCACCCAAGTAATCTACCAACGTTTTTAAGACGGTTTCACAAGCGTCACCAATTTTTTTCTGACCGATTAATACACCGTTAATCTTTGAGAGGCCTGTCTGCACCCAAATTTCCTGCTCACTTGCATCCGAAAACTCTTTAAGGGAGTTTCGCATGTTTACGATTGCATGGCCTAGATCATCCTTTTTGCTTCGGGGTTGAAAAGCAACATCAAAATTACTATTACCTATAGCGCGTGCAGCAATTTCAATCTTTTTATTATTTCGGTCAATTTGCATGAAAGAGCTCGCCAAGCTTCCTAAATCGTCTTTAGGGAACTTCGGCAATTTAATATCGGTTTCTCCACGCGCCATCCTTCCTGCGGCGATACGTAATGAGTTGACCTGATCACTTGTTGATCGGATGAAAAATGCGATAAGTAAAATAATTATTAAGATAACGATGCTGATCACCGTTAGCATCGTCCGCTGAAGAAGTATCGCATGGTCGTGATAAGCGGTTGTTTCTTGGTGAACACTGTTTAAAAGAGATTCTTGCAAACTTGTTAGACCATCTACCCCTGCGGCCGATATCCGCCACCATTCTTCGCTTGAATAGTTCGTTCTCGTCGCTCCGTTTACCACTAATTCGTTGAGTGACGCGAGCATTGCCTGTAATCCACTTTCTTCACGAAGCTCTGAATATTCATTTGTGATCATCGTATCGTTGCTATTCAGAACTTCAGCTTCCAGAGAGCGGAATAGTTTGTAGGTTTGCTGGAAACTATTGTCTAATTCTCCCTCATCAATAGCCGATACGTAAACATCCAATCTTAGCTGTGTTAAAAGGTTTATCATATAAGACAATGCGCTGCTTGCCATCATTTTGGCTTCGGATCGCCCTTTAATCGTTGGGTTGTCGCTGCGCATGGTGTTGTTGCTTTGAAGCTGGTCGACGATAAGCTGATAATTGTCCAGAACGTCCCTTGTTGAAATTTGCGCGCTATCAATTAAAGACCGCCAGACTCCCAAATCATCACCAAAAGAATACTCCCGCTCATGTGAAGTTTCAGTAGTGGTCAGCTGGGTAAGATATTGTATGGACTGGTCCACTTCAGCCCGATACCTCTCTAAATCTTGATTCGAGTTTCGCTGGGCAAGCTTGCTAATACTGAAACGGCGTTCCATTTGTATGCAGTTCGTTAGCTTGTTAGACGCCATTGTGATCTCCAAACGTTTTATGAAATTGTTCGTTGTTTCATTGCGTACCCTTCGTTCTTCGCGGATAAAAAAGAATGCAAAGATTAAGACTACCAGAGGAATTCCAGTGCTTAATATCAATTTGATATTGAATGGTATCCGATTAAATGTCTTTCTCATTAATGATTAATTTATCTTTTTATAAGGCAGTGTAAATGAAAAAGTGGAACCTTCTCCTGGAGTGCTCTGAACGTTGCATTTACCGCCGTGTCTTTGTATTATTTCCTGACAGATAAATAGGCCAATGCCGAGACCCTGAAACCTATGGGATGTTTCCTCTATCCGGAAAAACTTCTCAAAGAGTTGTTCTTGGAGTTCCTGAGAAATACCGATACCGTAGTCTCGTACCCGAACCTCAAGATGTTCATCCCCAAGATCCGTTTCTACTTCTAAAGTTTTATTGTCTGGGGAATATTTGATTCCGTTCGTTAAATAGTTAATGACCACTTGCTCTATCCTCATTTCATCACCTAGGTACATAAGATTGGCAGAACCCTTCCTTAAGATTTGATGTTCGGGGTAAACTTGCTGAATGTTATCGATTGCATTGTTAAGCATGTCGTCAAATGAAAAAGCTTTGATATTAAACTTCATCTTGCCACTTTCCATTTTTGAAATATCTAAAAGATCGGACACCAAGTCACCTAGTTTGTTAACCTGTTGACTAACCTTTTGAATATAAGGTTTAAGCTCTTCATCTTCTTTGCGCTGGATTAGTCGGTCAAGTAATTGGATATAACCGCGGACACTAGTCAGCGGCGTTTTTAGTTCATGGCTCGCGATGCTGATAAATTCATCTTTTTTATTCTCCAGTTCTTTCCGCGCTTCGATTTCTCTCTTCAACGATTTTTGAACTTTTTTAAGTTTATCCGTTTGTTCGAACAAACGGATGAATGTTTTGACCTTTAAAAGCAGAATATCCGGATCAAAAGGTTTTGTGATATAATCAACAGCACCCGCTCGATAACCTCTAGTGATAAACTCCTTGTCGATGTTAACCGCTGATAAAAATAAAATAGGAGTGTCTTTTGCCTTACTATAGTCCAATATTGTTTCCGCAACCTCAAATCCATCCATTCCGGGCATCTGAACATCTAGGATAATAAGTGAATAAATGGTTTTGAGGACTTTTCTCAATGCTTCCTCTCCCGATGATGCTTCTTCAACCTCAAAGTTGTTATGTTCCAAAAAGCTACGTAGTGAGATTAGGTTCTCTTGTTTATCATCAACGATTAAAATCATAAAACAAAATAAGAGTGATAAAGTATTGGTTTGTTATTGCTATAACAATTTTACGAAAAAGGTGTGACATAAAAAAAGGGACAAACGACGTTGTCCCTTTCTTTTCAGACATAAGTCTCTATAAAGAGCTATGTATTATAAGATTAAGATTAATAATAAAATAATGATGATAATCGCACCTACTGAAAGATAGACACCACGCTCACCAAATGCGCGAGCTTCTTTGTTCATGTCTCTGAGCTCTTGGCGTAGAGCCTTTCTTTCTGATCTGGTAAGCTCTGATTTGTCCATTTCCTTAATTTCTTTTACACGCTGACGCATCTCATTCATGCGAATTTCGATTTCTTCGTCAGTAAAAGTTTTTGGTGCTGGTTCATCAACCGGCTTAGCCGAAACAGTCGGGCCAAAGGTGAACGCTAACATCATCATCGTTAGCATCATGTAGATTTTAACTTTCATAATGAATTATTTAAGTGAACAATAGTGTTTTCTATAAATACAAAAACCCTACCATTTGTTTTTTAATTCATTAAATATTTTTCATGATCGAATGACCGAGCTTATCTCGTTTAGTCCGTAAATACAGTTCATTATGTTTATTCGAGGCGATCTCAATCGGCACATTTTCAACTACTTCCAGTCCATACCCGATCATCCCTGCCCGTTTCTTAGGGTTATTCGTCATCAAGCGCATTTTGGTTACTCCAAGGTTTCTAAGAATCTGAGCTCCAATTCCATAGTCGCGCTGATCAGCTTTAAAACCGAGTTTCAAGTTTGCGTCAACAGTATCCAACCCATTTTCCTGTAAATTATAAGCTCTTAATTTGTTGATCAAGCCAATCCCTCTACCTTCCTGATTCATGTATACGATCACACCTTTGCCTTCTTTTTCGATCATCTCCATAGCCTTATGAAGCTGTGGACCACAATCACAACGGCATGAACCGAAGATGTCGCCCGTAACACAAGAACTGTGCACCCGAACCAAGATAGGTTCATCTGGTTCCCATGAACCCTTAATCAACGCTACATGTTGTTCACCTGTGTTCTTCTGAGTATAGGCTGAAAGCTCAAATTCACCCCATTCTGTGGGTAATTTAACTGAAACCTCTTTGGTAATCAAGGAGTCTTTGTGTAGACGATATTCAATCAAATCTTCGATCGAGATTATCTTAAGATCAAATTTCTTAGCGATCGGGATCAAGTCAGGTAGCCGTGCCATTTCACCGTCTTCTTTCAAGATCTCTACCAACACCCCTGCAGGTTCAAAACCGGCGAGCCTTGCCAAGTCCACCGCAGCCTCTGTATGTCCGGTTCGCCTCAATACTCCTCCATCTTTTGCCATCAATGGGAAAATATGGCCGGGGCGACCAAGTTCTTCAGGTGTTGTATCGGGGTTAGTTAAAGCTTTAATGGTTTTCGACCGATCGGACGCCGAGATCCCTGTCGTGCAACCATGGCCTACTAGGTCTATCGATACCGTAAAGTTAGTTTCATAAGCAGCTGTATTTTTGCCCACCATTAGGTCCAGTTTCAACTCCTTGCAACGAGCCTCTGTCAATGGCGCGCAGATAAGTCCGCGGCCATGTGTAGCCATGAAGTTGATAACCTCGGGGGTCGCATTTTCCGCAGCTGTAATAAAATCGCCTTCATTCTCCCGGTCCTCGTCATCAACAACAATGATAACCTTTCCGGCTTTTATATCTTCAATCGCTTCTTCGATTGTATTTAGTTGAATTGCCATAAATTAATCAGGAATAGAATTTTGTACAAAGGTACTGTTTATGATGCGGTTTCTGATAATCCGCGTGTCATTATCTCGCTTTACGCTTAAACGGCTTTTGAATTTTTCGCCAAGTTTTTTTCACAATCGTTTTGTACTGTTCCACGTCAAATAAGGCTGAATCTGTTGCTGCCTTATAAGTTAGGAAAACACCTAGTGGAGCCAATACAATGATGGCTGTCCACATCCCCAGCGTTGTATCAATGTTCCCTTCGCGAGCCGACTTCTCAGCCAATGTTGAAATTACGTAGTAAATCAAGAAAAAGATGATGGCCATGACCACCGGAAGCCCCAGTCCCCCCTTTCTTATGATCGCACCAAGCGGAGCCCCAATTGAGAAAAAAACCAGGCATACCACCGATAGTGTAAATTTGCGTTGATACTCCATCAGGTAGCGGCGTATCGAAGTGCTGAATTCCGCATCTGTTGTCGCCTTTAAGGTCAATACATCCTGAATATAACGTACTTGGTTGCTTGCTTCTGAGACCGCCTGCGTTTTACTGTCATCCGGAATAAGTTCAAGCGTACTGTTCTCAAAAGTTACTGGACTTGTATTTTCGATCTTAAAAGGCTGATATTGATTATAAACACGGTAATAGGGGATGATTTCCCGAATAACCGTGGTTCTTAAACTATCGTTATAATGTTGAATTGAGTCAGCGTAATAGTCGAGTTGCCGAAGATTTAACATCGCATAATGACTTTTGAACAGATTCTCGTCAGTTCTTTTCATTTGAAAATCGGACATGTCAAATCGCTGCTCGGTTTGCTCAAAATAGTATCTTGTAAACAGCTGACGCGGATTGTAGACCTTCGAGCCAGATTGCTCTTCGTAGCGCACACCGTTTTTCAATTCTAAGATCATGTAGTTGGGATCCGGCGCATCGTACATTTTGCCTTCTTCGGCCATCAATACATTTGTTCCCGAAGAACCCTGTGCATGTTCATAGATCGTCAGGTTATGAAGGAGCGTTCCATCATTACTTTTATCCATTGCCCGGATCGAATAATTCGGGATGCTATTGTTGAAGACTCCTTCAGTGATTAAAAAGTCTGCTTTCTTTTGTCGCACATCGTACAAAAGGGACCCCATCTTTAAATTAGCAATTGGCAGCATGTAGTCACTGAAGAAAAAAGCTCCCGTGCTAAAGAGCATCACAAAGATGATAAGCGGCATCATCGCTTTTCGGAGCGATATTCCCGCAGCTTTAATCGCAACCAATTCATAGCTTTCTCCTAAATTGCCGAAGGTCATAATTGACGAGAGGAGCATGGAAAGAGGTAAAGCCATCGCTACATTGGTCGCAGACGCATACCATAGTAGTTGCAGGATAACATACCATTCGAAGCCTTTCCCAATGAGGTCATCGATGTATTTAAATAAAAAAAGCATCAAAAGCACGAACATTACGATAAAAAACGTAACGATGAATGGCTTTATAAATGCCTTTAGTACAAGTACGTGAACCTTTTTCACAGTACAAAGATACTGAATTTATTATTTATAGCTTAAGCGCCCAACACGCTAGACAGGTAGTCGATTGAGTTATCCCAGATTAGTTTTCTGTCTTCCAGGTTCTCTTCTTTTACAAAATCAGTTACTGCAAGTGCGACGTCATTGGTTAGTTCATCTTGAACTATCTCCAATTCGAAATAATAGGGTTCATCATCAATCCATTTATAGCGTACCGATTTGTTGTCTTTTACATTCACCAGTTTGGCTCTTTTTGAATCGTCATGCCATTGAAATGTATAGATGTTTTCTCGTATCGTAACTTCATCGGCAAACCATTGTGCTAATGCGTTGGGTTCATTTAGAAAAGAGAATAATATTTTAGGGGCTGATTTTACCTCATATTCGAGTTGTATTTTTACTTTTTCAGGCATATTTTTACTTGCTAGTCATTAACGTTTTTCCGCTTAAAAATATTCATTTTAAACTTTTTTTCTAAAGAAAAGGAATTTAAACTATATTTGCAAACCGAAAAATACAACTATACAAATTGGCGGGGTAGCTCAGATGGTTAGAGCGCAGGATTCATAACCCTGAGGTCGGCAGTTCGATTCTGCTCCCCGCTACTAAAAGAGCCTTGAGTAATCAAGGCTCTTTTATTTTTCAGTAAAGGCTGGCATATTTAATGCGACCGTCAAGCGGAATCTACCCTTTCAATTGTGTAAGATCCTTTTCCTGCTTCGAAGAAGATTGTATTCTTTCCGTCTTCTACCTGCGCATTTAACTCAACTTTTCCTCTTTTATTTTTTACGACCCATTTCCCCGCTTCCAGTCCGGCTAAAGCTACCTGATAAACACCTTTTCCTTTTGAGGGGATATCAATCAAAAAGCTCTTATCAATCAATTCTGAGCTATTGCTCATACTGATGACACGATCAGCCAAGTAAATCACATAACTAACATCCGTTTCTTTGTAGTTTATTGGCAACGGTTCCGTGTTGCCATCCACGATCTGGAAGACAGTCAGGAACCGATCCCGTCCATTTGCATTCTCGGGCGAGATCATAATCCGATTAGCGCGACCCTCTGGGTGGCTTGACGGAGGTGCTTCAAATTGTGTTTCAAAAGCACTATTAGCTTTTTCGCCACTAAATATCTCAATTGTCCTCTTGTCCGGACTCGGCACTAACATCTGAACATGTGTCTTGCCAACCTTATCTCCTCTTTTACTATTTAAGATCAGACCATCCGCTGTTTTCTCTGGAACGTTTAGGGTGTTTATCTGCCAATATTTTTTGAAATTCGGGTTGCTCGTCTGCATATCATCGGTTAAGATGATTGCCGCTGGCACTGATTCATTTTCTAGATTTAAAAACATAAAACTCCGCGTATATTTGCTGATTTTATAGGAATATGCTCCCTCTAAGTCGACCGAGAAATAACTGAAAGGAGGTTTCATTTCCGACGGTCCATAGCTTGCCGAAACGACTTTACCATTATCAAACCATGGATCAGTTTGCACCTGCTCTGCCGATGTTGGTGCACGTTGATTGAATCGCGCCCCTCCATCATTTGCCTTACTTCTGTAGAATTCTTCGTCCGGATCAACCGCTAACATCATGCTGTGTGAAATGGATCGTTTGTTAAAGCCCAGATCATAAGGAGTGCCATAGAATTTGTAAAGTCCAATATCACCCAGCTGGAAACCCCGATAGTAAAGTTGCATTGATCCAGCATCTGCATGCTGATGATTTCCAAAATGATAGCCACCACCTTTAATTTCTGCAACGACGTCGTCACTTTCATCACTGATATCCCATCCCGTTCGCGTGATCATTGAACCCAGTATAGGTCCAAAATCGATTGTCAGAGGCAGGCTTTCCAGACTTGGTTCAGCTTTAAGTTCCGGATCATTTAGCAATAAAAATAATACCGGATTGGAATTCAGACCTCCATGTCGCAAGAATTCACCTTTCACAACCGGGTCAGCCGAGTAGGCTGACATTAAGAACATCACCATTGGCGACTTCCAATAGTAAGGTTTTCCCGGCGCACCAGCACCAAAACCATCCCCATCGCGCAGCATCTGCCCATTTGGTGTTCGCATATACAGGAAGTACTTGGAAACATCCTTGATATTATCATCAAAAGCGGGTTTATCGGTCATTCTGTACATCAACCAAGCAGCGTGCATTTCCCATGCAAACCGGTAAGCTGCATAACCTACTCCCTGATTGTGGCGTGGCGACTGGTATTCAAATTTTCGCATCGGTACAAGTGTTTCCAGTA
Source organism: Pedobacter indicus (assembly GCF_003449035.1). NCBI lineage: Bacteria > Pseudomonadati > Bacteroidota > Sphingobacteriia > Sphingobacteriales > Sphingobacteriaceae > Albibacterium > Albibacterium indicum. Next base: position 983,774 of record NZ_QRGB01000001.1, read on the forward strand.
CAGCATAAGAAGTGTATTGGTAGGGTAGAGGGTTCTCATTGTAAATCGCGATACTCATAGCCAGCAAATCGCGGTTCACCTGAGCCTCATTCCCATGTCCGTTTACAATACTTGTTAGAAATGGCGGCCAGCCAATTTCCATATCATCGGCTAATCGCATCAAATTATTGACCATCAGCTTCTTTTCATCTTCCGTAAGGAGATCATAAGTCCAGTCGTATACTTCGGAAGCAATAAAAATAGCCCGTCCCATCTCTCGTGTAATATCCAACAGATTACCAAACTCCACATGAGACAAATAAGGCGCCATCAGTTCAATTGCTTCGCGACCGATTTCCCTATCGCCGGTCATCAGGTAATAAAATGCTTTCATCTCTGCAGCCACTTCCAAATCCGCATTGAAGGACATCTCCTCACTTGGGTCAAATTCAAAAACGAACGGAACTAAAGCCGCTTTCTTTACTTTCTCCCAAGCCGCTTTGTGCTCGTCTGCCTGTAGGCGCGCTTTAACTAAAGGTAGGGTCTCCTTATTCACCAGTATTCTTGGGTGGGAAGCCGGTGGCGTCATCGTCGGCTTATAATTGACTGCAGCCTCAGGAACTTTCGGAGGTACATAAGTTTGCAATTGCAAATATTCCAAACGCACACCCCGTGGCAGCCAGATTTTAATTTCCTGTTCTTCACCAGTTAAAGCGAATTTTCCCGACCGCTGCAAAGGCCTGTCCCACGGTACATATACTACCCGTTTCGTTGCCCGCTGATCATCGATCTGTATCCTCATGTACATCGATTCATATTTGCTCGATGCTTTCTTCATCAGCGCAGCTCCTTCTTCATCGGTCACCGCATAACTATGCATCACATAGCGTCCTGCATCTGGAGCCTTTACGCGGAAAATTAAATCTGGCTCATCCCGTTCACCCTCAATCGCCTGTTCGATCCCGGACTTCAGCGTCACACCTTCCTTGTTGGTCAGTCGCTCGTCAGCCACTTTTTCACTGCTTTTCGTATTTATATCAGCCGTCGCCGCATTTAGACGAAAAGGTTTATTAGGGACAAATTCTATTGTTTGCGCAAGTAACGGTAACGTAACCGATATGGATAAAATCAAAATAAAGGTTAGCTTTTTGTACATGAGAGTATAGTTGTTTTCAGTTTGTTTGGTTAATTCAATTCTAAAGATAAAGAAAAAAAAGAATTTAGGGTTGATTTGTTTAACGTTATGCTACGAAAATTTCGTACCTTGTTGCAATACTCCAAGAATTATGAAAGTCTGTCTCCATTTTTATAAGCGCATATTTGTAGCAAATTTTATGTTAGCTCTCTTATTTTCGCTACTTTCTTTACCAGATCTCCTTTCCATGTTTAAAGCATTCGCCATTTCGTTGCCTACTTTCGCTTATGGACTGACGATTTATTTTTTCGATCGATTTAAATACCAGTACTACCTGTATAATAATCTAGGCTACTCGAAAAAAAATCTAATTTTATTCGGATTATTAGTCAATGTCATACTATCTACCCTTTTGTTTGTCATCATTATTCTGACCAAATGAATACTTTAGAAATCGATTCCGTTCGTTTGAGTTTTTCCAACTTTTCTCGAGAACAACGTATTTTAACAGACTGTTACTTAAACTGCGTTTCAGGCGAAATCATCGGTGTTCTCGGTCGTAACGGTTGCGGTAAGTCCTCTTTATTCAAAATTATTTTTGGTTCGCTAAACCCGGCGAACAAACTCATACGCATTAATGGGGAGGTTTGCAGTCAACCTTTCAAGAAGAAGCTAGTAGGGTACATCCCACAGGTTAGCATTTTTCCGGGCGATTTTACGGTCAATAAGCTTCTTAAATTTCTCTTCGGAAAGGAGCGCTTGGAGTCCATAAAGTCCTATGAACGTATCGAGTCCATCTTAAAAACCAAGATCAGGAAACTGTCGGGAGGTGAGTTAAAATACTTGGAAGTATTAACGATGCTCCACATGAATCATCCGTTTATTCTACTTGATGAACCCTTCTCTGGAGTAGAGCCCATCTATCAAAAAGAGATACAGGTTTTATTGAAAAGTAATCCCCAAAACAAAGGAATCTTGTTGACTGACCATAACTATCGGAACATCCTTGAAGTCAGTGACCGATTGTATCTGCTACGAGAGGGCGTGTTAAAGCATGTCACTGATTTTAGCGAGTTGGAGTTGTATGGATATGTCCCTTCGGGTACTTTTGGAAAGTGAAAACTCTGTTATTAGATGTCGCTACGATCTGTTAAATAAAGTTAATTATTTATTAGTTACCGGCTTATATTAATAAGTTTGATCTAGCTACAAGTAGTTGTTATTCCGATTATAGAGACAATGAATATACGCCTGATCCGAATTATTATTTTTTTGTGTTCCTTAGTTGCCATCGATATCCAAGCTCAAGACCGCAAAAAAATCAGTGGCATGGTCGTCCTCCATTTATCTGATTTCAATGACAACATTAAAGTACGTGATGTACAAGTCCATAACTTACAAACCAACGAACGTGTATCGCCCAACAACGTCGGCGCCTTTGTCCTTTCTGGCAAGATCGGTGATACTGTTATTGCATGTTTAACGGGTTATCGCGTCCGCACACATGTAATTAAAGAATATAATAGTCTTTTGATTGACATGGATAGTACTATCCAATTGAAAGAGGTTCCAATACTAGGTGTGCATAAGAGAAGAAACTACGAAGCGGAAAAGATTGAATATGCGAGACAAAGAGATATATATTATGGTGGAAAGCCTCCCATTGTTCTATTGTCTCCTTTCGGAGGCAGCCCAATAACTTTTTTTCGTGAGCTCTTCAGTAAAGATGCCCGGAAAATAAGGAGGTTGAACGCTTCTCTTTCTGAAGAATCTCAACAGGAAGAGATCGATTTGAAGTTTAACGCTGAAACTGTAAAAAATTTGCTCCCGGACATAAGCGATGAGGGTCTACAGATGTTTCTTACAGAATATCGGCCAGACTATGAACAAATTAAAAAGTGGTCAGATTATGATTTCGTGAAATATATTACAAATAACTACAAAGAATTTCGTAAGAATAGAGAGTGATTTAATACTCAATCTGAAAATCCACTTCCTTGTCTTTATACGAGATCGGGACGGTTACCATAAAGTGCACCATACTTAGCGCCTGGCAGTCCAGTTGATCGATATGAACTTGATAAACCAATTTGTCACCTACTAATCTGAGGTTCTGATCCTGTAATTCCGCACAGCGAGGGACATTAACCGAACCACCAATTATATAATGAGTGCTAAAGTCAATTTCTGGTGGATTTGCTATGCACGCTGTCTTCGATGCGTATTCTTCTTGAGTTTTCGCAGTAAATGGGTATTCCTCTTGTTTTGTTAACTGCATTCTCTGTAGCGCTGAGGGAATTAACTCGTTCTATTTATAGACCAATAAAACGCGATGAAGAAAATAATTTTAGATCTGGCAACCACACTAGACGGATTTATTGAAGGTCCTAATGGAGAAATCGACTGGTGTATTATGGATGAAGATATGGATTTTGGAGGGTTTCTTTCTAGTATCGATACCATATTTTACGGAAGAGTGAGTTACGATACTTGGGGTAATTTTCGACCTGGGAAAGACGCGAATGAAGCAGAAAGGGCATTATGGTCAGCTGTTCACAGCAAGAAAAAATATGTTTTTTCCAATACTCCAAAAGAAGGAGAAGAAGTGACCTTCATCAGTTCTGATCTTCCTCAAAAGGTAGCTGAAATTCAACTTCAAGAAGGTAAAGATATATGGCTTTATGGTGGTGCCAAACTAATTGAGACCTTCATGAAGCTGAATCTAATTGATATTTATCGCTTATCCGTTCACCCCACTGTCCTAGGGTCCGGTAAACCGCTGTTTGAAAACTTGCGACACCGCATTAACCTAGATTTGCTTTTTGTAAACAGGTTTAAATCCGGCGTCGTGCAGCTCGTCTATAAAAACAAGAAATGAAATTTAACGTTCATACTTTAAAGCGATTAGAATAAAAGGTTCATGGAGTTATACGGACAGGAAAGCAGAAGTATACCACAGAAAATTATTATTCATTTCATAGAGCTTTTGCTATTATGGTTATCTTTTTGGCTACTATTCCAAGACGGAGGCAATAGGATAGCGAATGTCATTCACATATCCAATTCATTAGAAGGCTATGACCGGCGCATAATCATCTTCGCCTTTAATCTCATTACCTTTATCAGGCTCGGTTATATGATGACATTTCTGTTAAAAAGAAAAATACAATGGGAAGAAAGTGTCAGTGTGCCCTTTGCCTTTGCTCTGTATTACATAGGCTTCTCGCTTTTTGTGCTCCCCACATCCAAACCATTAGATGCTTTGGATGTTATTGCTGTTGTTTTATTTCTTGTCGGATCCGTATTAAACAGTGGCGGTGAGATATTAAGAGGTCGATGGAAAAAGAATCCCGAAAACAAAGGGAAAATTTATACCAAAGGGTTCTTTAAATATTCCCGCCATATCAACTACTTTGGCGATCTCTTATGGGTAAGCGCCTATGCTATTATTACCAGAAATTGGTATGCTATCAGTGTTCCAATCTTTCTTTTCTGTTTCTTTGCTTTCTTCAACGCCCCAAAACTAGATGCATATCTTAAAAAGAAATACGGTAAGGGCTATGACGACTATGCAAAAAGCACAAAGATGCTGATACCTTTCATTTATTAATTTGAAATACTTACGGTAGTTAGTTTTTTTTGGCGGTTGTATTCTGACTTTCAAGTACCCAGATGTTTTTCACAAAAAGTGAAATAGCCTTGTCGGGCGCGAAATGTTCCATCTTAGATCTCCTTCACGACCTTACACGGATTTCCGACGGCTATGACATTCGCAGGAATATTTTTGGTCACGACGCTGCCCGCTCCGATGATCGAGTTATCCCCAATCGTGATACCAGGAAGAATAACCACGTTGCCGCCAACCCAAACATTATTGCCAATGACAATCGGTTTTGCATACTCCAATCCATCTTTCCTGCCTTGCGGATCTTGAACATGGTTAACCGTAAACAAGCTGACATTGGGTCCCAACAATACATCGTCGCCAATAGTAACCAAACCAACATCTAAGATAGTACAGTTGAAATTCGAAAAGAAGTTGTTTCCGATATGGATATTATAACCATAATCACAATAAAAAGGCTGTTCAATCGTAAAGTTCTCTTTCGCAGAACCCAGAATCGTTCTCGCCAGTGCTTGTTTGGCATCCGTTTCGGAAGGCGCCAATAAATTATATTGATGAATAAGATCCTTTAATCGGGCTCTGTCTTCAGTAAGGTCAGCTACATAAGGGCTATACACCTCTCCGCTGAGCATTTTTTCTTTTTCGGTTTTCATATAGTGGGCTATCAATATGCTTGTCCAAAGGTCAGCAAATTATTGTCAGGATCAAGAATAGAAAACTCTATTTGTCCCCAGGGTTTTTTCTGTAAGCTGCCATTCGGGTGTATTATCCCTTTGTTTTCCGAGAAAGATTGATAAACCCCTTCAATATCGTCAGTTCGGAAATAAACCTGGCCATAATTTTCTTTTGGATCTAGCTCTTTAAATAAGAAAAGATGAATTTGAATCTGATCCTTCTCTGCCATCAGGTAGTCAGGGTAGTCGACGTCGCCGATTTAATAATAGGATTTTGAGCACTCAATTAACTACCACGCTTAAGGTTTTCGTTCAGTAGCCCTTGTATGCCCCCTGTATGGACATACTGGAACAGCCCTACGAGTATGTCCACACAGGGTTCACCGACCGGCCACCACGAGAGCATGTAAAAGCAGTCGCAATCCACCGCTTTTTTGTCGCGATTACACCGTGTTTTTTTTGAGGCTAAGTAGTAAGTTTGGACATAATAAAACAATTGTAATAGCTATGGCACTAATCAATCCTCACATTAACTTCAACGGAAATGCCGAAGAGGCATTTACTTTTTACAAATCAGTATTTGGCGGAGAGTTTGCTAGAATTGTTCGTTTCAAAGACGTGGCAAGCTCGGAATTCCCGATATCAGAAAAAGAAGAAAATAAAATCATAGAGATAAATATGGAATTGAATGGATGGTAGATTTTGATCCAAACTATAAAGGACAAATTTAGCCGAAAAAATTGAACTAATTTGAAAATACGTTTATCTTTGCTGCAGTTTTTTAGCTTCTCATGTCGAAAAAGATAAATATAATATTGATTATATGCTTATTGGGGTCTTTTCTAGTCCCCGAGCAATCTTTTGCTTGTGAAGCTAACGCTAAAGAAGTTGCCGTCAACGAGAAGTCATGCGACATTGCCCAAACGCAGCATCATTCAGAAAACGAGAATAGGGACGAGTGTTGTAAGACTCAAGATGATGTAAGCAATGAATGTTCCCACCATTGTGGTACCAGTACTTGCCACGGCTCATCAAACAATTTCTCGGCAACTTCACCGTTTTCTACAAATACTCAAAATCATTTGAGCTTTGACGCTAACAAATCTTATCCCCAATACCAACAACGGTATTATTCCTCTGGGGAGTTTTCCATTTGGCAACCACCTAAAATAAGCTAGAAACCATGGCTTCCTTGCCATAGGCGTGTCTTGTCGAAAGCTAAACATAGCTTTCAATCACTTTATTTTATTAGTTATTTAAATTCTATTAGAAATGGATTTGTAATCCCATTTCTAATTCATTTTGATATCATGTTATGCTTAATAAAGTCATTAACTATTTTTTGGAGAACAGGGTAGTAACACTGGTTTTGCTTATGGTTGTCCTTATATGGGGGCTGATTACGGCACCCTTTAACTGGCATCAGAACGTATTGCCGAGTGATCCCGTGCCAGTCGATGCTATCCCGAATATTGGAGAAAATCAGCAAATTGTAGCAACAGAATGGATGGGGCGGTCGCCAAAAGATATCCAAGAGCAAATCACTTATCCGCTTACCACATCCATGCTGGGCATACCGGGCGTAAAAACGATACGGAGCAGCTCGATGTTCGGGATGTCTTTTCTTTATGTGATTTTTGAGGAGGATGTCGAGTTTTATTGGAGCCGTTCTCGTATTTTGGAAAAGTTGAACTCGTTGCCTGCCGGCACATTGCCGGCTGATGTAACACCTACACTCGGGCCGGATGCTACTGCTTTGGGTCAGGTCTTTTGGTACACATTGGAAGGGCGCAACCCCGAAACGGGAGAGCCGGCTGGAGGGTGGGATCCGGATGAGCTGCGCTCGATTCAAGATTTTTACGCAAAATATAATTTAGCAGCATCGGAAGGGGTTGCCGAAGTAGCTTCCATCGGAGGCTTTATAAAAGAATACCAAGTCGATATCAATCCTGATGCGATGCGTGCGTATAACGTATCTGTAATGGATATTATGTCGGCTATTCAAAACAGCAATCTGGATATCGGTGCGGAAACAATCGAAATAAATAAAGCGGAATACTTAGTGCGTGGATTGGGTTATCTAAAAAGTATTCAGGATCTCGAAGATGCTGTCGTAACAGTACGCAACAGTGTTCCCGTGAAAATAAAAGATGTCGCGTTTGTCAATCTAGGACCGTCCACACGGCGCGGCGGGCTGGACAGAGAAGGTGTTGAGGCGGTTGGTGGTGTAGTGGTTGCCCGGCATGAAACTAACCCGATGGAAGTCATCAATAACGTTAAGGAAAAGATCAAAGAGATGGAGGCCGGCTTCCCTCAAAAAACACTAGCAGACGGAACCATATCGAAAGTGACTGTTGTACCTTTCTATGATCGCTCAGGCTTGATCCAGGAAACCATCGGGACATTGGAGCGTGCGCTTGCCCATGAAATACTGATCTGCATTATCGTTGTCATCGTCTTGGTGATCAATCTACGCGCATCAATTCTTATATCCAGCCTCTTGCCCATCGGTGTGTTGGCGACTTTCATTATTATGAAACAGATGGATGTAGAAGCGAACATCGTTGCTCTTTCGGGTATCGCCATTGCCATCGGTGTTATGGTTGATGTTGGGATCGTCTTTATCGAGAGTATTTTGCGCCATATTGATGAAGAAAAAGCCAAGGGTGTTGAGAGCCGGGGGAAAGTCTTTGTAAACTTGATTTCTCGTGCTGTGACGGAAGTTTCAGGAGCTTTGTCAACGGCAATGCTCACCACGATCATCAGCTTTTTACCTGTTTTTATGATGGAAGCACAAGAAGGTAAGTTGTTCGGTCCCTTGGCATACACCAAAACCTTTGCTTTGGTTTCAGCCTTTGTGTTAGGCATTATTATCTTGCCAACACTAGCTTATTATATATTTTCAATCCGTATCAATGGGAGTAAAGTTCGCCGGATAGCCAACTACGTTTTGGTAGTTGCCGGTATCGCTCTTTGGATCTATACAGGTGTTTTTGTCGCGTTCGCATTGACCTTGATCGGAGTCAACAACCTGTTTACACCAAAATGGAAAGGAGAAAAAATTGCCAACTACGTTAATGTAGCTATCACACTTTTTGTAGCGATGTATTACCTGACGGTTGAGTGGCTGCCACTCGGCACGCAGGCAAGCACCACACTTAACTTTGTGTTCGTATTCTTTGCCATTGGTTCCATCCTGGGAATGTTATGGGCATTGGTGATCTATTATGAACAGATCCTGCGTTGGTCACTTTCCAACCGGTGGAAATTCATGGCCATCCCTATCATTACTTTATTATTCGGAATGTTAGCATGGATGGGCGTAGAGAAGAGTTTTGATTTTGTTGCAAATGGCTTCGAAAAGACAGGTTGGAAATCATTTCGGGAGACTGCCTTCTGGCAAAAATCCACCGAAACATTTCCCGGTATCGGGGAGGAATTTATGCCAAGCCTCAATGAAGGTTCTTTCCTTTTGATGCCCACCAGTATGCCGCATACTGGGATTGAACAAAACCTGCAATTGATCAGAACACTTGATAAACGTATTCAAAACATACCGGAAGTCGAACTTATCGTAGGAAAATGGGGCCGTGTGAATTCTGCACTTGATCCTGCGCCCACACAGATGTTTGAAAATACGATCAATTATATCCCGGAATTTTATCTGGATGAAGACGGGCACCGTGAAAGATTCAAGGTAAACAGTTCCGGAGAATTCGTGTTGAAAGGCGACAAGACCTATGCTGTTTCCAATGGTTTCCGTTCCATACCACGCGACAGTCTGATTGAAGATAAAAGCGGAAAATTTTTCCGCAGATGGCGTCCCGAAATTAAAAAAGCCGAAGATATCTGGCAAGAGATCGTCAATGTTTCCCATCTGCCCGGATTGACTTCCGCTCCTAAGCTGCAACCGATAGAAGCGAGAATGGTGATGCTTTCTACGGGCATGAGGGCTCCGATGGGGTTAAAGGTATCAGGTCCGGATCTGGAGTCGATTGAAATCGGTGGCAAGGCCTTGGAAGAAGCGTTAAAGGATGTTCCATCTGTTATGCCATCGACCGTTTTCTACGACCGTGCTGTAGGCGCACCTTATATCGAAATTCAACTGAACCGCGATAGAATGGCCAGATACGGTATCACGGTTGCTGAACTTCAGGAAGTGATCAGCGCGGCTGTAGGCGGTATGACGCTGACCACGACGGTTGAAGGTCGGGAACGGTTTCCCGTGCGTCTACGTTATCCGCGAGAACTAAGGGACGATCCTGATGCCTTGAAGAAAATAATCGTACCTACCGCAACCGGAGCACAGATCCCATTAGGAGAGGTAGTCACCATTGAGTATGCGAAGGGCGCGCAGATGATTCAAAGTGAAAATACCTTTTTGTTGGGTTATGTAATCTTTGATAAAAAAAGTGGCATAGCAGAAGTCGACGTAGTACACGAAGCGGATCAGTTCCTAAAGGAAAAAATAGCATCTGGAGAACTCGATTTACCCAACGGGGTGACGTATAAGTTTGCCGGAAATTATGAACAGCAGGAGCGTGCATCCCAGCGCTTAATGCTGATTATACCTTTGAGTTTGTTAGCCATTTTAGTAATTCTCTACTTTCAGTTCCGAACGGTTACAGCATCGTTAATTCATTTTTCTGGTGTTTTTGTAGCTCTTGCAGGAGGTTTTATTTTGTTGTGGCTTTACGGACAGCCTTGGTTTATGGATTTCTCTGTCGGGGGGACGAATATGAGGGATCTGTTCCAGATGCACAGCATCAATCTCAGCATCGCTGTTTGGGTAGGGTTTATCGCCCTGTTCGGGCTAGCGACAAGTGACGGGGTACTCATGGGAACGTATATTCACGACACATTTGAAGAACGTAAGCCCCAGTCAAAAGATGAAATACGGGAGGCCGTCATATACGCAGGGCTAAAACGTGTCAGACCTGCAGCGATGACTACTGCAACGGCATTGATTGCATTGCTGCCCGTTTTGACCTCAACCGGTAAAGGAGCGGAGATCATGGTGCCGATGGCAATCCCGACTTTCGGTGGTATGCTAATTCAGTCCATGACGATGTTTGTGGTTCCGGTATTCCAATGCTGGTGGAGGGAATCTGCCACGAAAAAAGAAAATAGAAAAAACAATAATTAATTGTATACAAATGAAGATGAATAAATTAAATCGATATGTCGTCGTAGCTGTATTGATGTGGTTAAGCATCTTTTCGAAAGCTTCCGCTCAGAATACATTCACAGATTCACTGTCCTATTATATACAGGTTGCGATTGAAAATAATCCTGGCTTGAAATCACAGAAGTATATCCATGCGGCTTTTTTGGAAAAGATCCCACAAGCGGGGGCTTATCAAGACCCGGAGTTGTCCATGGAAGCTTATACGATGCCCATGGAAGTTGTGGGTGGGCGCTCAATTGGCAATATAAGCTTAATGCAGGTGTTTCCCTGGTTTGGAACAAGGAAAGCTGCTCGTACAGAAGCAACCCACATGGCTAATGTGCAAGATAAGCAGTATCAGGAGGTTTTAAATAGTCTAATCCTTCAGGTTAGTACAAAGTGGTACTTGCTGCAGAAATTAAGCGAACAACTAAAGAATAATCAAGAAAATAAAGTGCTTCTAGAACAATTGGAACAATTGGCAATACGGAAATTCTCTGCACCTTCAGGGGGATCAGAAGCGAGCATGTCAGAGACACTCCGGATACAAATGGGGGTTGCAGAAATTGAAAACAATATTGAAAGCCTGCATGCTCAGATCGAAGCTGAAAAGGCAGAATTCAATGCATTGTTGAATAGGAAAGCGAGTGAAGAAGTGATGGTGGGAAAGGAGATTCGCAAGTTGAATTTCTTATATAGTGAGAAAGAAGCACTGAGAATTATTCAGATGAACAATCCCGTGCTTGGAATGATCACCGAAGAAGGTTTGGCCTATAAAGCGAAAGCGGAGGCGGATCGGAAAATGAGCTATCCGATGATTGGCATAGGTGTGGAATACATGGTTTTGGGAAAAACGAACAATGCGATGCTTGCGATGGACGGGATGAATGGGAACGACATGGTCATGCCTATGGTCTCGTTGAGCCTGCCGCTCTTCCGTAAAAAGTATAACGCCCAGCAAAACGAAAGCAGGCTATGGCGGAAATCAAGCGAAGAGAGTTTTAAAAACACATTGAATACCTTAGAAAGTGAGTTTTATAGTTTCAAAAGCCAATTGGATGATGCTGAGCGCACCATTGAGCTGTATGAAAAGCAAACTACGCTTGCTCAAACAACCTATAACCTGATCGTAAAAGAATTCATCAGCGGAAAAAGTGACTTGACCAACGTGATTGAGGTACAGCGCCAATTGCTGGACTATCAACTTAAAAGAGCGGAAGCGCTTACTAACTATAATACATTGGTTGTGTCAATAAAAAAATTATTAGCAGATAATAGATAACGAGATTTTTTAAAGAATTTAGTAATGAACAAACTGAAAAGCATTTTTAAAAATAAGGGGGTAACATACGGTATCGTCCTACTGTCCGGATTGTTGCTAGGCTGGGCTATATTTGGGGGGAGTTCATCTCATCATCACAACCATGATCTTGAAGCCGAGGAGACCGAGAATGGAGAAACTGTATGGACTTGTTCCATGCATCCACAGATTAGAATGGACAAACCGGGCAAATGTCCGATCTGTGCAATGGATTTAATTACTTTAAAATCATCGGGCGGAGGTGATGATATGATTGATGATGATGCTTTACAGATGTCAGAGGAAGCGATTGCCCTTGCGAATATCCAGACTTCGATTGTCGGTCATCAAGATGTAGCCAAAGACCTGCAATTATATGGAACCATTCAAGTAGATGAGCGTTTGCAACGATCTCAAACATCACATGTCAACGGGCGCATTGAAACTCTCTATGTAACCTTTACCGGTGAGTCTGTGAAAGAAGGTCAATTGATCGCTAAGGTTTATTCGCCTGAGCTGCTGACAGCGCAACAGGAATTATTGGAAGCTGCAAAATTGCAAGACGCCCAACCCTTATTACTTGATGCAGCGAAAGAAAAGCTGCGTCTATGGAAAGTATCGGAAGATCAGATCAGCAAAATACTGGTATCCAACGAAGTTTCTCCCTACGTAGATATACATGCAAATACGAGTGGGGTCGTTATGTCGAAAAATGTAAACCAAGGAGATTATATCACCCAAGGGAGCGTTTTGTACACCATTTCAAACCTTTCTAGGTTATGGGCGGTTTTTGAAGCTTATGAGTCTGATTTGCCATTTTTAAAAGTAGGTGATCAGTTGGAGTATACATTGCAAAGTGCACCCGGAAGGGTTTATAAAGGTCGGATCGCTTTTATTAATCCCATTATTGATGCTGGTTCAAGAACGGCAAAAATCAGGGTTGAAGCCGATAACCGGGATCGGAGCCTTAAGCCTGAAATGTACGCAACGGCCAGAATTACGGCACCTGTACAGGGCTACAAGGATGGGCTGGCCATTCCCCGGTCGGCAGTATTATGGACCGGGAAGCGTTCGATTGTTTATGTAAAACAACCAAATACATCTACGCCTGCCTTTAAACTGCGGGAAATTGTATTGGGGCCTTCAATGGAAGATCAATTTGTTGTTATTTCAGGATTGGAAAAAGGCGAGGAAATCGTAACTAACGGAACGTTCACGATTGATGCGAGCGCTCAACTGGAAGGTAAAGCCAGTATGATGAATAATGACGGAATAGCTTCTGCAACCGGTCATCAACATGGAGAGATGCAGTCGAGCAACAACAAAACACATGCTATGTTTAACGTGTCCGGGAATTGTGAAATGTGCAAAAAGCGAATCGAGAAAGCGGCGAAAAGCGTCGACGGGGTGATTTCTGCAAATTGGGATGTAAATGCTAAAGTCATGCATTTGGATTTCGACTTAGGAGTAACCACAAAAAGTGCAATAAGTAAAGCGATCGCCAATGTTGGTCACGATACAGAGCTTGACAAGGCGCCCGAGGCAGTTTATGAAAATTTACCGGGTTGCTGTCTTTATAGACTTAAAAAATGATTTGTCTGTCTCTTTTTTGGGAATCTTCGTATTCTTAAAGTATATAATGAATATGTTCAGCCAAACCCTGAAACTGAAATGGTGATAAGTTGGTGGTAACTTGGTTCACACCTTAATGGATTTATGGTGGATTCCATCCGCATTGTATCCGCAATTTTGCGTCGAAAATGCGGTAAAGGTCAGGATGGGATCCTCTTTGTTTTTATCCACGACTGGCAGCGATTATTAAGGTCATAACATTAATGTAGCGCGCAATAGTTGCTTCTGTTTATTGATTGCTGCTATGAGGGTTAAGCTTTTCGAACATCCAAACTCATCGGCATTCTCTAACTCAAAAGAAGCGAACCCTGTAGGGATATTAGGGATTTGGAGTTTCTAACATCCATTTCCAGGCGGGTACAATTTTTATATCGACGCCATCGACACTTAATTCTTCCTCTTCTTCGGCGGTGATAATAAGTCCGTTGCTAACGCGACAGTAGTGTGCCGCCTTGAGGAGTCCCTTTATTTCCCTGTTGCGGGTGGTGGGTTCTGCTAGCGTCCAGCTCACTTGCACAGGTAATGGGGAGGCTCCTTCACTGTATACGATAAAGTCACATTCAGATGAGGGTTCAGCATAATAGTAGATATTGTTACTATAGATATTGCCATATTTAAGATATAATTCTTTGAATATGAGATTCTCTAGCAATAAGCCTTTATTTGCCGTATACTGAGCTGTGTTGGCGTTGAGTAATCCATTATCGAGCCAATATATTTTTTTATCAGATCTTTCTCGTTTGTTGTCAGAATAATCAAAGCGGCTGATTCGTTTGAATAAATAGGCTTGTTCTGCCATGTCCATGGCATCGTAAACGCTGTTTACGCCTACGCTATATCCTTGAGATTTTAAGTTGTTATATAGACGACGATTGCTTACCGTTTTTCCGATGGTTGCTGCAGCTTGTCGATAGAGGCTACGTAAGTAACTGTAATTTGTTAGTTGATTATACTCTACAATGTCACGAAGCAACATTGCGTTATAGTATTCCTGTAGATAGGCGGTGCGTAACCGGATGTCGTCTAGGTTGATCGTTTCTGGGTATCCTCCATTTGTCAGGTATTGGTGGAATAGTGCGACCGTTTTGTTTCTATTTGCACCATATATACCGGGCTTTATATCCTTGAAACTGCAATATTCGATAAATGATAAGGGCAATAGTTCAATAGCTATACTGCGTCCGCGTAGTACTGATTTTAACTCGGTATGCAAAACAGAGCTGTTGCTGCCAGTAAAAAATATACGTTTGGAATAGGTTTCGTTGATACGGTTGATGAAACGTTCCCAGCCAGGAGCCGCTTGTACTTCATCAAAAAAGAACCAGTTGTCTTCTAATGTATGGTCGGGATGGAGTTCTTGCCAGGATCGGAGTAGTAGGTCAAGATTTTTATTGTCGAATTGAATACGTTCATCTTCAAAGTTGAAATAAAAGATATGTGCAGGTGGGATATGTTTAACTTTTTTAAGCTCTTCCATGGCGAGGAGCATGGAGGAGGTCTTTCCGACCCGCCGGGGGCCGATGATCGCTTGGATCTTTTCAAGCTTCAAGGAGAGTTGCGTATTCCGTATTCTTAATCCTTTTACAGGTTTCCTCTCTTTATTCTGAATAAGTATTTCCTTGATAATTTCTTTCATTTCTTATGACGAATATAAGAAATTATCTTTATGAGAAAGATAAATGTTGTAAAATCATCTTTTAAATAAAGATTTATATCCAATAATTGTCTTTACAATAAAGACAATTATTGGATACTAGCCACTTGTTACCAACCCTTAATAGCACCACCCTGAAATTGTTTTTCAGCGGCAGCTTCTACTTCTGGTGATTGATAGGCTTTAACAAAGTTTTTTACTTTTTCAGTGTCTTTATTGTCTTCACGTGAAACAATCAGGTTGACATAAGGAGAGTCTTTGTCTTCTACAAAAATGCCATCCCGATAAGCGGACAAGCCAATTTGGGCTGCAAAGGTATTGTTAATAATGGCAACTGTGACGTTCTGGTCGTCTAGGGCACGGGTTAATTGCGGAGCCTCGAGTTCAAGTATTTTAAGATTTCGAGGATTATCGACGATATCTGCAAGTGTGGGCAATAGACCCACGCCGTCTTTTAATGTAACAAGACCGACATTCTCCATCAACAAAAGAGAGCGCCCGCCATTTGTGCGATCATTCGGAATGATAACCGTACTTCCGTCTTGAAGCTCATCAAGGCTCTCGATCTTTTTTGAATAGCCTGCGAGCGGATAAACGAAGGTATTGCCAACGATAGCGAGGTTATAGCCTCGCTGTTCGGCTTGAACTTCTAAATAAGGTTTGTTTTGGAAGGCATTGGCATCGATATCTCCTTGTTGCAGGGCCTCATTTGGCATGACGTAGTCGTTGAACTGAACCAATTCTACTTCAAGGCCATATTGTTCTTTGGCAACTTCCTTGGCTACTTTGGCAATTTCATATTCAGGACCGCTCTGCACACCGACACGGATGTGGTTCGGGTCATCGGGTGTATTGTTACCGCCGCAGCTAAGCAAACTGAAAACTGCTATTGCGATGATGGTGGCTGATGTTAAAAAATGCTTTTTCATGGTGCCAAAGATAACTATAAAATAGATAGAGATTCAGGGATTTTACGATTCGTTAATATAGTCCTAATGGTAATGTAATATCAAAAACAAATTAAAAAAAACTATATTCGACGCCATAAAAAAACATAATAAAACTTAAAATCTAATGAGAAAGCGCGTTACCATTTTAACTTTCGGTCTTTTATTGTTTCACTTCGCTTCGTTTGCTCAAGAAATAGCGAAAGGGGTCGTCTTTGAGGATATTAATAAAAATGGAGTTAAAGAAAGAAGAGAAAAGGGAATAGCCGGTGTTTCGGTGACCAATGGTGTTCAGGTAGTGCAAACTGATAACAAAGGAAGGTATGAACTGCCTGTCGGGAGTGATAATATTATCGCTGTAATTAAGCCGGGTGACTATAATGTACGCGCAAACGAAGATCAGCTGCCTCAATTTTTCTATATACATAAACCACACGGATCGCCGGAATTAGAATATGCCGGTGTGGAACCTACGGGTGATCTACCTAAATCGATTGATTTCCCGTTGGTGAAAAATGAAGTGGGTGAAAATTTCAAGATGATCTTATTCGGGGATCCACAGGTATATACGGAAGAGGAGGTTGCCTATTACAAAAAAGCCGTTGTGGAGGAACTTCGCGGTGTCGAAGGTTATGAGTTTGGAATGAGCCTGGGCGATTTAGTGGGTAACAGACCGGACTTGTTCAATCCGTATATTGCTGCAACGAAAGAAATTGGCACACCATGGTACAACGTGATGGGAAACCATGATATCAATTTCGATGTGGAGGTTGACTCCCTGTCAGATGAGTCATACGAAGCTCATTTTGGCCCTGCAAACTATGCTTTCAATCATGGTAAGGTGCATTTTATAGTCTTGGATGATATTATTTATCCGGATCCGCGAGATGGAAAAGGTTATTGGGGTGGATTGAATGATCAACAGCTGGCTTTTATCGAGAATGACTTGCGCTTTGTGCCAAAAGACTATCTGGTCGTGTTAGCTTTTCATATTCCGATTTCCAACGATGCTGGCTTCCGTCCGGAAAGTCGTGCTCGTTTGTTCGAGATTTTGAAAGATTTTCCACATACTCTGTCGCTTTCTGCTCATACGCATAAGCAATCGCATTTTATGATGGGATCAGACAAAGGGTGGTTGCAAGAAAATCCACATCATCATTTTAATTCCGGAACCACTTCGGGTAACTGGTACAGTGGTCGGATTAATGAAGTAGGAGTGCCGGTTTCGATGATGGCTGATGGCACGCCGAAGGGCTATTCGTTTATTAGTTTCGACGGGAATGACTATACGATTGATTATAAAGTTGTAGGCGAGCCCGAAGAACATCAGATCGGTATTTATGCACCGAAGGTGACGGCTGCAGGTATTAAAGGGGCGATCAGTATTTATGCTAACTTTTATATGGGGAAAGACGGTGATGAAGTAATGGTACGGATTGGGGATGGGGAATGGAAGCCGATGAACCGGGTGGAGGAATACGATCCTACATTTGTTGCTGAGCGTGTGCTGTGGGATTTGACGGAAGAGGTGTTGGAAGGTAGAAAGCCTGGTAACCCCGGTATTAGCAACCATTTATGGAAATTCAACCTGCCCAATAACAAACTGACAAAAGGTGTTTACCCGATTGAGGTTAGGGCCACTGATATGTTTGGACGAACCTTTACGGAGAAAAGTTTGATCCGGGTTGAGTAAACGGCTCATCGATCTCACTATTTAAGCTCACAAGCGGGATGATTTGAGCTTGAGCTAAGATAAGAGCTTATAATTCGTAGTCTATCAATTGGGTAATAAACTTGGGTGCTGTGATAAACCTAGCGGTGCTGAGTAGGTGGTAGGAACTTATTATCGATGATCGAAGTATTTTGATAGTCTGTCTCCGATAAATTGGATAATAAACACTAAGACGACCAATGCTACAAGGACGGTGTTCATAATAAGCACGTCGTAACCCACATAGCCATATTGGTAACCGATTTGCCCGAGTCCGCCGGCACCCACTGCGCCACCCATTGCTGAGTAACCTACCAGTGCGATCAATGAGATACTGGCTGAATTGATAAGAGAAGGAAGAGCTTCAGGTAAAAGGACCTTGCGAACAATCTGTGTGGGTGTGGCACCCATGGCCCGAGCTGCTTCTACCAGTCCGTTAGGTACTTCGATCAAACTGTTTTCAACCATCCGCGCAATAAAAGGTGCGATACCGATACTTAATGGAACCAAGGCTGCCTCAACGCCAATCGAGGTGCCGACAACCATGCGGGTGAAGGGGATCATCCAGACAATGAGGATGATGAAAGGGATGGCGCGAAAGATGTTGACTAGGGTAGAAATGGTGTTGTTGAACTTTCTGTTTTCGAGTATTTGTCCGCGACGGGTTAGAAAAAGTAGAATTCCGGTGGGCAGACCCATCAGGAAGCCGAAGAATCCTGACACAAAAGTCATGACAATGGTTTCCCAAGTGCCTTCAAGAAGTAGATAAATCATTGACTCAGACATAACCTAATACCTCCACTTTAATGTGTTTGCTTTTGTAATATTCAATCGCTTGGGCAATGTTTTCTGCTGTTCCGCTTACTTCAACGACCATCGCACCGAATTGGACATCACCTGCGTACTCGATCTGAGCAAAGATGATGTTGTTGTCAAGAAGAAACCTTCTGCTTGCTTCCGACATCGCTGGTTCGTTAACTGATTCACCTGTAAATTCAAGCTTTAGCAGGGGCTTCGTTCCATTATGTGCGGGATCATCCAGTTTTTCCTGAAATTTTATTGGGATATTGACCTTCAGCGTCGAAGCGATAAACTCTCTGGTCAGCTCAGATTTGGGATGGGCGAAGATATCACTAACACTTCCTTGTTCAATGAGCTTCCCTTGACTGATCACAGCAACCTCATCGCAAATGCTCTTCACAACATCCATTTCGTGGGTGATAAGTAAGATGGTGATACCAAGTTGCTGGTTAATGTCCTTCAGAAGCTTGAGGATGGATTCTGTCGTTGCCGGATCAAGGGCACTCGTAGCTTCATCACATAGAAGCACGCGCGGTTTGTTGGCTAAGGTTCGGGCGATAGCTACACGCTGCTTTTGTCCGCCCGATAGGTTGGCCGGATATTCATGTTGCTTGTCTTCAAGACCCACCAGTTTTAAGAGATCATGGACTCGTGCCTTGATAGCTTCCCGCGGTGTTCTGCTCAGTTCTAATGGGAAGGCGATATTGTCAAAAACCGTTCTTGAAGATAGTAAGTTAAAATGCTGAAAGATCATGCCGATCTGTCTGCGCTCTTTCGCAAGCTGCGAAGACGAAAGTTGCATCAGATCAACACCGTTAACCTGAACCATGCCGGAATCTGGTCTTTCAAGCAGGTTTACGCAACGGATCAATGTGCTTTTGCCGGCTCCTGAGGCGCCGATTACACCAAAGATCTTGCCCTTCGGAACTTCTAAACTGACATTGTCCAGCGCGGTAATCCTTTGACGTTTCTGTTGAAAGTGCTTGCTTATATTATTGAGCTTAATCATATTGCGATGCAAAAGTAAGGAAAATCAGTTACTCATTTTAAAATTTGTAAATTGCGGAAAATCAGAAATAGTATGACGTTTTTTAAAGAAGTTGACTCTTCGAAAGAGTTCATTGAGTTGGAAAATAAATACGGAGCACATAATTATCACCCACTCCCGGTGGTGTTAAATAAGGGTGAAGGTGTTTTTGTGTGGGATGTAGAAGGGAAGAAATATTATGATTTTCTTTCGGCCTATTCGGCGGTTAATCAAGGGCATTGTCACCCTAAGATTATCAATGCGATGGTGGAGCAGGCGAAGACACTTACGCTGACTTCGCGTGCTTTCTTTAATGATAAGTTGGGGCCGTTTGAGAAGTTTGTGACGGAATATTTTGGTTTCGATAAGGTGCTGCCGATGAATACAGGTGCGGAAGCAGTGGAAACAGCTTTGAAGATTTGCCGGAAATGGGCTTATGAGAAAAAGAAGATAGACGAGGCTCAAGCACAGATTATTGTGTGCGAGAATAATTTTCACGGACGAACGACTACCGTTATTTCTTTTTCGAACGACGAGAATGCCCGTAAGAACTTTGGCCCTTATACTCCTGGCTTTATTAAGATTCCATATGATGACATTCATGCATTGGAGAAGGCGCTGGAAGGGAATGCAAACGTGGCCGGTTTCTTGGTTGAACCTATACAGGGTGAAGCGGGAGTTTATGTCCCTACGCAAGGCTACCTAAAAAGAGCGAAAGAATTGTGTGAGCAACACAATGTGTTGTTTATTGCTGATGAGGTGCAAACAGGAATTGCAAGGACGGGCAAGTTACTTGCTGTTGAGCATGAAGATGTGAAACCGGATATCTTAATCTTAGGTAAAGCAATTTCAGGTGGGGTGTATCCGGTATCAGCTGTCTTAGCGAATGATCCGATCATGGAGGTTATTAAGCCTGGGCAGCATGGTTCAACCTTTGGGGGGAATCCGGTTGCCGCAGCGGTTGCTGTAGCCGCTCTACAGGTCATAGAAGAAGAAAATCTGGCCGAAAACGCCGAAAGACTGGGTCAATTGCTGAGAGAGAAACTGAATGACTATATCGTCGGAAGTAGTTTGGTGGCTATGGTTCGGGGTAAAGGCTTGTTGAACGCCATTGTAATCAATGATACAGAGGAGAGCGAAACTGCCTACAATATTTGTCTGGCTTTGCGGGATAATGGATTGCTGGCCAAACCTACGCACGGCAATATCATCCGCTTTGCTCCGCCATTAATTATTACAGAGGAACAACTTTTGGATTGTGCAAACATTATCGTCGAAACATTGAAAACCTTCGAGAAATAGGTAACTTCGAGAAGCCGATAAAGAGAATTTGTGTCTCGGTTTCAGGCCCCCGCGTTGAGGGCGATATTGAGAGACAATTCTCTTGTGTTCATCATTTTTCGCAGGTTATTAATTGCGTAACGCATGCGACCCAAGGCTGTGTTGATGCTGACGCCGGTGATCTCTGCAATGTCGCGGAAGCTCATCTCGCAGTAATGGCGCATAATCAGTACTTCTTTTTGTGAATCCGGAAGACGGTGGATTAAGGAACGGAGATCCTTATGCGTCTGTTCTTTTAACAGGCGGTCTTCAATACTTTCATCATAAAAATGAAGGACATCAAAGATGTCAAAGCCTTCGTTATTGGTGATGATCGGCGTACGTTTCTCTTTTCGGAAATAGTCAATCACTAAGTTATGGGCAATGCGGATAACCCAAGGCAGGAACTTTCCTTCTTCATTGTATTTTCCTCTTTTAAGGGTTTTGATAACCTTGATAAAGGTATCCTGGAAAAGATCTTCTGCGAGATGCGCGTCTTTTACCAATAAAAAAATGGAGGTGTATATTTTTGCCTTATGGCGGTTTATGAGTTCCTCTAAGCCGTTTTCATTGCCACGGATATAGAGATGGATAAGTTGTTGATCAGTCTGTGTGTGTAGAACCATACTACTTTTTGTGCTTTTTGTTGTTAAAAAGTAAAATAAAGTAGTAGCTTGTTTCTTTATCGTATCTGCTCGTTAACGTTTTCGCATTAAATGTGCTAATTGATTAACAATTCAAAAAAAGACATTTTTTTTAATATAACAAAGAATAATCTTTAAAATAATAGGTTGTGCTACAGATTCGTTATTTTTGTAGCAATCGGTCGTTCAGTACTGAACTTCTGCCGAATCAAGTGATTTTATGACTTTAAATACTATAGAAAGCCCAAAATCCCATGTTTTGATCAAGGGTGCAAGGGTGCATAATCTTAAGAATATTGATGTATCATTTCCGAAGAACAAGCTTGTTGTTGTAACAGGGATGTCGGGGTCTGGCAAATCGTCTTTGGCATTTGACACGCTATATGCTGAAGGGCGGCGGCGCTACATAGAGAGCCTTTCCTCGTATGCTCGACAGTTTATGGGGCGAATGAATAAACCTGAAGTTGATTATATCAAGGGAATTGCTCCGGCAATTGCGATTGAGCAAAAGGTAATTACCAGTAATCCGCGATCAACTGTTGGTACCTCTACGGAAATTTACGATTATTTAAAATTGCTTTTTGCTAGAATTGGAAAAACAATTTCTCCGATATCGGGCGAGGAGGTCCAGAAGGATACGGTGAGTTCCGTTGTGAATTTTATGGTTTCGCAGCCTGAAGATACTGTACTGACCATTTATAGCCCGCTGATTCCGCATAATGAGCGAACGCTGAAAGAAGAGCTTTCAGTTTTGCTTCAAAAGGGCTATGTGCGTATCAAGTGGAAAGGGGATTTGGTGAAGGTAGAGGATTTGTTGGAGACGAAAGGTTTACCGAATAAAAAAGTGGGCCATGATGAAGTTTTTGTCGTAGTGGACCGAATCCGGGTAGATGGTGAAGAGGAAACCATGAGTCGGATGGCAGATTCGGTGCAAACAGCTTTCTTTGAGGGAAAAGGAAAGTGTATCGTCGAGTTTAATGGTGAGGAGCATACCTTCAGTGATTTATTCGAGCGTGATGGGATGATGTTTGAAGAGCCCACGCCGAATTTCTTTAGTTTTAATAACCCTTATGGAGCTTGCCCTCGCTGTGAAGGTTATGGGAAGGTGATTGGTATTGATCCTGATCTGGTGATTCCTGATAAGAGTAAATCTGTCTACGATGGTGCTATTGCTCCTTGGCGCGGTGTAAAAATGGGAGTCTGGTTAAAGAAGTTGATCGATAATGCGTTGAAGTTTGATTTTCCAATCCACCGAGCCTATGAGGATCTGAATGAAGAGCAGAAAGAATTGTTGTGGACGGGGAATAAGCATTTTAAAGGGCTCAATGCATTTTTTAAAGATCTGGAGGAGCATACGTATAAGATACAGTACCGGGTAATGCTATCGAGATATAGGGGAAAAACAGACTGCCCCGAATGTAAGGGATCTCGGTTGAGGAAGGATGCGGCTTATGTGACAATCAATGGGATGTCGATTGTTGATTTGGTTCTTTTGCCGATTGATCGCAGTCTTGAGTTTTTTGAGAAACTGGAGCTTTCCGAAACAGAAAGTAAGATTGCGAAGCGACTGCTGACAGAAATAACCAATCGCTTACGTTTTTTGACCAATGTAGGTTTGTCGTATTTGACATTGAACCGTTTGTCAAATACGCTCTCAGGTGGAGAGTCGCAGCGTATCAACTTGGCAACTTCGTTGGGGAGTTCACTTGTAGGGTCTATCTATGTGCTGGATGAGCCCAGCATTGGTTTGCATCCGCGAGATACAAATCAGTTGATCTCTGTCCTGAGATCACTCCGTGATATTGGAAATTCAGTAGTAGTAGTCGAACACGAGCAGGAGATGATGCAGGCTGCTGACTATATTATCGATATAGGTCCTGAAGCGGGTTCACATGGGGGTGAATTGGTTTATGCAGGTGATTACGAAGGGATTATTGAGTCGGACGAAAGTTATACAGGTCGTTATCTGAGCGGTAAGGAGGAAATTGAGATCCCTGATTATCGGAGGAAGTGGAATGCCTATGTCCAGGTTCAGGGTGCACGGCAGAATAACTTGAAGAATATCGACGTTAAATTTCCGCTTGGTGTTTTTACGGTCGTAACGGGCGTCTCTGGTTCAGGTAAGACTTCTTTGGTTAAACAAATACTGTATCCGGCTTTGCAGAAAGTGATCGGTGGATATGCTAATGAAAAAACAGGTTTGTTCAATGAGCTTGGTGGCGATTATAAGCAGGTTGAACGAGTTGAATTAATTGATCAGAATCCCATCGGTCGTTCTTCACGATCAAACCCGGTTACCTACGTGAAGGCTTGGGATGAGATTCGCGCGCTCTATGCAGGTTTGCCGGCTGCAAAAGCCATGGGGTTAAAACCGGCTTCATTTTCATTTAACGTGGACGGCGGCCGTTGCGACGTTTGCCAGGGAGAAGGGGAGATTAAAGTAGAAATGCAATTTATCGCCGACATCTTTCTTCCTTGTGAAGCTTGTAATGGAAAACGTTTTAAGCAGCACGTCATAGACGTGACTTATCAAGATAAATCGGTTAGTGATGTTCTTGATCTAACGGTTGACGAGGCAATCGACTTCTTCTCAGAGCAACCTAAAATTATTGCAAAATTGCAGCCATTGGCAGACGTGGGTTTGGGTTATGTCAAACTGGGACAGTCTTCAAATACCTTGTCAGGTGGTGAGGCTCAGCGAATTAAGCTGGCTTCTTTTCTGGTTAAGGGTAATCAAAGTAAGAATGCTGTGTTTATTTTCGATGAGCCGACAACCGGATTGCACTTTCATGATATCAAAAAGCTTTTGAAGTCGTTTAACGCTCTGTTAGAACAAGGTAATACCATTTTGGTTATTGAACACAATATGGATGTGATTAAATGTGCCGATTGGATCATCGATATTGGTCCGGAAGGAGGAGAGCGAGGAGGAGCGGTTGTTTTTGAGGGGGTTCCTGAAAATATTGTAAATTGCAAAGAGTCTTATACCGGGCAATACTTGGCCCCTTATTTTAAGTAACGAAGAAAGGAATCTGATGAGTATGTTAACAAAAAAATCCAAGTACGGGATCAAAGCCCTTATCTTTCTTGGGAAGAATTATGGCAAAGAGCCTGTGCAGATTATGAAAATTGCGACGGAAGAACAGATTCCGAAGAAATTTTTGGAGCAGATTCTGATTGAACTTCGGAACGCTGGACTTCTCTATAGTATTAAAGGGGCGAAAGGAGGGTATAGTTTGAACAAAGATCCCAAGGATATTCGGATGACGCAGGTTATCCGGCTATTGGACGGCCCTATTGCTTTATTGCCTTGTGTGAGTTTGAATTTCTATCGGAAATGTGATGAGTGTATTTCGGAGGAAATCTGTGGTATTAGGGACACTTTTGCTGAGGTCCGTGACGCGATGCTGCAGATTCTCAATGACACGAGCATTGCAGATATGATTGATCGGGAAAACTCTAGAATTCAAAACATATAAAATTTATTTGTCTGTAAATAAGCCTATTATAAGGGGCGTTGTTGTTTTTTTAAATAAAGTATACTAAATACATAGGAATTATGTATATCTTTGAATTATGAAAATCGTTGATATGAATTCATGGCTTAATATGATGTGTCTTCTTTGAGTAAAGAGGCTAAGCAATGGATGCATATATTGTGAAATAATTAGTAGGGCCTCTTTCAGTCAAGGGCCTTTTTTTTTGAATTATAATTTTGCCAAATGTTAAGTTTTCGAAGTGAACTAGAAAATCCTGTTGTAGAAAAGGAAATTATTGAACTAGATAAGAAAATTCGAATGTTCCGAGATGGAGAGCTCCATGAAGACAAATTTAAGAGTCTTCGTCTGGCTCGCGGAATTTACGGGCAAAGACAACCGGGGGTTCAAATGGTACGAATTAAACTTCCATTTGGACAGGCAAGTTTTAAGCAGTTGCTGAAAATTTCGGATGTCTCGGACGAATATGCGATCAAGAACCTTCATTTGACCACGCGTCAGGATATACAGATACACTTTGTTAGTCTTGACCGTACGCCAGAACTATGGGCAGAATTGGCTCAAGATGATATTACGCTTCGTGAGGCTTGTGGAAATACGGTGCGGAATGTGACTGCCTCGCCCGAAGCTGGGATAGACAAAGATGAACCTTTTGATGTTTCACCGTATGCGCGGGAGATGTTTGAATACCTGGTCCGTAATCCGATTTGTCAGGAGCTTGGTAGAAAGTTTAAATTGGGTTTTTCATCCAGTGAAAAAGATTCGGCATTTGCCTATATTCACGACATCGGTTTTGTGCCACAAATAAGGACGATAAATGGCGTGGAAGAACGTGGTTTTCGTGTTATGCTGGGTGGTGGACTTGGAGCACAGCCGATGGTGGGTTTCTTGGTTCACGATTTTCTTCATGAAGATCAAATTATTCCTTTTGCAGAAGCGGCGATACGGGTGTTTGGTCGACTTGGAGAGCGGAATAATCGTAATAAGGCGCGTTTTAAATATGTGATTCAGAAACTTGGCCTTGAAGCCGTTTTGGAGCTGATCGAACAGGAGTATCCGGCGCTGAAGTCAAAAACTTACAAAATAGACCGGAACAAGGTAAAAGCTCCGAACTTGCCATCTTATGAAGGTATTGCTGCCGAGGATGTTGAAGATCGATCGGCTTATGAGGTATGGCGAAAAACAAATGTTCACGAGCAGAAGCAAGAAGGATATTTTTCGGTGTATGTGAAAGTGCCCACCGGAGATATCAGTACCGCGAAAGCGCGAACCTTGATAGCTGGTTTGGAGGGCTACGCTGCTGATGAAGTCCGCGTTACCCAAAATCAGGGTCTTCTGTTAAAGTATATCAAAGAGGAAGGTTTGCCTCATGTTTATAATCTATTATGCGAGATTGACTTGGCATCGCCGGGTTTTGATAGTGTGGCTGATATTACCACTTGTCCCGGTACAGATACCTGTAACTTAGGTATTTCGAACAGTACGGAGATGGCAAGGGTATTGGAGAATCTGATTCTTACTGAATATTTTGATTTGGTCTATAATCGTGACCTTAAAATAAAGATCAGCGGATGTATGAACTCATGCGGTCAGCATAGTCTGGCACATATCGGTTTCCATGGAAGTTCATTGAAAGCCGGAAAGTCGGTCGTTCCCGCAGCGCAGGTGATGTTAGGGGGAGCGAAATTGGGCGGCGGATTTGGTCGGGCAGCTGACCGGGTAATCAAGGTGCCGTCGAAGCGGGTAACTCAAGTGTTAAGGGTGCTGATTGACGATTATCAAGAGCATGCAACTGAGGCTGAACTTTATCATGACTATTACGATCGTCAAACTAAAGATTATTTCTATCGATTATTGAAACCCTTGGCTGATCTTACTACAATTACGGAAGAAGAATTTGTGGATTGGGGCCAAAAAGAAAACTACCAGAAAGAGATTGGCATTGGTGAATGTGCGGGAGTAGTCATTGACTTGGTTGCTACGCTTCTGTTTGAGACGGAAGAGAAATTTATATGGGCAACAGAAAGCTTTGAGAATAAGGCCTGGGCCGATTCGATTTTCCATGCGTATAGCGTATTCATCAGCGGTGCAAAGGCACTGTTATTGGACAAAGGGGTTAACGGAAATTCGCATGTGTCGATTATCGATGGTTTCGATGAGCATTTTGTGAAAACGGGAGAGTTCCCTGTACGGGATAGCTTTTCGAATATTGTTTTACAGATTAAAGCGAATGAGCCAACGCAAGAATTTGCCAATGCATATTTGGAGGAAGCGAAAGAGTTTTATCAGGCGATTTCTCGGGTTAGAGATTTGGCCAGCATTACGGATTAGGATGACAAAGACATCAAAGATAACGCTTGTAGGTGCCGGCCCCGGAGGCACAGATTTAATAAGCTTGCGTGGATTAAAGGCTTTGGCTAAGGCAGACGTTGTATTATACGACGCGTTAGTTGATGAAGAGCTATTACAGTACTGCCCCCAAGCGGTTTGTAAAATATTTGTTGGGAAGCGAGCGAGCAATCATGCCTATAGACAGGAGGAGATCAATCAAATGCTGGTGGACTATGCATTGTCTCATGGTCATGTAGTTCGCCTAAAAGGAGGGGATCCTTTTGTTTTTGGTCGTGGTTTTGAAGAAATTGACTTTGCAAGGAAATTTGATATCCCGACGGAGGTTGTTCCTGGTATCTCGAGCGCAATCGGCGTTCCGGGCTTGTTGGGGATTCCTATTACAAATCGGGGTACGACGGAGAGTTTTTGGGTAATTACTGGGACGACGAGTAGAGGGGAGATTTCGAGAGATGTGTATGCGGCGGCTAAGACATCGGCGACTGTGGTGATTTTAATGGGGATTAAAAAGTTAGGGGAGATCGTGACTGTCTACAAAAAAGAGGGAAAAGGTGATTTGCCCATTGCTATTATACAAAATGGAGCAATGCCGGACGAGAAGATCGTGATGGGCGATATCTGCTCGATTGAAAAGAAAGCAGAAGAGTTGTATATTGGCTCGCCCGCTGTAATTGTCGTCGGAAATGTAGTCGCGTTGCATGAAGCATACAAAGAGAAAATAACAAATAATGAACTTGTTCATGTCTGAAACAGTGAAAAATAAGAAAACGGAAGTGAAGTCGAATGATCTCTTTCCTGTGTTTTTGAAACTTCAAAACTTTCATACTTTGCTGGTTGGCGCGGGGAATGTGGGTTTGGAAAAGTTGACAGCCTTAGTGAATAATACCCCGAAGGCGCGTATAAAAGTTGTCGCTACAGCTGTTTCGTCAGAATTTCAATCGCTAGCAGATCAGCATCCTCATGTAGTAATCGTAAAAAGACCATTTATCGAAGGTGATCTGGATGGGATGACTTTTGTAGTTTTGGCAACTGATGATCATCAATTGCATCAATATATTTATGAGCTGGCGAAAGAAAGAGGAATCTTGTTGAATGTTGCTGATACACCTGACCTGTGTGATGTCTATTTGGGATCGATTGTGAAAAAAGGGAATTTAAAGGTTGGTATATCAACGAATGGAAAATCGCCAACATTGGCGAAAAGACTGAAAGAGGTATTGAACGAATGTCTGCCTGAGGAGATTGAGGAAATATTGGATAACCTACACGCGATTCGAGAGTCGTTGAAAGGTGATTTTACTTACAAGGTTAGAAAGTTAAACGAACTGACAGCCGGATTAGTCGAGAACAAAGTTGTGAATCATGATGGTGAGGCATCCCAAATTAAGTAGATATGAGCCAAATAGAACATGTCGAGAAATTGATTAAAGGAAAACAACCCCAAGAGGTTTTAAGGGTGTTAGGTGAAGAATTTAGAGGTGAAATAGCTTTTTCAACGAGCTTTGGTTGGGAGGATCAGGTGATAACGGATATGATATTCTCAGAGGATCTGCCGATTGATGTTTTTACTCTGGATACGGGGCGGCTCTTTAAAGAAACATATTCGGTCTGGAATCGAGTAAGAGAACGGTATAAAAAAAATATATTGGTTTATTATCCGGATCGGGTAAGACTGGAGGCGATGTTAAGCGAAAAGGGGCCAAATAGCTTTTATGAGTCTGTAGAAAATAGAAAAGAGTGTTGTGGGATTCGGAAGGTTGAACCATTGAATCGGGCGCTGAAAGGAAAAAAAATATGGATTACAGGTATTCGGGCGGATCAGTCCGCGAATCGTGAACAGATGAATTGGGTGGAATGGGATGAAGTGCATCAGTTGATTAAGGTTCACCCAATATTCTTTTGGTCGCTGAACGATGTGAAAGATTATGTACGGGAGAATAATGTACCCTATAATGCCTTGCACGATAAAGGATTCCCAAGTATTGGTTGTGCGCCTTGTACACGGGCGATACAGCCAGGTGAAGATTTTCGTGCCGGTCGATGGTGGTGGGAAGATCAGAGTAAAAAAGAATGTGGACTTCACATAACGAGTGCTGCCTCTTAGTTGGTGTTATAAAGTAATAAATAAGTAGATACAATATAGAAGAATGGATTATTTAGATCATTTAGAAGCAGAAGCGATATCGATCCTAAGGGAAGTGGCCGGACAGTTTGAGAGACCCGCTCTCTTATTTTCTGGAGGGAAAGATTCAATTACGCTGGTGCATTTGGCAAAAAAGGCCTTTAGACCGGGTAAATTTCCTTTTCCTTTGGTACATATTGACACTGGACATAATTTCCCGGAAACAATTGAGTTTAGAGATAAACTAATCGAAGAACTAGGGGAAAAACTGGTTGTTGGTTTAGTACAAGATGCTATTGACGAAGGTCGGGCGGTTGAGCAAAAAGGCAAGAATGCCAGCAGAAATCCGCTGCAGACAGTAACACTATTGGAAACAATAGAAAAACATCAGTTTGATGCGTGTATCGGCGGGGCACGGAGAGATGAGGAAAAGGCAAGAGCAAAGGAACGTATTTTCTCGGTGAGGGATGAGTTTGGTCAATGGGATCCTAAAAGACAGCGTCCAGAGTTATGGAGTATTTTTAACGGACGTATTCAAAAGGGTGAAAATGTACGTGTATTCCCGATAAGTAACTGGACTGAACTGGATGTGTGGAATTACATAAAAAGAGAAAATATTGAAATCCCGTCGTTGTATTTTGCGCATGAACGCGACTGTATATTACGGAATGGTCAGTGGATGACTGCGGATCCGAGCCTGAATATGGATCATGAAGACCAAATTGTCAGGAAAAACGTACGCTTCAGAACGATCGGTGACATGACCTGTACCGCTGCAGTGGAGTCCGATAGAGCTGATATTGACGGAGTGATCGAGGAAATCAGCAGTTCGCGTATTTCTGAACGTGGTGCACGGATGGATGATAAGGTTTCAGAGGCAGCGATGGAGGACAGGAAAAAAGGTGGTTATTTTTAGGATACGATAAAAAATTAATAATGGATATATTAAAATTCATAACGGCGGGGAGTGTTGATGATGGGAAAAGTACGTTGATTGGTCGATTGCTATATGACACAGATTCAATCTTAGAAGATCAATTGGAGGCGATTCGGAATGCTAATCGTAAGAATGATGACGGTACGGTCGATTTAGCTATTTTGACTGATGGTCTAAAAGCTGAACGCGAACAAGGAATTACGATTGACGTTGCATATAAATATTTCCAGACAGATAAGCGTAAGTTTATTATTGCTGATACACCTGGTCATATTCAGTATACCCGCAATATGGTGACTGGTGCATCGGGGGCTGATTTAGCAATTATTTTAATTGATGCGAGAAAAGGTGTTATTGAGCAGACTATTCGACATACATTTCTTGTGTCGCTCCTTCAGATCCGGCATGTATTGGTATGCGTAAATAAGATGGATATGGTCGATTACGATCGCCTTGCTTTTGAAAAAATTAAGGAGGATTATCTTCGTTTTTCGAAGAAGCTTTCGATTCCTTCCATCGATTTTATCCCTGTTAGTGCATTGCGAGGAGACAATATTGTGGAGCAATCAACGAATATGGCTTGGTATGAGGGACAATCATTGCTTCATTTCCTAGAAACAGTCGAGGTGGAAAAAGGAAAAGCCGTTGATATCGGCAGGTTTCCGGTACAATGGGTTGTGCGGCCGCAGACGGATGAATTGCATGATTATCGAGGCTATGCTGGTCGGGTAGTTGGTGGCTCATTTAAAGTGGGTGATAAAGTGATTCTTCTGCCTTCGGGCTTCCACACCGCGATTTCTCATATTGAACTTAATAACGAACAGTTGGATGTGGCTAGTGAAGGGCAGTCAGTGATT
This sequence comes from Pedobacter indicus, assembly GCF_003449035.1. NCBI lineage: Bacteria > Pseudomonadati > Bacteroidota > Sphingobacteriia > Sphingobacteriales > Sphingobacteriaceae > Albibacterium > Albibacterium indicum. The sequence goes on from NZ_QRGB01000001.1 coordinate 1,015,152, forward strand.
TTGCGATTAACAGATGATTTAGATATTAGTCGCGGCGACTTGATTGTGACGGCGAGTGGAGAAAGTCCCAACTTGACAAAAGGTATTGAGGCTTCGATCTGTTGGATGGATACACGCCCGCTTGATCTTTCACAGACTTATTTATTGCAGGTTAACAGCAAGGTGTCTAGAGTGAAGATACGAGATGTTCACCATAAAATTAATATTAATACGCTAGAGGAAGTTGCAGCAGATAGTTTTGGGCTTAACGATATCGGCAGAATCTCTTTACGGTCTGCAGATGAACTTGCGATTGATTCTTATGCTAATAATAAAGCAACAGGAGGGGCTATATTGATCGATAGTCGGACAAACCTTACCGTAGGTGCTTTGATGTTTGACTAAATTTTTAGACTAAAGCGCACGAAATCTTTAAAAAATCTATTCAAGATTTAATGTTTTCATTAAATTTGGACGAATACAAACAGATCGTTTGGTGATGTTGCTCGGCGGTCTGTTTGTTTTAATTAACTTTAATGAAAGACGAAAGCAAGCTTATCCGGGAACAGTTTCCTCGTTCTCAAAATAGGGAACATTCGGTTCCTATGTATTTAACCTCCAGTTTTATCTTTGATGATGCGGAACAGTGCCGTGCTGTTTTTGCGAATGAACAAGACGGGATTATTTATTCCAGGTATTCCAATCCGAATACTTCTGAGTTTATCAACAAGGTTTGTGTAATGGAAGGTGCAGAAGCTGGCTTAGCATTTTCTTCAGGAATGGCAGCTGTATTTGCTTCATTCGCTGCTTTATTAAGGAGTGGCGATCACATCGTTTCTTCTAGAGCCATTTTTGGTTCAACACATCAACTCTTTACCGAGCTATTTCCGAGATGGGGGATTACACATACCTATGTGGATGCATCAAAACCTGAGCAATGGGAGGGTGCGATCCAGGAAAATACGAAGATGATATTCTTGGAGACGCCATCAAACCCTGGGTTGGAGCTTGTGGATTTGGAATGGCTGGGTGGATTTAAAAAGAAGTATCCCCATATTATATTGAGTATTGATAATTGTTTCGCGACACCTTATTTACAGAAGCCATTACAGTATGGGTTTGACCTGGTGAGTCATTCAGCGACAAAGTATATGGACGGACAAGGCCGTGTATTGGGTGGTGTAGTAGCCGGTAGGCAGGACTTGATTAACGAGATGATTTTCTTTATCCGCCATACCGGCCCTGCTATGTCGCCGTTTAACGCATGGATATTATCTAAAAGCCTAGAGACACTTCCGCTACGGATGGATCGCCATTGCAGCAATGCGCTTGCCGTTGCAGAAGCATTGGAAGCTCATGATGAAATAGAATCTGTCCGCTACCCCTTTTTGCCCTCACACCCTCAGTATGAGCTGGCAAAAAAGCAAATGAAGCTGGGCGGCGGGGTCGTAACTTTTATTGTAAAAGGTGGATATGAACGTGCGAAGCGTTTTATGGATGCTCTGGAGATGGTTTTAATCACTTCCAATCTAGGTGATTCCCGGACTATTATTACTCATCCGGCATCGACTACGCATTCAAAATTGAAAGAGGATGAGCGTTTGAATCTGGGTATTCTTCCCGGAACGGTAAGGATATCTGTCGGATTGGAGGATGTGGACGATATTAAAAATGATCTATTACAAGCACTTGATAGGAGTAAATAATTATGGAAGTTAATATCAAAAGAGTTAATCAGGCGGTACATTTCGAGGCATCGGCGGCTAGTTCACCGGTTACCGTCCATATCGATGGTTCACCAGATATTGGTGGTGAGGAATTAGGTGTGCGACCAATGGAGCTGGTTTTAATGGCTTTGGGTTCATGCAGTGTGTTGGATTTATTGAGTATCTTAAAGAAACAACGACAGGCAGTGGTCGACGTGAATATTAAAGTAACTGGCAACCGAAGGGAAGCCGTGCCTAATATTTTTACGGATATACATATCCAGTTTTTCCTTACGGGAGATATTGATGAGCAGAAAGCTCAGAAGGCCGCAGAGCTTGCCGTAAAAAAATATTGTTCAGTACACGATATGCTGGTGGCAGGTGGCGTCGAAATAACCTATGGAATTCAATTAAATTAAACAAAAATACTCTTCTTCTGTTTGTGTTTATGTCAGCAGTAACAGTGAAAAACTGATGTATTGCTGTGGATTGATATTGATAATTTAATTTTGTTATTATGGCTACCAAATGGGCGCTTGATCCCACACACTCAGAAGTTAATTTTAAAGTAAAGCACCTCGTTATCTCTACTGTCTCTGGTCATTTCCGATCGTTCGATGGTACGGTAGAAAGTAACGACGAAGCAGACTTTGAATCTGCAAAAGTTGCATTTTCGATTGATGCGGCTAGTGTGGATACGAACCAGCAACAGCGGGATGACCATCTTCGATCCGCCGATTTTTTCGATGTTGAAAATTTTCCTTCAATCAGCTTTGTTTCAACCTCTGTGAGAGCTATGGGAAATGAAGAATTTGTTCTTGAAGGAGATCTGACCGTAAAGGATATAACAAAGAAGATTGAGCTAAATGCTGAGTATGGAGGCAGTGTGACCGATGCTTATGGGAATTTTAAAGTTGGATTTGAAGTCACCGGTAAGATCAATCGAAAAGATTTTGGTCTCGTGTGGAACGCTGTTACCGAAGCGGGCTCCGTTGTGGTGGGTGACCGCATCAATATTCAGGCATCTGTACAGTTTATTAAGCAATAATTAAGTAGCTCTAGTCAATAAATTAGTTGCTAGGTTTCATGACCTAGCAATTTAACATTTCCCTTATTTTTTTTTCATCCTCTGTAATTTGCTGGATCATGTCTTCTAATTGATCAAAGCGGATATCATGCCTAATGAAATGTAAAAACTTGACGCGGAGCGATTTGCCATAAAGATTGCCACTGTAGTCAAAGAGGTGTACTTCAATACTTCGCGTAATGCCATTTACGGTCGGACGAGTACCAATATAACCCATCCCTTTGAAAGTCTCAATATCCTCATGGCTTTCGAATAGACCTTCTTTCACTTGGATATTATCAACGATGCTGACCTCTACTGCATAGATGCCATAAGCGGGAATAAGTTTATAGTTCTCTTCGATGTGAAGATTAGCAGTTGGGTAACCGATGTCTCTACCGATTTGTTTACCCATGACTACCAATCCGGTAAGTTCATAAGGGTAACCCAAGTATTTGTTTGCAATTTCAATTTGCCCTTTAATCAAGGCCTCCCGTATTTTTGTTGATGAAACAGTAACTTCGTTAATGTCCTGCTCTGAAATTTCCTGTACGCTGTATCCGTACATACTTGAATAAGCTAGTAAGTCGGGTAAAGAGCCGGTACGATCTTTTCCAAAGCGATGGTCGTATCCGATAACGATTTTCTTAAGTCCGATCTTGCTTACTAAAACATCGCGGATATAATCTTCCGGACTTTGTAGAGAAAATTCGCGTGTAAAAGGCGTAATAATCAGATGATCAAGTCCGCTAGCTGCAAGATTGCGAGCTTTTTCTTCGATTGTGCTAATTAAACGAAGGCTATCGTCTTCAGGATGGAGAATCATGCGTGGGTGCGGGAAAAAGGTAAGCATAACCGTTTCACCCTTGATATCTCTCGCACTTTCCACTAAACTAGCCAATATTTTTTGGTGTCCGATGTGCACGCCGTCAAAAGTTCCGATAGTAACTACTGCATTGTCGATCGGTATAAAGTCCTCTATATTCCTGTAGATCTTCATATCTCTTTCACTTTATTTTCCCTGATATGATCAACTAGCTCTTGAACCTCATATGCATCTTCAACTGAAAATTCACCACTCCTTGTTCTTCTTAAAGAATGTAGATATGCGCCACTATGGAGTGCTCTTCCCAAATCATTAGCGAGTGAACGTATATAAGTGCCTTTACTACAGATCACTTTAAAGCTGATCAATGGGAGAGCGATGTCTGTAATTTCGAAGGAATGTATATTAACAGTCCTTGGTCTGCGCTCAACTTCTTCGCCACGTCGAGCTTTTTCGTATAGACGTTCTCCACCAATCTTTATAGCTGAATGTGATGGCGGATATTGCTGCACTTCTCCGACAAATTGCTGTGCGGCTTCATATATTTTCGTGTCGGTAATATTGTTAATGTCAAATCTCTGATCGATTTCAGTTTCCAGATCATAGGAAGGCGTTGTGGCACCCAAATAGATCGTACCAATATACTCCTTTTCTTGAGCCTGTAGCAGATCAATTGTTTTTGTCTTTTTTCCGGTACAGAGCACGAGGAGACCTGTTGCGAGTGGATCGAGTGTCCCTGCATGTCCAACCTTAACTTTGAGTGGCTTGATGGTGTTTCGAATCTTTCCCACCACATCGAAGCTTGTCCAACGGAGAGGCTTGTCAACCAACAATATCTCACCCGCTTGAAAATCAAACTCGGGAAAGTCTTTTTGCTTTGAATGCATCTTTAAACAACACTTAAGCTATGTCCGCTTAATAATAAAATGATAATCACTAATCCTACAACAATTCGATACCAACCAAAGAGTTTGAATCCATGTTTTGTCAAGAAGCCTATAAACGATCGAATCGCAATAATGGCAACAATAAAACCAACCACATTGCCTATAACAAGAACATTGATTTCGTTGGAGCTAAGCTGTCCACCATCCATGAAGTAGTCGATCAGCTTTTTTCCCGTAGCTCCGACCATCGTTGGAACAGCAAGGAAAAACGAGAATTCAGCTGCTGCTTTTCGACTTAACTTTTCGGCCATACCCCCAACGATACTTGCCCCGGAACGAGAAGTGCCGGGTATCATGGCTAAACACTGGTATAGACCGATCCTGAATGCTTTTGCATAGGATATCTCATCAGAATCATCTATTTTGGGGTTGTTAAACCATTTGTCAACAAACAAAAGGATAACCCCACCGATAACTAATGAAACAGCAACAGTCATAGGGCTTTCTAGCATGTTATCGATCAGGTCACTGAAAACCAGTCCCAATACAGCCGCGGGCAAGAAAGCCACAAATAGTTTATAGTAAAAATCAAGCGATTTGAAAAAACGTTTGAAGTATAAAACAACGACCGAAAGGATCGTTCCTAACTGGATGGCTACAGTAAATAACTTTACAAAAGGCGTCGATTCCATGCCAAGTAAGGAAGTGGCAATAATCATGTGCCCGGTGGAGGAAACCGGTAAAAACTCAGTCAGCCCTTCTACAATGGCCAAGACCAAGGCTTCAAATAAACTCATATGTTAATCGCGTTTTGGTTTTTTTAGTATTGCTACAAATCCGAGAGCAAAACCAGCAATAACCACAATCGGAGCTAACGTGATTTTGGTAAAGCTGTAAATATCGGTTGTGCCTGACATAAGAATGAACCCGATGAAGACAACGACTACACTGGCAATCATTAGCTGATAATTGATCTTACCGAATACCATTCCGGTAGATTTGTTTTTTGTCTGAGAATCTTTCATGTTTTGAGCCATAATGATCTTATCTATATAAGTCGTTCATTCTTAAGCGTAAGTATTTTGACACGGCAAAGTATGTACTGAGTCCGGATATAAGGATACCAAGAATGACAACTCCAACAAATATCAGTGCGAATTCAAAGTAATTTCTTAAGATTATGAGTTCAGGGATCTGTTGCTGACCAAAATACAACACCAGAAGCAACATGATGATGGCAATGATCGCACCTAATAAACCATGAACAATACCATAGCCAATAAACGGGCTACGGATAAAACTTTTGGTTGCGCCGACCATTTGCATGCTTTTAATAAGAAAGCGTTGTGAATAGACGGCAAGACGGATTGTATTATTAATTAGAGCAACAGCAATAATCAGAAGAATACAAGCAAAACCCAATATAATTAAACCGATTATACGAATGTTTTTATTTACCATGTCAATCAATGATTCCTGATAAACTACCTCTTGGACCATTGCTTTTTCAGATAAATTTTCAGTGAAGACATCGATACTGTCTTTGTTAGCATATTCAGCTTTTAAGTATACGTCGATCGACGATAATAACGGATTATAACCCAGAAACTGAACAAAATCTTCACCCAAATCTTGTTGAAGGTTCCTTGCGGCAAGTTCTTTACTGATGTATTGAGTCTTGAGAACATATTTATCCGCATTGATTTCTTTCTGCAGGTTTAGAACCTCAGCTTCTTTTGCATCACCGTTGACGATGACGTTCAAAACAATATTTTCTTTAACGTAGTTCGAAAGGTTTTTAGCATGAACCAAGATAAGCCCTAATAAACCTGTCATAAGCAGCACCAGAGCAATACTGATTACAGTAGAAATATAAACTGATTTCGTTTTTCTTGACGTGGTACTAACTTCAAATTCTTCCATATCACAGATTTAAAATGCGAAATTAACTAAATGATGTGAGAAAAAGACAATCCATATTCAAAAACTATCAATGCCATAAAAAAATTCTATTTTTGCCAGTAAAGGAAAATATAATAGAATGGATTACCAATTTAACGAAATAGAGCATAAATGGCAAAAATTTTGGGCCACCAATAACACTTTCAAAGTAGATAATACGTCTGAAAAGCCAAAATATTATGTTTTGGATATGTTTCCTTACCCTTCAGGCGCCGGGTTACACGTGGGACATCCTTTGGGGTATATAGCTTCTGATGTGTACAGTAGATATAAGCGGTTAAAAGGATTTAATGTGCTGCACCCAATGGGTTATGATTCTTTTGGTTTACCGGCTGAGCAGTACGCGATACAAACTGGTCAGCATCCAGCGATTACCACACAGCAAAATATTGATCGTTATAGGGTTCAGTTGGACAAAATAGGGTTTTCCTATGACTGGAGCAGAGAGGTGCGTACAAGTGATCCAAGCTATTATAAGTGGACACAATGGATCTTCATGCAGCTTTTTAATTCTTGGTATGATAAAACAACCGATAAGGCAGAGCCAATAAGTTCTTTAATCGAGCATTTTGAAAAGAACGGAAGTGAAGTGATTGATGCGGTAGCCGATGATAATACCAGGCAATTTACATCCAGCGAATGGCTTGCATTTTCTGATGAGGAAAAGCAAAAAGAGCTTTTGAAATATAGATTAGCTTATTTGAAAGAAAGCTCGGTGAATTGGTGCGCAGCTTTAGGCACTGTTTTAGCGAATGATGAAGTTGTTGGTGGAGTTTCGGAGCGAGGTGGTTATCCAGTTGAGCAAAAAAAGATGATGCAATGGAGTATGCGGATAACCGCTTATGCAGAACGTCTATTACAAGGCTTGGAAACAGTGGATTGGCCGGAACCCCTGGTTGAAATTCAACGAAATTGGATAGGGAAGAGTGTTGGTGCATCGGTGACATTTGATACAGAGACTGGTAAGGAGATCGAGGTATTCACAACCCGTGTCGATACAATCTATGGGGTAAGCTTCCTTGTATTGGCTCCTGAACATGAGTTGGTTGAGGAGTTAACCACTGAAGAACAAAAAAATGAAATACAAGCCTATCTGACCGCGACAAAGAAAAAGTCTGAATTGGAGCGTATGGCTGATACCAAGACAGTTTCTGGTGCGTTTACGGGAAGTTATGCGATTCATCCATTGTCAGGCGAACGGGTTCCAATCTGGATAGCAGATTATGTTTTAGCAAGCTATGGAACTGGCGCGGTTATGGCCGTTCCCTCGGGGGATCAGCGAGATTATCTTTTTGCTAAACACTTCGATTTACCAATTGTGCCCATCCACGATCAGCAAAATATTGAAGAGCAAGCTGACCCATCGAAAACAGGTAGGTATATAAATTCGGATCTTATCAATGGATTGACCTACGATGAGGCGGTGGCTTTATTGCTTGTCAAACTCGAAGAAATAGGCAAAGGGAAGAAAAAGGTAAATTATCGCATGCGAGATGCAATTTTTGGCAGACAGCGCTACTGGGGAGAGCCCGTTCCTGTATATTTTAAAAACGGCTTGCCTCAATTGATTGCGGAGGGTGATTTGCCACTTATTCTGCCTGAGGTGGATCAATATTTACCCACTGAGACGGGTGAACCTCCGTTAGCTAGAGCAAAAGACTGGAAATATAAGTCGGAATACGATTACGAATGGAGTACGATGCCTGGTTGGGCTGGCTCTAGCTGGTACTGGTACCGTTATATGGATGCAAATAACTCAGATGAATTTGTGTCAAAAGAAGCTGTTAATTATTGGAAGGCGGTAGATTTATATATTGGAGGTTCCGAACATGGCACTGGGCATTTATTGTACAGTCGTTTTTGGAACAAGTTCTTAAAAGACCGGGGTTATGTGCCCGAGGAAGAGCCCTTTAAAAAATTGATTAATCAAGGGATGATTCAAGGGCGTTCGAATTTCGTCTATCGCATCATAGATGATGAAGGCAAAGGGACGAACCGGTTTGTTTCGTATGGTCTTAAAGATCAATACAAGGTTACACCTATTCATGTTGATGTCAATATTGTTGTAAACGACATTTTAAATATAGAAAAGTTTAAAGCCTCTCGAAAGGAATATCAAGACGCAGAATTTGTTTTGGAGGGAGGGAAATACCATTGTGGCCATGAAGTTGAAAAGATGTCTAAGTCTAAATTCAATGTTGTGAGCCCGGATGATATCATTGAAGCTTATGGCGCAGACACCCTGCGGATGTACGAAATGTTTTTGGGGCCTTTAGAGCAGAGTAAACCATGGAATACAAACGGCATAGAAGGAGTATTTAAATTCCTCCGCAAATTCTGGAAGCTTTTTCATGATGCTGATTTTAATTTTACTGTTTCGGATGAAAAAGCAAGTCCGGCAGAGTTAAAGTCGCTCCATAAGATTATCAAAAAAGTTCAGGAAGACATTGATCGTTTCTCATTCAATACCTCTATTTCTGCATTTATGATATGTGTTAATGAACTGACTGATCTTAAGTGCAATAAACGAGAGGTTTTGCAGGATCTCTGTATTGTGCTTTCACCCTATGCTCCACACATCACCGAAGAGTTGTGGGAAAAACTTGGAAATCAGGCAGGCACCTTGAGTTATGCAAGCTATCCGGCGTTTAATCCAGAGTATTTGGTAGAAAACGAATTTGAATACCCTGTTTCTGTTAATGGTAAGGTGCGGGCGAAAATTAAATTTCCATTGGATATGGAAAACGCTGAGATCGAAAAACAGAGCCTGGACAATGAAGATGTTCAGCGGTATGTAGAAGGTAAAACCCCCAAAAAAATTATTATTGTTAAAGGTCGGATTATCAATATTGTAGTATGATGCTTTTATAGTAAAATGTCCGTGTAACGTAGTTGTTGCTTTGTTTTTTGACTCAGGGATGTAACAATACGCCCATCGTGGAGACTAATTGAGCAAAGAGTAAAAACACAGATGAAAAAAATACTACTATTTGCCCTGCTAGCTGTATGGGGACTTCAGGTGAACGCACAAACCAAAGGCACTGTAACTGGTTCAGTGGTCGATTCAGCAACCAATATGCCGGTGGACTACGCTACGATTGCTTTGTTTGCAGAAGGTAAAGATGTGAGCGTAAACGGATCCTTGGCAGATGATCAAGGGAACTTTTCAGTCAATGAAGTGCCTGCAGGAACCTATCGCGTAGTTGTTAATTTCTTAGGCTATATCGAAAAAACAATTCCTTCGGTTGAGGTGAAAGCAGGAACGGTAGAGCTTGGAAAAATATTCTTGTCTCCTTCTGCGACTCAACTGTCTGAAGTCTCGGTTACTGGTGAGAGACCACTTATTGAGAATAAAATTGACCGTTTAGTTTATAATGCTGAAAAGGACGTTACTTCAGCTGGTGGGAATGCTACCGATGTGTTGCGCAAGGTTCCTCTGCTATCGGTAGATATGGATGGTAATGTTTCACTCCGCGGTGATCAAAATGTCAAAATCCTGATTAATGGTAAGCCCTCTGGGGCGATGTCAAACAGTGTAGGTGATGCATTGAAGATGATTCCGGCTGATCAGATTGCCAATGTAGAGGTGATTACCAGTCCTTCCGCTAAATACGATGCCGAAGGAACTTCTGGAATTATTAATATCGTTACAAAGAAGAAGGATATCGTTGGTGTGAATGGCTCACTTTCCGCCGGAATTGGAACCAGACAAAACAATTCGAATGGAAACATTAATCTTCGTAAGGGGAAATTCGGAGTAACCGCTAATGCAGGTGCGCATTGGTCATGGCCACAAACGACAACCATTGGTTTTACACAAATTGATAATGATGGTACCACCACGTTGATGCAAAATGGGTCAAGTGAAGCGCAACGTCTGGGTGGTCGCGGGTCGATCGGTGTGGATTATGATTTGGATGAAAACAATCTATTTAACACCACATTCTCGTTGAACAAATTTAGCATGGATATGGAAGGTGTTTCTACCTCGACATATCTTAATAGTCCTAACTTAGTGAGCAATTCTGATCAGGATAGAGGTTTCAATGGTTTTGACTGGTCACTGGGCTATACGCACAAATTTGACAAGCCAAAGCAAGAGTTGGCGATCGTCGGTCAGTTCTCAAGAAATAAAAATAATACAGACTATTCAACTCTATATACAGAAGGTGATCGACTGAGTGAAATGGGGGTTAATGATGGTACAAATGACGAGCTGACAATGCAGGTTGACTACGCGCACCCCTTTGCGGAAAAGGCAACCTTAGAGGTAGGTGCTAAGGCTATTTTGCGTGATATCAGTAGTTTGTCAGACATTCGGGAACTTGTTGATGGGTCTTATGAGCTCAATCCCAATCGTTCTTATGATTATAGTTATGATCAGGACGTTGCTGCGGGTTATGCATCTTTAAACTATACCATTAGTGAAAAGTATCAATTGATGGCAGGTGTCAGAGCTGAATATACCAAATTAAACGGTGAGTCTGTAGCTAGCTTTGACGCTTTCGAAAATGACTATTTAAATATTTTGCCGAGCGCCGTTATTTCCCGGAAATTAGGTGCGATGTCAAGTTTGAAGTTGAGTTATAACCAACGTATCCAACGTCCGAGTTTGTTCTACCTGAACCCATTTAGAAACACATCTGACCCGATCAATCAAAGTCAAGGTAACCCCGAACTAAAGCCGGAGTTGTCACATAACTTTGAATTAGGTTATTCAACTTTTATCAAGGGGGGGACTGTCTTAAATGCTTCCGTGTACTATCGCTTGACCAATGACGTGATTGAGAGTTTGGTGACAACGATTGATAACCCTGACAATGAAAATCAGCCAATCGTTTTACAAACATTTGATAATATTGGTCAGAACAGATCCTTCGGAACCAACCTTTTTGCTTCTGTGAACCCGATCAGAAATTTGACACTGAGGACAAATTTGAACCTGTATACATATAACATTGATGCTACTGGTGTGAATGGCAATTTGACTACAGAGGCTGATGAAACGCATTTTATGTATCGTGCATTTATCAGTGGGAGCTATAATATTGCGAGTAGCGGATTTATTGCCGAGACTTTCTTTATGTTAAATTCACCTCGCCGCACTTTCCAAGGTACAAATCCCTCTTTCAATATGTGGAGCCTTGGTTTCAAGAAGGAGATACTAGACAAAAAGGCGAGTATCGGTGTTAATATTATCGATCCATTTAACGAGACTAAGTTCTTCGATTCCGAGATCTTTACGCCAAACTATACCCAAAATTCGAGTGTAGGTGTACCATTCCGTTCCTTTGGGGTGACATTTAGTTGGAACTTTGGTAAAATGGATTTCAAAGAAACGCAAAAGAGAAGACGTGGGATCAGTAATGACGACCAGAAACAAGGTGAAAGCCAGCAAGGGCAGGGTGGTATGGCCCAATAACTATTGATACTTACTGAACAAGTAATTAAAAAGGCAGAGATTTCCAATATCTCTGCCTTTTTAATTTGTGAAGAAGATGTTTTTGACCGACGCTAAGGATTAGTAACTTCTAATATTTTATATTTTCGAATTCCGACAGGCATTTTCCATTCTACTTCATCTCCAATTTTAAAACCAATCAGCGCCGAACCGATCGGCGTTAAAAATGAAACCTTCTGCTGTTTCATGTCGGCATTCGCCGGCTCAACAATGGTAACCGTCGTTTTAACTTTACTTTGTTGATCCTCAATAGTTACCAATGAATTGATCTTGACGCGATCGGCCGGTACTTTGTCTTTTTTGACCACCTTAGCCCGACTGAGTTCGTATGCAAGTGACATGGGGTTATCCGGATTCGGAGTAACGTGATTTCTTAAAATGTTGTAGTCTTCTTCACTTAATACTACGTTGTTATTTGATGTTTCCATATTACTGTTCTAATAGTTGTAAAAAAAATGACAGGAAAATTTGATAAAAATGTTTTAAGTCTATGAATACGTGCCGAGTAGCCTGTATTTACAAAATGAGGTATTTGATGAAACAGGGATACCGCAACTTCGAACTTCGAGAGCGTTCCGTTAAACGATATGTGATATTCTGATTCATTTTCCCAAACTTAATAAATAAAAGATAAATCGGCAATAAACTTTTTTGTTTAGTTTTTCTTATCAAGAATTGAGTATTTTTAGAAATGATGAAAGAAATATTCCCAATCCTTACCGATTGCACCTACGTTGATACTGCCAGTTCATGTATTTTATCAACTGATTTGCATGTCTGGCGGAAGAGACATGAGCGAGATTTTTATGAAAACGGAAGTCAGTTTCGAGTAGAGCAAGGATCGTTTATTGAGTCAGTACGCGAGACCGTTAGAGGCTTTTTTAATGCGGAACATGCTTTTTTAGTGCCAAATTTCTCATTGGCATTTAATGCTTTTTTGGAAACATTTACTGCTGATGAGCACTTCTTGTTGTTAGATGATGAATACCCGTCAATTTCGCATCCGATCATGGCACGGAACTTTCGAATCAGCGTCGTGAAGGTCGACGAAAACGTCGAAGCGCATATCTATCAGGCTATAAAAAAATACAGACCGTCCATATTTGCTTTCAGTCTGGTGCAGTATATTAACGGTCTGACGCTCAGTTTAGACTTTGTCCGGCAATTGAAAAGTGATTTCCCAGATTTATTATTGATCGCAGATGGGACACAATATTGTGGTGCAGGGAGAATGGATTTTGAAGGTAGCGGATTAGATGTTCTTGCAGGAAGTGGTTATAAATGGTTGCTAGCCGGTTATGGAAATGGATATATCTTGTTCAAAGATCAGGTTTATAACCGTATCACCGCAAGGTTTCAAAATATAAAAATGTCGGAAGAGTTTGAAGCAAGAGGTAAGAATGCTATAGACGCTCATTTTGAGCCTGGCCATTTGGATACGCTGAATTTTGGTTCTTTGCAACAATCACTGTTGTTCCTGGCCTCGTTTGGCATGGATAAAATAGAACAGCAATTAAAAAACCTTTCTATACAGGCAAAATGCGCGTTCAACGAACTTTCTATATTAGACGATATTACGGCTAAACGATCGACAGTGTCTAGCATCTTTAATATAAAAGGAGATAATAAGTTGTTTGAACTTCTGAAAAACGAGAAGGTCATTTGTATTCCAAGAGGACAGGGGATAAGAATTTCTTTCCATTTTTTTAATACGAAAGACGATTTAGATAAAATATTACAAATAATTAAGCAAAATGTTCACACATAGCGAATAATTTCCCGATATGTAACAAACCCCTTGCTCGTTGGTCTAAAAACCATATTTTGCACAGTACCGAAAACATAAAGATTACATTAAATGAAGAACAAACTACTAGGTTATGCCTTAGGGATCATATTCCTTGGGACGGGATTGAGTGCCCAGGCCCAGAATGAGATTGAATTTAAGGAGTTTACGCTTGATAATGGTTTGCGTGTTATCTTGCACCAGGACAACTCGACACCGATTGTGGCCGTATCTGTTTTGTACCATGTCGGCTCAAAAAACGAGAACCCAGAAAGGACAGGCTTCGCGCATTTCTTCGAGCATTTATTGTTCGAAGGCACCGAAAATATAGGTAGAGGAGAGTACATGAAGAAAATTCAAGCGATTGGAGGAACTCTGAATGCTTTTACTTCCAGCGACCAGACTTATTATTATGAGGTGGTTCCGTCCAATCATCTTGAAACAGCTTTGTATATGGAGAGCGAGCGGATGTTGCAGGCAAAGATTGATACGGTAGGTGTTAACACACAACGTGAGGTGGTAAAAGAAGAGAGAAGGCAGCGCTACGAAAACCAGCCATATGGTACCATATTGCCCGAAGTCTTAAAACGGGCATATCATGAGCACCCTTACCAATGGCCTCCCATTGGTTCGATGGAGCATCTAAACGCAGCGAAATTAGGTGAGTTTATTGATTTTTATAAAACTTTTTATGTGCCAAACAACGCCGTGTTAAGTATTGCAGGCGACTTAGATTATAAACAAACAGAAGACTGGGTGAAGAAGTATTTCTCGGAAATTCCGAAAGGAACCAAAGAAATTCCTCGTCCGAATGTAACGGAACCGAGAAGGAACAAAGAGATCCGAGACATTGTGTATGATAATATTCAGCTTCCTGCCGTAATTGAAGCCTATAACTTGCCGAGAAAAGATCATCCTGATGCTTACGCACTAGACATGTTATCAACTTACTTGACTGGTGGGAAGAGTTCTTTAATGACCAAGGAGTTGGTTGATAAACAGCAAAAGGCACTTGCAGTGATGGCTATTCCTTTAACACTCGAAGATGGAGGTGTATTTTTACTATATGGGATCGCTAATATGGGTGTTGACGTCGATTCGTTAGAAGCGAGTATTGATAATGAGATCGAGCGCGTAAAAAGAGAAGGTGTTTCTGAAAAAGATTTCCAGAAGCTGTTAGCTCAGGTGGAAAATGCGGTTGTTTCACAAAATGCATCCGTAGCAGGAATTGCACAAAACCTGGCTGAAAGTAAAGTTTATTTCGGCGACGCCGATGAGGTGAACCACCAAATGGAGAAATACAATAAGGTGAAACGGGAAGATTTGCAAAGGGTTGCTAAAGAGTATTTTGGTAAAGAAGGGCGAGTGGTTTTACATTACTTGCCGAAATCTGCAGAACCTCAAGAGGCAGCTAACAATTAGGAAATTAAAAAATATGCATACGATGAAAAAACTTAGTTTATATATATTCTTTTTTCTGGTTATTTCCGGTACTGCCTTTGCCCAGGTAGATCGCAGTCAGTACCCTGAACCAGGACCAGCACCTACGATTAATATCGGTGATGCCGAAACATTTACTCTTCCAAATGGATTAAAGGTTTTTGTTGTTGAAAATCATAAATTGCCGCGTGTAACCTTCTCTTTGGTATTGGATAGAGATCCCGTTTTTGAAGGTGACAAAGCTGGTTATGTTGGCATGGTCGGCGAGTTAATGATGAGCGGTACGCAAGATCTGAGTAAAGAGCAGTTGGATGAAGCAATTGACCAGATCGGTGCGCGGATCAACGTATCTTCTACGTCCGCCAGTGCCTCATCTTTGACAAAACATCAAGAGCGCTTGTTAGAGCTATTCTCGGCGGTATTGTTCAAGCCAAGTTTTCCACAGGTTGAGCTTGATAAAATCAAGAAACAAACCATTTCAGGCTTAGCAGCCGCTAAAGATGATCCAAGCGCAATCGCGTCTGTGGTGGAAAGTGCAGTAATATATGGAAAAGATCACCCTTACGGTGAAGCCGCTACCGAAGAAACCGTAGCCACCGTAGAGGTAGGAGATATTAAAGATTATTATAACACCTATTTTAAACCAAACATAGCTTATTTGGCGATTGTAGGTGATATTACCAAACCAGAGGCTGAAAAGCTAGTTAAGAAATACTTCAGTAACTGGGAGAAAGGCGAGGTTCCAACGCACGAATGGGAGGCTGTTCAAGGACCTGCATCTAACCAGGTTATTTTAGTAGACCGTCCAAGCAGTGTCCAATCTTTGATTTCAGTTGCTTACCCTGTGGAAATGCAGCATAACAACCCAAATCGGATAGCGGCCAGCTTAATGTCTTATGTACTGGGTGGCGGTTCTTCATCGCGTTTGTTTATGAACTTGAGAGAAGCAAAAGGCTATACGTATGGGGCGTATGCTTCATTAAGTCCGGATGAGATCATCGGATCTTTTTCAGCCGATGCCAGCGTTCGGACTGAGGTAACTGACAGTGCCGCTTACCAGTTCTTTTATGAATTAGACCGGATGACTAAAAAATCAATCACCGAAGAGGAGCTCGATGCAGCGAAAGCGTATTTAACGGGTAGTTTCGGTCGCTCGCTCGAGAGTCCTTCGACGATCGCTAGCTTTGCGCTGAATACAGAGATATATGATTTGCCGAAAGACTACTATAAAAACTATTTAAAGAACCTGAATGGAGTGAGTGTTTCGGAAGCGAATGAAATTGCTTTGAAATACATCAAGCCGAATAATGCTTATTTGGTTATCGTAGGCAACGTAGGGGAGTTTGAAGATCAGGTTGCTCAGTTCGGAGAAGTAAAGCGATATACCAAAGAAGGTTATCCGGAGGAGAAGAAGGCCGTAAGTGCAGATGTTACTGTAGATGGCGTTATTTCTAAATATATTGAGAGCATTGGTGGGAAGGAAAAACTTCAATCAGTTAAAACGTTGCGACAAACCGGTGAAGGCGAAATTCAAGGAATGAAAATTTCGCAAGTTGCTGTCATTGATAAAGATAAGCAGATCCTTGTGCAACGGACATTTATGGGAGGTCAGGAGGTTTCGAAGATGAAATCTACCGCGGAGAAAACAACGGCTTCAGCCATGGGGCAAGAACAAGAGATGCCAGCTGAGATGCATGAGGCTATGAAAGCCTCCAAGTTGATCTTCCCTGAGTTGACCTACCAGGAACAAGGTGTGAAGTTGACCTTGGATGGAATAACGCAGGTTAATGGAAAGGATGCCTATAAAGTTCTTATAGAAAATGGTTCTGTTAAAACGACTGACTACTTCGATGTAGAAAGCGGTCTTAAAGTAAAAACTGAAAGCGCAATCGCCGGTGAAATCGAATACGGAACCTATAAAGATTTTGACGGTATTAAGATGCCCTCTACGTTGAGCGTAAAAACACCGCAATTACCTACGGCAATTCAGATGAGCATGACGAGTGTGGAGGTGAACCCACAACTGACGGAAGCGGATTTGAATTAGACTTGGTTTACATTTTAGCCAATTGAAATGCAATTGATTCCCTATTCCATCCCTATTTTCGAGCAAAAATAGGGATGGAATAGCAATCAATCAGGAGGTAAATCGCCTAGAAAGTAGGACAAGATATTCCCAATGTATCTTGCTTTAGAAACTGGCAAAGGCTTCGATCTGCATTTGCGTAAACTTCACCGTATCCTCTTTGAAAAGATTCCCATTCTCATCGAATTCCTGACGAATGTAAGGAATGTGGATCTTCAGCGGCATCACGTGCATCTGCATATAATGGCAGACACCGGTAAAATGATCGACGCCACGAATATTTCCATATTTACCGCTGGAATGACCGACTAAAGCCGCCTTTTTATGGTAGAAGCTTGCGGGGAATTCGCAAGCGTCAATAAAGACTTTCAGCGCTCCCGGATAGCTTCCATTATACTCGGGAATGATAAATAGAAATTTTTCGGTCGCATTGATGATGTTGAGTATTTCTTTAAACTCGTCGCTTCTAGCGCCATAAAGATCCGAAACAAGAAGGTTAGGAGGCAGGGTTTCGAGAGATAATAGGGTGCTTTCCACTCCCCATTTTGATAGTTGTTTTTGGTAATATCGTGCTAATTTTAACGTGTTGCTATTGGGTCTATTTGTTCCAGAAATTATCGTAATCATATTATCAATTGTGTATAACATAGCCGCCAAGAAAAGAAGTTAAAATTTTAATTTTTGTATCTTAGCGAAATAATAATTGCTATTAAAGCGAAGTTAATCATATTAGCTAGTTTTAAGTTATTGGAATTAAATAATTTTGGTCTTGAACAAAAGAAGCTATAGTAGGGAAAATTACATTTATGGGTAAAATAATCGCACTAGCCAATCAGAAAGGTGGAGTAGGGAAAACGACTTCTTCAATAAATTTAGCCGCTAGTTTAGCTGTTTTGGAATATCGGACTCTACTGGTCGACGCTGATCCACAGGCTAATTCTACATCTGGCATAGGCTATGACCCCCGTACGATCAAGAATAGCATTTACGAATGTATTATTAATGATGTTCCTGCAGCCGAAGCGATTTGCTCGACCGAAACGCCTAATTTGGATCTTTTGCCGGCACATATAGACCTTGTTGGTGCGGAAATAGAAATGATCAATTTGCCGGACCGTGAGTTTAAAATGAAAGGCATCCTGGATCAGGTGAAAGAGGAGTATGATTTTATTATTATTGACTGTTCCCCTTCGTTGGGTCTGATTACCATTAATGCGCTTACGGCTGCCAATTCTGTAATTATTCCGGTACAGTGTGAGTATTTTGCATTGGAGGGGTTGGGGAAACTGTTAAATACGATTAAAATAGTTCAAAATCGTTTGAATGTCGATCTGGAGATTGAAGGTATTTTGCTGACGATGTATGATGTGCGACTGCGGTTATCGAATCAAGTGGTTGAAGAGGTGCGCTCGCATTTTAACGATTTGGTTTTTGATACGATCATTCAGCGGAATACGCGTCTAAGTGAAGCTCCGAGTTTTGGTGTCTCGGTGATTATGCATGATGCGAACTCGAAAGGGGCGATAAACTACCTTAATTTAGCAAGGGAAGTCTTGCTCAAAAATGGCTTAAGGAAAATAGAGGATCAATCAAAGGTGGTTAATTAATATATGGCACAGCAAAGAAAAACAGGATTAGGAAAAGGACTTAGTGCTTTGTTGAATGATAACGATAATCGGCGACACGAACAGGATGAACAGTCGGTATCTGCGGAATATGCGTCGCAAAGCCCGACCCGTGGGTCGTCTACGGGCTCTATCGGTCATGTTAAAATATCGGAAATTGAGATCAACCCTTTTCAGCCGCGGACAGACTTTGATGCCCAGGCATTGGAGGAACTCGCTGAGTCTATAAAGTTGCAAGGTTTGATCCAACCTATTACGGTGCGACGGATGTCTTCAAATTCCTATCAACTCATTTCCGGTGAGCGGAGGTTGCGGGCATCAAAAATTGCCGGGCTTAAGGAGATACCAGCTTACATTCGGACGGCGGATGATCAGCAGATGTTGGAGATGGCTCTGATCGAAAATATCCAGCGGGAGAACCTAAATGCTATTGAGGTGGCATTAAGTTTCCAACGCATGATAGACGAATGTAACTTGCGGCAGGATGAACTGGGTGAGCGGGTTAGTAAAAACAGATCAACGGTGACTAACTATCTGCGTCTACTAAAATTGCCACCGAGCATACAAGCATCGATCCGTGACAACCAAATCAGTATGGGACATGCGCGTGCACTGATCAGTGTGCCGGAAGTTGAGAAGCAGCTTTTTATACATCAGGAGATATTAAACAAAGGTTTGTCG
This sequence comes from Pedobacter indicus, assembly GCF_003449035.1. Taxonomy (NCBI): domain Bacteria; kingdom Pseudomonadati; phylum Bacteroidota; class Sphingobacteriia; order Sphingobacteriales; family Sphingobacteriaceae; genus Albibacterium; species Albibacterium indicum. The sequence continues at coordinate 1,034,657 of NZ_QRGB01000001.1, forward strand.
GTTCGGAAAGTAGAAGAGCTTGTCCGCACGTTGCAAGAAGAGAAGCCTTCAACCAATAAGAAAAAAGCAAAAGGACATTCATTCCAGTTTCAGAAAATCGAAGATGATCTGGCGACGAAATTTGCAACGCGTGTTAAGTTGAATGTTAATGCTGATAAAGGGAAAGGGTCAATTCAGATCCCATTTAACTCTGAAGACGACCTGAATCGTATCCTGGAACTATTAGACTGGTAAAATAATGCGGTATTGCCTTGCATTTCTATTATTGCTTGCTTGTTCGGTTGTTGATTTGCAGGCACAGACCCCTGACTCTTTGCGTCAGGAAGTAGAACGCATTTCGACTGATAGCCTGAACATGCAGGATACCACTAATTTACCAACCGATGCAAACGTAGAAAAAACCAGACGGAAGAAAAAAAAGGAGGAAGAGCCTTCTGTGTATAAAGATTCAACACGTCTGGCGTTAGAGCGCATGACCCGGGTGGCAGTAACCCGTTCGGCGATTATACCCGGATGGGGGCAGTTAACTAATAAGCGCTGGTGGAAAGTGCCCATTATTTATGGTGGGATTGTTGGGTTGGTGCTTACCTATGACTTTAACCAAACAAATTATAAGGAGATGCTCGCGGAAGCCCAGTATCGGATAACGCATAATGACCAGTACCTACATGAAAAGTATGCCGGGGCTAATCAGGAGTGGGTGATTCAGGCGAAAGATTTTTATCGTCGAAATAGAGATCTGACTATTTTGGTAGGACTGGGACTGTATGCACTAAATTTGGTAGACGCTTATGTAGATGCAAAAATGTTTCGATATGATATCGATGATGACTTAAGCTTTCGTATTGATCCATTTGTACAACAACCGCAAGGTTTTTATGCTTCGCGAACACCCACTTTCGGCTTAAAAATGGCTATTACAATTCATTGATGTTTTAATTTAAAAAAAAGGATATTATCGTATATTGCGATTATTAATCAATTCAATATAGATTATGAATATTGCTTTAATCGGGTACGGGAAAATGGGGCAGATTATCGAACGGATCGCCCACGATAGGGATCATGAAGTTACCCTTATTATCGATGAAAATAATCGCGAGAGTATTCGTGTCGACGATTTCGAGGGGGTTGACGTGGCTATTGACTTTAGTACGCCTGACTCTGTATTAGATAATATTAAGCTGTGTTTTGACGCTCGGGTGCCAGTCGTTGTTGGGACGACTGGCTGGTATGACCGGATCGAAGAAATACGGGAAACCTGCGAGGCGGGAGAACATTCCTTGCTGTACGGTTCTAATTTTAGTGTTGGCGTTAACATTTTCTTTTATATTAATAAGCTATTAGCAAAGGCGATCCAACCATTCAAGCAATATGATGTGCAGGTTGAAGAGATTCACCATACGCAAAAACTGGATGCTCCAAGCGGTACAGCTATTACGATTGCAGAAGGCATCCTTGAAAACAGTGAGGTGAAAAAGAGTTGGGTAAATAATATTGTTGGTGAAGAAGGAGAAGTAATTCCAAAAAATGATCAGTTGTTGATTGAATCACACCGATTAGAAGATGTACCTGGAACCCATACAGTGCTGTACAGCTCTGAAGTAGACCAAATTGAGTTTAAGCACACTGCTCACAGCAGGTCTGGTTTTGCTTTAGGTGCGGTAATTGCTGCGGAGTGGCTGCAGGATAAAACAGGCTTTTTCAATGTGAAAGAAATGTTTAAATTCGATCTTTAAAAAACAAAAAAATAGATGAGTTATGTAATTTGTATCATCCTCCTTGTTTTGGTTCATTTCGGACTATGGAAGATGTTCGTTAAAGCGGGTAGACCTGGATGGGAATCACTTATCCCCTTTTACCGTGAATATATCATTGCGCAACTAACTGGTCGGCCTGCATGGTGGCTCATCCTGTTGCTGATACCGATTGTAAATATTTTTATCGCTATTACGATTTATGTGGATTTTGTGAAAAGTTTTGGCAAACGTTCTTTCTTAGAACATGCCGGGACAATTTTGTTACCTTTCGTAGTATTTCCATTATGGGGAACAGACACAAAAACAACATATTGGGGCAAATCAAACACTGCCGAGTTTAAAGAGAAATACCCTTACAAAAAGACAGTAACTAGAGAATGGGCAGATGCGATTATTTTCGCTGTGGTTGCTGCTACGCTGATTCGTGGCTTTTTGATAGAAGCATACATGATTCCGACTGGCTCCATGGAGAAAAGTCTTTTGGTCGGTGATTTTATTTTTGTTAGCAAGGTCAATTACGGTCCTCGTGTCCCAATGACGCCTGTAGCATTTCCTTTTTCACATCATACGTTACCTACTGGCGGAAAGGCTTATTGGGAGGGTATCAAATTGGATTATAAACGCCTTCCGGGATTTGAAAAAATTGAAAGAAACGATGTGGTGGTTTTTAACTACCCGCCAGATGGACTGCCTCCATTGAGTCGTCCGGTAGATAAACGTGAAAACTATATCAAACGGTGCATTGCTATCCCGGGCGATTCACTTCGGATCATTGACTCTAAAGTATATGTGAATGGGCAAGCAGAAGTGAACCCACCAGAGAGTCAAACGAGTTATTATGTAAAAACGAATGGAACTGATTTGAACCCGCAAACATTATTTGATATGCGGATTGAAGGCTTACGCCAATCGGAAACCGAATATGTTTTTACTATGACGGACAAGCAGGCTGAAACCATCTCTTCTTGGGCTAATGTGGAAGCCGTAAAGCCTAATATCGCTCCGTTGAACGCGTTTGATGGACAGGTTTTTCCTCATAATCCCGATTTTCCGTGGAATGTGGATAATTTTGGACCCATTGTGGTACCAGAAAAGGGATGGACCGTTGCACTGGACAGTACTACCGTCCCCTTATACGAGCAAATTATTACAGATTATGAAGGTAACACCTTTGAGCAACGTGCGGATGGCTACTATATTAACTCAGAGAAGGCCGACAGCTATACGTTCCAAATGGATTACTACTGGATGATGGGTGATAATAGACATAGCTCTGCGGACTCCCGCTTATGGGGCTTTGTTCCCGAGGACCACATTGTAGGTAAAGCTCTATTTGTTTGGCTGAGCTTAGATGAGGTGGGAAGCTTCTTTGATAAAGTTCGCTGGAATCGGATTTTTATGAAAATCGAATAGGTTGGAGCTTAAAACGATCTGCCAAACTATTTAGGTCATTAATAACTGCATCGACTAGTGGAATGCCTTCACGACGGTTTGCCTGCTCAGCGAGGTTTTCCGGTTCACCGGGTATAATCACTGATTGGTTTTCGCTGATTCGTTCTGCTGCTTTAAAACGTTCAATCCACTGATCTATATTTTGCTTATAATCTTCAACCGGTCTGAATCCATCAACACGCCAAGCTCCTAAAAAATGACCGAGTCCTTGTCCGGGTTGGTCTTTAGCAGGTTCAAGGAATGCAACAAATGGGGGCGCCCACGGCCCATAGCTGGCGCCAGATAGTACTGCTGAGAAAATATCGACTGCTGAACTTAGACCAAAACCTTTATGGCTTCCATGTTCACGGTCACCACCAAGGGGTAATAGTGAACCACCATTTTTTAGTTCGCCGGCATCAAGCGAATTTTGTCCTTCTTTTGTTTGTACCCATCCAGAAGGAATCGGTAAATGTTTTCGTTGAGCTACTTCCAGCTTTCCGTTAGCTGCGGTAGATGTCGCCATATCGACAACAATTGGAGGATATTTACCTGCTGGGAATGTGTAGCATATCGGGTTGGTTCCAAGCATCCGTTCCTTTGAAAACGTTGGTGCTACCAGAGGGCTAGCATTGGTCATTGCCATGCCGATCATATCCTTTTCGATAGCCATCAGGGCATGGTACCCTGCAATCCCGAAATGATTGGAATTCTTTACAGAGACCCAGCCGGAACCAACTTTGTCAGCCTTTTCCAGAGCGATATTCATAGCGTGCGGAGCAACAACGAGCCCTAATCCTGCGTCTCCATCCACCGTGGCTGTACTTGGTGTTTCATGTATAATCTTGATCTGTGGGCTTGGGTTTATGCGGCCTTTATCCCATAACCGGACGTACCCAATCAGTCGCGCTACACCATGAGAGTCTATCCCTCGCAGGTCGGCTTTTAATAGGACATCTGCCGCTAACTGGGCATCTTGCTGCGAACAGCCCATAGATAGGAATACATCTTGCGTAAATTTTCGCAGTTTATGTTCGTCAATTCGTCTAAGTTCTTTCGTTTCCACACGGTTTGGTTTAAAATACAGCTTCCGCAACTCGTTTTGTTGGTTCTGGGTTTCCCATTGTATAGAAATGTAAAACAGGTGCCCCCATCTTGATCAGCTCTTTGCTTTGATTAATCAGCCATTCGATTCCGAGCTCTTTCACCTCTTTCTCAGATTTGCAGGCTCTGACAGCTTCGCTCAGCTCGAGCGGGAAGTCGAGATGAAATGTTTTTGGCAAAGATATAAGTTGTTTTGAACTTGTGATGGGTTTTAAACCAGGAATGATCGGAACATTGATTTCATATTCTCTGCATTTCTCAACAAAGCATCTGTATTTCTCATTATCGAAAAACATTTGAGTGACAATAAAGTCGGCGCCCAAGTCAATTTTCTTTTTTAAATACCTGAAATCTGTTTCCATATTCGGTGATTCAAAATGTTTTTCAGGATAGCCGGCTACGCCAATACAAAATGTATTTTGATCAGTTGCAACGTCAATGTTTTCATGGAGGTACTTGCCATGGTTCATATCAACGACATGTTGTAGTAGGTCTGACGCATATTCATGTCCACCTGGCGTCGGGTAGAAGGTTTTCTCTGTTTGTCTGGGGTCACCGCGGAGTACCAAAACATTATCAATTCCTAGAAATTGCAGGTCAATCAAAGCGTTTTCAGTTTCTTCTTTCGTGAACCCCCCGCAGATCAGATGCGGCACGGCATCTACCTTATATTTGTTCATGATGGCAGCACAGATGGCCACTGTTCCAGGGCGCTTTCTATAGGCCACCTTTTGCAGTAATCCGCCCGGTTGCTCCTTGTATATATAGTCTTCTCGATGATAGGTAACATCAATAAATGGTGGGTTGAACTCCATCAAAGGGTCAATGGTATTGTAGATGTTTTGGATGCTCTGCCCTTTAACCGGAGGGAGCAGTTCAAACGAAAATAATGTTTTCCCTTTTGCGTTTCGAATATGTTCAGTTATTTTCATTAATATGTCAATTGTGTCGTGTTGATAAATTTTAATACGATAGGTTCGGACTGAGCCACTTCTCGGCTGTTTCTAAGTCGGCTCCTTTGCGAATAGCATAATCCTCAACTTGGTCTTTGGCTATTTTTCCTAGTCCGAAGTAGCGCGAATGAGGGTGCGAGAAGTAAAAACCACTCACAGCTGCTGTCGGGTACATTGCGAAGCTCTCTGTTAAGTGGATGCCCGCGTTTTCTTCGGCGTTAAGAAGGTCGAATAACGTCCTTTTCTCAGTATGGTCAGGACATGCAGGGTAGCCCGGTGCGGGGCGGATACCGTCGTATTTTTCCTTAATCAGTTCTTCATTTGTGAATTCCTCTTCTCTAGAATACCCCCAAAACTCTTTACGTACCATTTCGTGCATTTTCTCAGCAAAAGCTTCAGCAAAACGATCTGCTAAGGCTTTGACCATGATGGCATTGTAATCGTCATGGTTTTTTTCATATTCTTTTACCAGTTCATCACAGCCGATACCACTGGTAACGGCGAATCCTCCCCAGTAATCGGCGCGACCGCTATCTTTTGGTGCTACAAAATCCGACAAAGCATAATGTGGTTCGCCAGGAACTTTTTCAGATTGCTGTCTCAACGTATGAATCCTTGTGAGAACTTCAGTTCTTGAATCATCCGTGTAAAGCTCGATGTCGTCGCCAATATTATTAGCTGGCCAGAAACCGATTACACCATTTGCCGTGAGGAGATTATTATCCACCAGGTTTCTTAGCATTTTTTTAGCGTCGTCGAATAATTTAGTTGCTTCTACCCCGACTACTTTGTCTGTTAATATCCTCGGATAGCGTCCTCGCAGCTCCCATGTATGGAAGAATGGAGTCCAATCTATATAAGGTTCGAGCTCTTCAAATGAAAAATTATTAAATACTTTTGTTCCAAAAAATGTCGGTTTTGGTGGCACGTAGTCCATCCAGTCCGTTTGGAACCTGTTTTTTCTTGCTTCTTCAATACTTACATAACGCTTGTCAGATCGTTTTTGTAAATGTGCTTCGCGTGTTTTCGTATAATCTTCATGAACAGTTTTGATATACTCATCTTTAGTGGCCGCATTCAGCAGATTGGTACAAACGCTTACACTTCTTGATGCGTCAAGTACGTGGACAGTTGGCCCAGAATAATTAGGGGCTATTTTTACGGCTGTATGAATCCGTGAGGTTGTTGCACCGCCGATAATAAGCGGGAGCTTCAACCCATTTCGATCAGCTTCTTTTCCGAAATTGGCCATTTCATCTAGTGACGGTGTGATGAGTCCGCTAAGTCCTATAATATCCGCATTCTGCGCAATCGCTTCATCGATTATTTTTTGTGCCGGTACCATGACTCCTAAGTCGATGACCTCAAAGTTATTGCAGGCAAGCACTACAGCCACGATGTTTTTGCCGATATCATGGACATCACCCTTAACGGTTGCCATCACAATCTTCCCTGCATTCTTCCTTTCGGATTGATCTTCGTTTTTTAGCTTCTCAGCTTCGATAAACGGAAGTAGATAAGCTACTGCTTTCTTCATTACCCGCGCAGATTTAACTACCTGGGGTAGGAACATCTTTCCGGAGCCAAATAAGTCACCAACGACATTCATCCCGTCCATTAGCGGCCCTTCAATAACTTCTAACGGTTTATCATATGCCAATCGTGCTTCTTCAACATCATTGTCCAGATAATCAATAATACCCTTTACCAAAGCATGAGATAGGCGTTCTTGTACGGTGCCTTTTCTCCATTCTTCTGATTTCTCAACCGTCTTCCCCTTGCTTTTAATAGTTTCGGCGAAGTCAACCATCCTTTCTGTTGCATCATCACGACGATTCAATAGAACGTCTTCGATGTGAACGAGAAGAGTCGGATCAATTTCTTCATAAACCTCCAGCATCCCTGCATTAACGATCCCCATGTCAAGACCAGCCTTTATCGCATGGTACAAGAAAGCTGAGTGCATCGCCTCGCGTACAACATTATTGCCACGGAAAGAGAATGAGATGTTACTTACACCGCCGCTGACATGTACGAGGGGAAGGTTTTCTTTTATCCATCGTGTTGCTTTGATAAAATCAACCGCATAATTGTTATGTTCTTCAAGACCCGTAGCAACGGTTAATATATTGGGATCAAAAATAATATCTTGGGGCGGGAAGTCAATGGATACCAATAATTTGTATGACCGCTCACAGATTTCTATCCGGCGCTCAAAAGAATCAGCTTGGCCTGTTTCATCGAAAGCCATGACGACGACGGCAGCGCCGTAATCCATGACTTCACGTGCATGCTGGAGAAACTCTTCCTCTCCCTCTTTTAGGGATATCGAATTAACGATACCTTTTCCTTGAAGACATTGTAATCCAGCACGAATAACCGACCATCGTGATGAATCGATCATGATCGGAAGCTTAGCAATGTCAGGTTCAGATGCTATCAAGTTGAGGAACTTGACCATCGCCTTTTCGGAGTCAAGCATTCCCTCGTCCATATTAACGTCAATGATTTGAGCACCACCTTCAACTTGCTGACGGGCAACGGCAAGCGCTTCTTCATATTTGTCATTTAAGATGAGTTTAGAGAACTTGGGCGAACCCGTAATATTGGTTCGTTCTCCAATGTTGATAAACAGACTTTCCGGTTGTACTGTCACAGCCTCTAAGCCACTAAGTCGTAAGTAGGCCTCAGGTTTTGGCGGTTTTCGAGGCTTCCCTTTACTGGCTCTTTCCAGAATGCAGGCTATGTGTTCGGGCGTGGTGCCACAACATCCTCCGACGATATTGACAAATCCATTTTGAATAAAATCATCTAAAAGGTGAGCCGTATCATGAGCTTGTTCATCGTATTCACCAAATTCATTGGGTAAACCTGCGTTTGGGTAGGCGGAAACAAAAAACGGAGCCTTTTGGGCGAGTTCCGCAATATGCGGTCTCATCTCTTTAGCGCCCAAGGCACAGTTTAGGCCAATACTCAAAGGATTGGCGTGACTTAAGGAATTCAGAAATGCTTCTACGGTCTGACCTGATAAGGTTCTCCCGCTAGCATCTGTGATGGTTCCTGAGATCATGATTTCCAGTTGATTATCACGATTTAACTTCCCGTTTTCATGGAGTTCTTTTTGATATTTTTTTATAGCATAGATAGCCGCTTTTGCGTTAAGCGTATCAAAAATGGTTTCGATAAGCAGTAGATCCGCACCTCCATCGACTAAGCCACGAACTTGTTCGTAGTAAGCATCCACTAGTCCGTTAAATGTGACTGCTCTGAAACCGGGATCATTTACATCAGGCGAAAGCGATGCTGTCCGGTTGGTAGGGCCGATCGCTCCGGCAACGAAACGAGGCTTGGATGGGTCTGTGGTTGTGAATTTTAATGCAGCTTCTTTTGCTATCCTGGCACCTTCGAAGTTTAGTTCGTAGACCAGTTCCTCCATCTGGTAGTCAGCCATCGATATCTTTTGAGAGCTGAATGTGTTTGTTTCGATAATATCGGCACCCACCCTTAAGTATTCTTCGTGAATCTGGGCGATTATCTGTGGCTGCGATATGTTTAACAGATCATTGTTCCCTTGCACATCACATGGATGTTCAGCAAATCTTTCTCCGCGAAACGACTTCTCATCCAATTTATGACGTTGAATCATCGTTCCCATCGCACCGTCAATAACTAAAATTCGTTTTTTTAACGCTTCTCTTATACTCATTTTCTGACAACAAAATCCTTAATATCAGTATTTTAAGGAAAGTAAAATAAAATGCTTTTTTATTAGAGGAAGAGCGGGAGAAGTTCCGCAGCTTATCTTTCCTGATATATCTAGAATCAGGTAGAATGTAGCACCTTGTAAGTACAGGTTGCCAAGACTTCTTCGGGTCTAATCCCTCCGTCTTTCTCTATAAGCAAGACAAAGGTGCTAATTATTTTTGATAATTTTCAATTTTAACGGAATACTATTTCGGTATCATTAACTAAATGCGGGTTTAGTTAAACAATTTTTGTTAATTTGGAAGCGTATTGAGTTAATTCCATTGAATGTTATGATAAAAGTATATCTAATACCTTTCTATATACTGTTTGCTGTTACCTTGGCAGCCTGTAATCAAACGGCTGATAACAAACAAGGGGAGAATAGTCAAGACAGCTCGCACGTTGGTCATGATCATACAGCTGTTGGGCATAACCACGATCAATGTGTTGCGGATGGAATGCCGTCTCGTGGAGCTGCTATTGCGAATGCTACACCAATTGTCCAAGGCATGGGATCCGATAATGCCAATATGGTTTACATCCAAGGCGGTACTTTTACAATGGGATCTAATGAGTTTGCGGATAGCAAGCCGCTTCATGAGGTACATGTCAATGGTTTTTGGATGGATGAACATGAAGTAACCAATAGACAATTTTCGCGCTTTGTGCAGGCAACGGGTTATCAGACAGTGGCAGAGCGACCACTCGACCCTAAAGATTTTCCCACAGTGCCACTCGATTTATTAGTTCCCGGCTCAGCTGTTTTTACCCCTCCGGCTAATCACCCCTCACTTAATGATTATACAAACTGGTGGAGCTATGTGGCAGGTGCCAGCTGGCGTCATCCCGAAGGACCTGGAAGTACACTTGAAGGGCGCGAAGATCATCCTGTCGTTCATATTGCATACGAAGATGCTGAGGCTTATGCAAAATGGGCAGGTAAGCGGTTGCCGACTGAAGCAGAATGGGAATTTGCAGCTCGGGCTATGAGGGAAAATGATAAATATTATTGGGGAAATACGATGAAACCCGGAGGGCAATGGGTAGCTAATATTTATCAGGGAAGCTTTCCAATGAAAGATACAGGCGAGGATGGTTTCGTTGGCACTGCACCTGTTAAGTCATTCCCAGCGAATGCCATTGGTATATACGATATGGATGGAAATGTTTGGGAATGGTGCTCAGATTTCTATCGGCCTGATTACTACGAAAACAGTCCAGCAAACAATCCGAAAGGGCCAAGCGATAGCTATGATCCTTCTGAACCCAATATGGTAAAAAGAGTTCAGCGTGGCGGATCATTCCTTTGTAATGATCAGTATTGCGAGCGTTACATTGCGGGTAGTAGAGGGAAAGGGGAGGTGAGTAGTGCAGGGAATAATTTGGGTTTTAGATGTGTAAGTGACGATCCTGCTCCGGAGCGACCTACTTCGGAGAAAAGCGGTGGGTGATTTTTGACTTGTTGGTGGGGTCATAACCCAAAACTTCTATATATTGTACATTGGGTTTAAAATAGGAACCTCCATCAATGCGGACGAAAATTCTTTTAAGGACAATTTCTTTGTTGTCGACTGCCGTATAGGCTTGATATTTATTCGTTTTCGGATTAAACCTTACTGAAATTTCTAAGTCTTTGTAAGCTTGCAACCGTATATCATATTCCTGATCTCCCGTTTTGGTATGGTGAACTCCATATGCAAATTTGCGCTGGACAAAGCTAAGGCTGGTTCGCTTTCCGCCTTCTGCATAACGGATCCAATGAGCTTTAACGGGTTGATTCTCGTCGATTTCGTCATCTTTCATATTTACGCTGTAAATAACCGTGTTGGTATTTGGGTCCCGTTGAAGATAAAAAAGCTGTTTGCTCTCATTCGGTACAGGTAAGCTTTCTTTTTCGACTAATCGGTCGATTGCTTCATCTCCTCGATCTTGCGCATAATTGTCTTCAACAATCACCATAGGTCCAATAAGTACGAATAAAAAAATGACGATCATTCTCATAGGCAGTATTATTAATTTAGGTTAATCTGTTCTGCATATTATTTTCAACTGTATGAAATAGTTGAATAGGCTTTAATACTCGCCAGCTTAATTCATCAAAATTCCCGCCAAAATTTATAAAATAATCAATATCGGCTTGTCGAAATTCTTCAATAACATGTTGTCGGAAGTTAATTCCCACAATCCAACCGTCATCGACATCCTGAAACCACTCCTCGTAATAGCTATCATCTGAGCTGTGAAAGTTGAGAATATTTTCCCCTATAAGAATAAATTTCGTAATGTCGTCCGCAAGCATTAAGTCGATTACCTCGCGTTTCAATAACATGATATCATTGTCAATCGCGTCATTCCATTCGCCTATCATTTCGATAATCGCAAAGCCTTGTTCATAATCTGTGTATAGAATTTTCAAATAAAGTGTGTCTGATCCGAAATAATCCCATTGTGGGTGTAAGAGAAAATTATATACTTTTTTGTCGTATTCAAATTCGCTATATTCCTGGTTATAGAACGGTGAACGTTCGTCCTCTGATGATATATAATCATCCCGCCAACGATAAAATGGTTCAATTTCATGCATACCTAAAGATACTAAAATTATAAATTGACTTTCTTTGTTATTCAGGAAAATATATAATAACAGGGAAACTCTTCTTTTATTTGTTGTATTGTTTGTTTTTTATTAAACTACAGGGAAGAAACCTTATTTTTGTTTGATAGTTGTCTATGCAAAACTCTACTAAAAAGAACCTTTTATTTGCGCTCGCGTACGCCGTTGTTTTGGCGATAGGAATTCTTTTGGGGCAAAATTATGCTGATGAAAATCAAACAGTAGGCAATAATAGTTTTATTCCTTTAGGTCTCACGGATAAAACAGGGAAGGTACAAAAAACATTGCAGCTGATTCAAGAAAGATATGTTGAAAAGGTTGTCCTAGACACGCTTCAGGATGCTGCAATAACAGAAATGCTTACGCGTTTGGATCCACATTCAAGTTATCTAGCTCCTCGTCAGGCCAAGGCAATTGCAGAAAATCTTTCAGGGTCTTTCGATGGTATTGGTATTGAGTATTTCTCTGTTAATGATACATTGATCGTCACGGGTATGGTTAGTGATTGTCCAGCAGAAAAGGCTGGAATACTCCGAGGTGATAAGTTGATCTGGATTAATGACTCTCTGATTGCTGGTGCTAATCGAAGTCGGCAGGAAATTTCTGACTTAGTGAGAGGCAAGCGGGGCACTACATTGAATGTTTGGGTCAGTCGTTCAGGAAAAGAGATTGAAAGCCCTATTCAGATTAAGCGTGATAAGATTAACGTTAGCACGATAGACGCTGCTTACATGATGCAGCCTCGCACGGCTTATATTAAAATCAAACGCTTTGGGGAGCATACCTCAGAAGAGTTTGAAGCTGCATTAAAAGCCTTAAAGAAGAATAATTTTGACAAATTGATTTTAGACCTTCGAGAGAATGGCGGTGGATACTTTTATTCTGCTTTAGCTGTAGCGGATCAATTTTTTCCACCTGATAGTCTGTTGGTTTATACCGACGGAGCCAATGAAGAGCGAACCGACTATTATTCTACTCCTAATGGTTTATATGAAAAGGGTGATTTAGTTGTTTTAATCGATGAAAATTCTGCATCATCAAGTGAGATAGTAGCTGGTGCCGTTCAAGATCTACATCGGGGAGTCATTATCGGTCGGCGATCATATGGGAAAGGTTTGGTTCAAGAGCAGTTTGATTTTGGTGACGGATCTGCTTTAAATCTTACGGTCGCAAAATACTATACCCCTTCGGGCCGTAGTATACAGAAATCCTATAAAAGAGGAAATATTAACTACTTTAATGAGCTTAACCAACGTTTTCTGAGTGGCGAGCTGACTAGTCAGTCGATCCAGCAAACAGATTCGATCAGTCCAGACGGTGATGTTTATGAGAACGGTTCTGGTAAGCTAATTACCATATCAGGAGGCATTATGCCTGATATTTATGTTCCCATGGATACGACAGGCCTAACGCCGTTTTATCATGTCGTTCAGGAGCAAGATTTAATAAGAAACTTTATCTACCATCGAATGATCGACTCACCACCTTCTTTTGCTGTAGAAAATTTTATAGAGGATTATGAAATTCCGAATACTGTGTATCGGGATTTCATTCGTTTTGTACGGGAAGAAAATGTTTCCGTTAGCTTAGCGGAGTCCAACTTGTCGCGTAGCATCATTGAAGGTGATATGAAGGCAATATTGGGTAAATTTTTCTTTGGTAATGAAGCATGGTTTAAAGTTCGAAACCATCAAGACCCCACTATTATGCGAAGCTTACAAGTCCTGAATAATTGAACTATTTTTGTCTGAAGAAAATATCAATCGGAACGCCTTCAAAGCCGAAGTTATCGCGCAGTTTATTTTCAATAAAGCGTTTATAAGGATCTTTTACGTACTGTGGCAGATTGCAGAAGAATGCAAACATAGGTGATTTTCCACTGATCTGAGTGATATACTTAATTTTGATATACTTTCCTTTGGTAGCAGGAGGGGGATAACTTTCGATAATAGGAAGCATTACGTCATTCAGTTTCGAAGTGGAAATTTTCTTCGTTTTATTTTCGTAAACTTTTGCAGCTGTCTCCACCACCTTCATAATCCGCTGTTTTTCGGTCACAGACGTGAATATAATAGGCACATCCGTAAATGGCGCGATCCTTTCGCGGATAAGTGCTTCAAACTCCTTCGTGCTTTTATGGGTTTTCTCAATTAAATCCCACTTGTTGACGACAATGACGATGCCTTTTTTGTTTTTCTGAGCTAAGTGGAATATGTTGATATCTTGCGACTCGATTCCCTCGGTTGCGTCGAGCATAAGTAAGACCACATCGGCTTCCTCAAGTGCTTTAATTGTCCGCATAACGGAGTAAAATTCAATATCCTCCCGAACTTTCCCTTTTTTTCTTAATCCAGCCGTATCAATAAGTAAAAATTCATGACCGAATTGATTGTAGTGAATTGCAATAGAGTCTCGTGTAGTGCCCGCATTCGGAGTAACTATATTTCTTGTTTCGCCAACGAGCGCATTCGTCAATGAAGACTTACCCACATTCGGTCGGCCTACGATTGCGTACTTCGGTAGTGTGCTTTCTTCTTCGGGAAGATCTTCCAGATGTTTAACTACTTCGTCTAGAAGCTCACCTGTTCCCGAACCCGTCATAGAAGATATATTGTAAATCTCGCCTAAACCCAGGCTATAGAATGTAGCAGCCTCGATATGCAAATTGGTATTATCCACTTTGTTCACAACAACAAAAACTGGCTTTTTGCTTCGTCTCAATAGGTTTGCCATCTCGTCGTCCAGGTCAGTAATGCCGGTTGTTACATCAACCATAAAAAGGATTACTGAAGCTTCATCTATAGCGATAAGTACTTGCTCACGAATTGCCGATTCGTAAATATCATCCGAACCATGTACATAACCTCCGGTATCAATAACCGTAAACGTCTTACCAATCCATTCCCCTTGTCCGTAATGACGATCACGTGTAACACCACTAAAGTTATCAACGATTGCTTTCCGGCTTTCAGTTAAACGATTGTAAAATGTGGATTTACCGACATTTGGACGGCCTACGATTGCGATAATATTTGACATAGTACAAAATAAAAGAGTCTGTATCTCTATTTCTGCAAAGATACAGAAAAGTAAGATACAGACTGTATATACTAAAAATTGCTTTTTGTTATTTTAACAGGAAGCTTGCGTTGACTCTGGCGGTTACTTCGATTTCCCCAGTAGCGATCGGCGCCTGGCCACTATCAGCAGCTTCACTTTTATAGGCCATCATCATTGGTCTGGGAGAACCGATATCAGAAACTGTATTATCATGAATAGCATGAACCGCTCCGATGGATTGTCCTACAGACTCAGCAAGAATGGTCGCTTTTTTCTTGGCGTCGAGCACTGCCTTAGCTCGCGCTTCATTTTGAAGTTCTTCTAAGTTCGATGTTTTAAACTCAATGTTTTGGATGTTATTAACACCGAGATCCACTAAACCGCTTACTAATTCTGTCAGCCTATCAAGGTCAGTTATTTTTACGTTAATTGATTGTTGAGCTCTAAACATTGGGATCGGGTCTTTGTCTTTTACATATTCCTTATACGGATTAACATTTACACGTGTTGTTCGAATATCATTCGAAGGAACCGATTCCTTTTTTAGAAAAGATATCGCTTTAGAGACTAGCGCATCATTATTTTTTTTTGCTTCCTGAAGATCCTTATGTTCAGTTACGATAGCGAAGTTCACTTCCGCTTCGTCGGGTTCAACTTTGATTGTATGTTCTCCGTTAACAGTAACAAGAGGTTTTTCCTGTGCAAATCCCATAGAAATAACTGTTAATAAAATTAGCGTTGTGATTATTCTTTTCATGATTTTGTTTTTCTTGTTTTTGGCAATAATTGTGCCTAACAAGACCGTTACGTTAATTTGACTCTTCTTTGGTTTGCCATCCGCCCCCCAATGCTCTATAAAGGTCAACTCTTGCGAGTAATAATTGTTGTTTTAAACTGACAAGCTCGAGTTCACTTTCAATCGCTGTTTGCTGAGCATTAATAATTTCGAGATAACTTGCGCGCCCCGCTTTAAATAATAAGTCAGATTGTTTGATCCCCAACTGTGCTACCTCGACACGCTCGACGGTTATGTCATGCTCCTCACGTAATTTTTCCAACGTGATCAACGAATTTGTAATTTCATTAATTGCCGTTAGCACATCTTCTTGAAAATCTAATTCTGCCTTATCACGCTCGAGTTTAGCAACCTCAAAATCTGTCTTTAGCTTTCTACGATTGAAAATAGGTTGTGTTATGCTTCCAATAATATCACCAAAGAGTGAACCGGGAATACTTACCCAGTTAGACGGCAACATACTGTTAACACCCCCTTCAGCGCTAATTGTCAAACTAGGATATCGGTAAGCTTGCGCGACGCCTACTTCAGCATTGGTAGCTCTTAAAGCTAATTCAGATGCTCGTACATCGGGTCGATTAGTCACCATATATAGTGGTACACCCGCGAAAACAGAGTTCTCAAGAAAATCCTCTAGTTGACCTGTACGGGCAACACTATCGGGCATCTGCCCAGCCAATGCACGCAACGAGTTCTCCTGAATAGCCACTTCACGTTCAAGTTGTGGAATCAGAGATAGCGCGGATAAGCGCTGCGACTTTGTTTGTTGAATAGCGAGCGATGTAGTTTTTCCGGCATCATATTGTAACTGAATAATCCTCAGGGTACTGTCTGTCAACTGGAGATTCCGTCTTGCCACTTCTAGTTGGGCATCGAGCATCAATAAGTTATAATATCCCTGAGCAATGTCAGCTACAAGTTGCGTCTGAATCAATTTTCGGGCCTCATGTGTTTGGAGGTAATTGGCTGCTGCACTTTCATTCTGTCGCCTTATTTTCCCCCAAATATCAAGTTCCCAACTTAAGCTAATTCCTGAAGAATGTTGTGGAGTATAGCCGTACATGTTTTTCGGAGGCTCTTTGCCATTTTCTTCGTACCACTTAGCAGTCGGGCTTGAATAGAAATTTTCAGAACGATAGCTTCTGTCAAAAGTTGCAATATTTGCATTGATATCGGGGAGGTATTGAGCTCTTGCTTCTCGATTGATTTGATCAGCAATTTCTATATTCTTCAGAGCACGCTGTAAATCATAATTATAAATAATAGCTGTATCGATTAACGCCAAAAGAGTGGAATCTTTAAAGAACTCATCCCATGGAATATCCCCTATGCTGGTTGTATCAGCCGTAGCCGGACCGTTTCTATAAGAATTGGGTAAATCTAAATCAGGACGCTGATAGTCCTTTCCGACCTTACATGCATTCAGTGTAAGGAGCAAACCAATTGCCGCTAGAAATATATTGCGGAGCTTATTCATCTTCTTCCTCCTCTCTAGCCATTTTTAATTTTATCTTTTCATCCATTTGTTGGAATATTAAATACAGTACAGGGATGATGAATATCCCTAGCACAACACCAAACAACATACCACCGGCCGCACTGACACTAATGGAATGATTACCTTGTGCAGAAGGTCCTACCGTCCACATCAACGGTATAAGACCTGCAACGAATGCCAGCGATGTCATCAAAATTGGTCGAAGTCGGAGTCTAGCTCCTTCTTTAGCAGCTTCAAAAACGCTCGCACCCATTTTCCTTTGCTGCACAGCAAATTCAACGATCAAGATAGCGTTTTTAGCCAAAAGACCTATCAACATAATTAGTCCGACCTGTACATAAATGTTATTTTCAAGTCCGGCTATATTCACGGCAGTATATACGCCGATGAGCCCTACCGGAACGGAAAAAATAATTGCCAGTGGTAGAATATAGCTCTCAAACTGAATTGCCAGTAAGAAATATACAAAAAGAATGCTCAGAGTAAAGATCAAAATAACTTCACCACCTGACTCTTTCTCCTCTAAGCTCATTCCTGTCCATTCATAACTATAGTTTGCTGCAAGTGATTGCTCTGCTACCTCTTCGATCGCAGCCATCGCTTGTCCTGTACTATATCCCGCAGCCGGCGTAGCATTAATGGCAATTGCATTAAACAGATTGTATCTATTTACAGTCTCCGGACCTAATACTCGTTTTAGCTTTATCAAGGTGTTTGCTGGTACCATTTCGCCAGATTTGTTTCTTACGAAAATCGATTTAAACGATTCTGGATCATTGGTAAACTGGGCGTCGGCTTGCATGTATACCCGGTATTGACGTCCAAAACGTGTAAAGTCACCAGCCTGTGAGCGACTATAATATCCTCTAATAGAAGTCATGAGATCTCTCGCTTCGACGCCTAAGGCTTGAGCCTTGACGTAATCTATCTCAAGTTCGTATTGCGGGAAATTTGCTTTAAATGGAGTAAAAGCATCTTCAATTTCAGGTCGTTGGTTAATTTCTTCAATAAATTTATCTGCCACTCCACTGAATTCAAGGAATGGGCCACCTAAACGATCTTGAAGCACAAATTCTAATCCACTAAAATCACCAAAACCTTGTACTGTTGGACGGCCGTACACACTAAAAGAAGCCTCATGTATTAAAGATAGTTCATTTCGTAAGGTGTCCATGAATTCATTGATGTCTTTGATGCCTTCGCGATCTCCATAATCTTTCAGGTTAATATACCCGACAGCGAAAGCTGAACTAGCATTTGCATCAATAGCGTTATAACCCGAAATAGTAGTCATGCCCTCCACTTCATTACGTTGTTTAATCACGCTATCCGCTTTTCTTAAGATTTCAGTTGTCCGCGCCAAAGATGCTCCGGGAGGCATGGCCATGGAAAAAGTAACGAAGCTGTCATCTTCAGCAGGAATAAAGCTTGCCGGTGTTTTCACCATTAAGAATACACCAATAAAGGTTACAATTGCGAGGCCTAAAACACTTAGACCTTTTCTAGTCATCAAAAAGTCTAGTGTCCCTACGTAGCGCTTAGTTAATTTTTCGAAAGCATCGTTAAATGCTTTGAAAAACTTAGCGATAAACTTATCAAGCTTTCGTTCTTTTCGAGCTTTCTTTTTCTTCTTTTTTAGCAAGAGCATACATAACACCGGACTGAGCGTGAGTGCTGTTACTGCTGAAATAAGAATGGCCGTTGCTAAGGTGTATGCGAACTGTTGATAAAATATACCAGAAGGACCCGACATAAGTCCTACGGGTAGAAATACAGCTGCCATTACCATGGTGATAGACAAGATGGCTCCGGTAATCTCACTCATTGCTGCGGCTGTCGCTTTCCGTGGTCCCATGCCATTCTCCATTTTCTGGTGAACAGCCTCCACGACGACAATAGCATCATCGACGACGATACCAATCGCCAGTACTAGTGCAAATAAAGTCAGTACGTTAATAGAGAACCCAAATAACAACAGAAAAAAGAATGTTCCAATTAAGGATACGGGGATGGCGATGGCCGGAATCAATGTCGATCTAAAATCCTGTAGGAAGATAAACACAATGAGAAATACGAGCAAGAATGCTTCAAATAAAGTATGCTGCACTTGAGACACTGATTCATCAATCTGTTCTCTAACTGAATAGGTTACATCATATTTGATTCCACTAGGAAAGGTACTTTGTAATCGTTCAAGAACTTGGCGGACTTCCTTGTCAATTTCCACAGCATTCGATCCACTAGTCTGTACAACATTCATCGTCAGACCAGGTAAGCCATTTACCTCATTATCACTGCCGACGTTCGATGCGCCAAATTCAATTCGCGCAACATCCTTTAAATACAGAACGCTTCCATCTTCGTTCGTTCGGATCACAAGGTTTTCATAATCTTCCGGGTTACTGAATCTTCCTTGGTGTTTCAATACCGTCTCGAAAACTTCATCTGAGGATTCTCCGAATTTCCCCGGTGCAATCTCAAAGTTTTGATTTTTTATAGCTGCTGTAATATCTTGAGGTACCAGTCCATATAAGGCGAGCTTTTCGGGATTTAACCAGGTTCGCATCGAGTAGTTTCGAGCACCAATCCTGCTTACTTCCGCCACTCCGGAAACACGTAACAGCTCGCGGATAATATTGATGGATGCGTAAGCCTGAAGAAAGGTTTCATCATAAATGCCTTCTGGGTGGTCGCTAAAGAGGTTAATTGTCATAATTACACCGCTTTGCTTTGGCATAACGGTGATACCTGATTCATTAACTTCAGCTGGAATGTTACTCGCTGCTTTGGATACGCGAGTTTGCACATTTACGGCCGCTTGATCGGGGTCCGTACCAGGTTCAAAGAAAATCGTAATATTTCCTGATCCTTTGTTACTCGCACTAGACCGCATATAGGTCATATGGTTTACTCCGTTAATAGCCTCTTCGAGGGGGAGTAAAGTACTTTCTGCCACCGTTTCAGCGTTGGCACCGGGATATGAAAGAGATACACTTACACTGGGAGGCGCTATTTCAGGGAATCTGGTTACCGGTAGTTGCAGCATCCCAACGACCCCTAATATCACCAATAATATAGATATTACGGTAGCCATCACTGGCCTACTCATGATTGTCTTTATCATTATTTTTTGCTTTTAGACCAATACGCGGTCTTTTGATGTGTCATACAAGTGCTATACTTGTTTGCTTACAGAATTAAACGTCTTTTGAGTTCTGAAGGTTTGGATCGATAATCATCCCTTCTTCCAATTTGTCTAAACCGGAAGTAACTACTTTATCGTTAGGTTTTAAACCTTTGGTGACGATATAGTTAGAGCCACTAGTGCCGTCAATCTCGATAGCTTGCATTTTAAGAGAATTATCGTCCTGCAAAACATACACGTATTGTATCGCCTGGAGTTCAAGAACTGCTACTTGAGGGACAAGTAGCGAACCCGGTTTTAGTTCCTCCATTTTAAGAGTACCCGTATTCCCGTGTCTTAGAATATTGTCTGGATTTGGGAAGGTCGCTCTTAATGAGATGGCCCCGGTTGTACTGTTTACCCGTCCATCTACTGCGTCCACAACCCCACGTTCTTTGTATTCGCTGCCATCGGCTAAGATCAGTCGTACATAGGGTATTAACGATGTATTATTCCGAATATCCGTTGAATCTCCTTCTCTTCCTTTCTTTGTGAAGTATAAAAAGTCTGATTCACTCATTGCAAAATATACATATACCTCCCGAGTATCAGAAAGTACCGTTAAAGGTTGTGAGTCGCCTTTCGTCACCAAATTACCGATACGTTTTGGAATACGGCCGATGTAACCGCTAGTCGGGGCTTTGATGTTGGTAAAATCAAGGTTGATTTTTGCAGTTGCCACTGCGGCATCAGCCTTTGCTACCGAAGCAGATGCAACCTCTTTGTTGGATTGTGCTGTTTTTAATTGAACGTCAGAGATGACTTCATTTTCAACAAGTGGTTCAAGACTCTCAACTTCGAGTTGAGCGTTTTCCTCCTTAGCTCTTTCAACTCGCGCTTCCGCGGCGGCATTTTTCAAGGCCTCTTGGTATGGAGAAGCGTTAATCTTAAAAAGATTCTGACCCTCCTTTACATAGGAACCCTCGTCTACATAGATCTTTTCAAGGATTCCCTCAACTTGTGGACGAATCTCCACATTTACCTTTCCTTCAATAGTTCCTAAATAGTCTTTGACAGTAACCGCTGTACCCGTGTCAATTTGATACACCGGCAAGGTCAATAATCTCTTATCTGCATCGGAAGCCTTGGAATTACAAGCTGTTAGCATAAACGTGGATAAGCCTGTAAATGCGCTGAATATCAGAGCGTTTTTTAATGCTCTCAGGTTTTTGTTCATAAAAATCATATTTGTTTTAGTAACTGTTTCCTTATTCTTATATGTATGTTATTAAATATAGTTCTGAAATAATTTTAACTTAATATTCTTAATAATCGCACTTACTTACGCATATTTGATGCCATTTCATATAAACAGTTATAATATATCGCTTCGAATGATATATTTGTAACAGTAAGTATATAAAAATCAGGAAAGTATGTCAAGTGATAAAGATATTAATTACAGAAAAGAGGTAATTGTCATACTGGTGCTGATCATATTATTCAATCTTATATTAAATTCCTTTTCTATACGATTGCCATTCGAACTTATCTATGGGCCTATTTTGTTCTATCTACAGCGACTAAATGCGGGTAGGACGATGAGACCGATCGAGGTTATTGGACATGCTATACCTTTTATATTAATAAGTATTTTAGATGTCGAGCCAGTAGTGTATTTAATAGCCATAGTCACGTCCCTCATTACTTATGGAGTACTTGCTTTTTTTCGCTATTGTATTAACAGTTGTTTCTATATATCGGATTGAAGATGGGGTTTTGAGAATATTCACGGTTTACAGCCCTTTTTGATTATAAATTATTACTTTTAGAATCAAAACATTTTTACACGTTGGTTAATTTAGAAAAATGAAGACAATAAAAGGACCGGGTATATTCTTAGCACAATTTTTAGGAGATGAATCACCATTTAACAGTCTGGAATCTATTTGTAAATGGGCAAAAAGTATCGGATTTGAAGGTGTTCAGATACCTACATGGGCTACAAACTATTTTGATCTAAAATTAGCGGCAGAGAGCACAGATTACGCACAGCAAATAAAAGGACAGATTAAGGAGTGGGGTTTATCGATAACTGAGCTTAGTACGCATCTTCAAGGCCAACTGGTCGCTGTTCATCCCGCTTACGATGAGATGTTTGACGGGTTTGCGCCTTCACAGTACCACAAAAATCCTAAAGCGAGAACCGAATGGGCCATTCAACAATTAAAATATGCTGCAAAGGCTTCCAGAAATCTAGGCCTTGAGGCAGTGGCTACCTTTAGCGGAGCATTGCTTTGGCATACTGTTTATCCCTGGCCACAGCGTCCGGCGGGTTTAGTAGATACAGGTTTTAATGAATTGGCAAACCGTTGGTTGCCCATTCTAAATGAGTACGAAGAAAACGGAGTTGATTTATGCTATGAAATACATCCAGGCGAAGATCTGCACGACGGTGTCAGCTATGAGCGCTTTCTGAAGAAGGTAAATAACCATGCCAGAGCGTGTCTCTTGTATGATCCCTCACACTTTGTACTACAGGGAATGGATTATCTTTCTTATATCGATTATTACCACGAGCGTATCAAGATGTTTCACGTAAAGGATGCCGAATTCAACCCAACCGGAAAGCAAGGTGTATATGGTGGTTACTCTGACTGGATTGATCGTGCCGGTCGTTTTCGCTCTCTTGGTGATGGGCAGGTCGATTTTAAAGCTGTTTTTAGTAAACTTGCTGGCTACGATTTTGATAGTTGGGCTGTGATGGAATGGGAGTGTGCTATCAAACATCCAGAGCAAGGAGCAATTGAAGGGGCAAAGTTCATTGCTGATCATATTATCCGGGTAACCGACAAAGCTTTTGATGATTTCGCATCTACCGGGAGCAACGAAGAGCTCAACCGTCGGATTTTGGGCCTTGACTAAGGTTATTATGCAAATTCCTTACATATTTTAACTTGTTGCAGAACAGACATTGGAAATAAAGAACGAATCTCAATCTAACAACAGAGAACTAAAGAGAGGCTTACTTAATCGGCACATTCAGTTGATTGCCTTAGGCGGAGCGATAGGAACTGGGCTGTTCTTAGGAATCGGGCCAGCAGCCGTCTTAGCCGGCCCATCAGTTATCTTAGGTTATGCAGTCGCTGGAATAGTTGCTTTCCTGATTATGAGGCAACTCGGAGAGATGGTAGTTGAAGAACCAGTAGCCGGAAGCTTTAGTCATTTCGCATATCGATATTGGGGAACATTTCCAGGCTTTGCTTCCGGCTGGAACTACTGGATCCTCTACATCTTGGTCAGCATGGCCGAACTCACGGCTATTGGTGTATACATACAGTTTTGGTGGCCGGAAATACCTCTATGGGTTTCAAGTCTTTTCTTCTTCTTTGTTATTAATGCGCTAAACCTAGCGTCCGTAAAGATCTATGGGGAAGCTGAATTCTGGTTTTCAATTGTTAAAGTCGTGGCTATCATAGCGATGATTATTTTCGGTACTTATTTATTGATTAGCGGCTCTGGCGGAGAGCGAGCAAGTATCACCAATCTTTGGAACGATGGCGGGATGTTCCCTAAAGGTTTATTTTCTAATGCTCCTGATGGTTCATATCAAGGCTTGCTATCGGCCATGGCGTTTATTATGTTCTCATTTGGAGGTTTAGAGTTGATCGGTATCACGGCTGCCGAAGCAGAAAACCCTGAAAAGAATATCCCTAAAGCAACTAATCAGGTTATTTATCGAATCCTGATATTCTATATCGGGGCGCTTATTATCCTTTTTTCTCTTTCACCTTGGAGGGAGATTACAACGGGAAGTAGCCCTTTTGTCGCTGTTTTCGACACCTTGAAGGGGTTTGAATTCACTTTATTCGGAAGAACCTTTTATTTTACAAGCATCATTGCAAATGCGTTGAATATTATTGTGCTAACGGCTGCGTTGTCCGTATACAATAGCAGTGTTTATTCAAATAGCCGTATGCTTTTCGGTTTAGCAAAACAGGGAAATGCGCCATCGGTGCTTTCAAAACTCAGCAAAAACCATGTTCCCGTTAGGGCAATTTTAGTATCCGCCTTCTTCGCAGCAATTTGCATTGTCATTAATAAAATTATGCCGGAAGAAGCATTAGGTATTTTAATGTCCTTAACGGTATCTGCTTTGGTTATCAACTGGTTCATCATTAGTATTACCCATTTATATTTCAGAAACGCGAAGATAAAAGAGGGGGTCAAGCCAAAATTTTCGGTCTTCTGGTATCCATTTACCAACTATTTTTGTATCGTGTTTTTACTTTCCATGCTGGGCATCATCTGGGTAACCGGTATGAAAACCTCCGTAGAACTGATCCCTGTATGGTTAATTTTGCTCTACATCAGTTATCGTCTAACGAAAAAGAATAGAAAATTGGATACATAAAAAAAGCCCTGTAAGTGTTATTAATAACGCCTTACAAGGCTCTAGGTAGCGGGGACACGACTCGAACGTGCGACCTTCGGGTTATGAGCCCGACGAGCTACCAACTGCTCCACCCCGCACTGTATTTTTATATTTTCCCTTTTCTCTCGCAGAAAAGTATAACGTTCTTCGTTTAATGGACTGCAAATATAGAGTTTTTTATGATAAGATGCAACTCGGTTTGCGAATTATTAATTAATTGTCGCCAGTTTCAACAGTACTCGATTTATATTTTGTTTCTTTGTAGTTCATAACGCCTTAATAATATGTCGCATAAAGCAGGATTTGTCAGTTTAGTCGGAAAGCCCAACGCAGGGAAATCAACGTTGATGAATGCCTTGGTAGGTGAAAAAATGTCAATTATTACGCCGAAAGCACAAACCACGCGACATCGTATTTTAGGAATTGTCAACGGCTCTGACTATCAAATCGTTTTTTCCGATACACCGGGAATGATCAAACCGAACTATGACCTGCAAGAATCCATGATGAACTTCGTGCAGGGTTCGCTGATTGACGCCGATTTGGTTTTGCTGGTAACTGATATCAACGAACGATATGATGAGACGGAGATGATCGAACGGATTAGTAAAGCCGATGTACCTGTTGCAGTCCTGATCAACAAGATCGACAAGTCGACTGAGGAGTGGGTGAATAAGAAAATAGAGTTTTGGGAAAAGGTTTTACAGCCTACCGCCATTTTCGCTATTTCGGCCAAGCTAGAACATAATGTTGAAGCTGTTCAACAATTCATCATGGATAATCTTCCGGAGCATCCGCCATATTATGACAAGGATACCCTTACCGATAAGTCGGAGCGCTTTTTCGTTTCAGAAATTATTCGTGAGAAAGTATTTAAGCTTTTTGAAAAGGAGATTCCTTACAGTGCTGAAGTGATTATCAATTCCTTCAAGGATGAAGAACGTATTGTTAGAATAAGTGCAGAGATTATTGTTGAGCGCGATTCACAAAAAAATATCATCATCGGAAAAGGGGGTACAATGATTAAGAAGGTAGGAACGTATGCACGCCAGGATATTGAGGAATTTCTTCAGAAGAAAGTGTTTCTAGAGCTGTTTGTCAAGGTAATTGCTGACTGGCGAACAAAAAAGAACTATTTAAAGCGATTCGGGTACGAGCATTAGGAAGTCTGCCAAGCGGTCGTCACGTTTATAAATATCCTGACGAAAGTTAATTTGTCCTTGTCGGTCTACAAATGCCGTAAAGTATGTTATAAATACGGGAACCGGTTTATTCAGTGTAACATATTTTTCTTTTCCGCTATGCATTGCCCGGTCGATGGCTTCCTCCGTCCATGCTGTATCGTTCCTGAGAAGAAACTGTGCTAGCTTTTTTGGCTCACTTACGCGGACACAACCGTGACTAAACGCTCTGGAACTTTGAGAGAATAAAGATTTAGATGGTGTATCGTGCAAATAAATATTATAAGAGTTCGGAAATAGAAATTTCACCAAACCTAAAGAGTTATTCGGTCCTGGTTTTTGCCGGATAATCGGTAAACCGCCACTCCGACCTGTTATTTCCATGTTATTCCGGCGCAAGTAACCAGAATTCCGATTCATAGCCGGCACGATTTCGTTCTTGACGATGCTGGCTGGTACATTCCAATAGGGACTGAAAACCACATATTTGAGATCTCCAGCAAAGGTTACAGTTTCATGGAGCGTTTTTCCTACTACCACATTGCTACTCCACAATAAGCTATCGGTATGATAAACGTGCAGTTTGAACTCGGGGATGTTGACTGCTAAATAATCTTCTTGAAGACTTAGCGGGAGCCAACGGCACCTTTCCATATTGACCATAATCTGCTTGATTCGTTCTTTCGGACTGATATTCAGTGTCGCTATGGTACCCTTGCCAATGACGCCATCATCCGTTAAACCCAACCGCGCTTGATAATGTTGAACGGCACGAAACAAGTCATCGTCGAATATTGGAGAGCTTATATCACCCTCAAAATCTCCCAACAAATTCATTCGTTTTTTAATTGCTAGAATCACAGCCGATGAGTCCTGAACTTTATAGGAAGTTTTATCTAATTCAATTATCGGCCATTCCGGTTCCCGTTCATCGAGTTCACGAAATTGAGCTAAATACGCTTTTAAAAGTTCGTATTGCCGGTAGACTGGTTCTTTGATTTCATCAATTTCCTTAGAGCCTGATCCGAGTAAGCTGTCCAGAAATTGATTGTATGACACTTTCTTTCTTGGAAGATACCATTTGAGCGATTTGGAGGTTGATTCGTCCATCCCGGTCCACGCCAGTTGTGCGAAATTGAAATATTGAGCAGTAAGCATAAGCTCCAGATCCAAATTAAGATGAGAACCATCTTTATCTGTTCGTGTTTCGAGTAAGAGAGAATCGAGTTGACCTTTATAAGGCGGTATCTTAAACACCCCTTCGTCTTTTAAATTGGAGACCCTGGCGACTAAATTTCCCGACTGTTCTATTAACCCCCGTTCATCAAACCACGCATAATTAAAGTCCCTGTTCCGGTAAAAGAAAATAAGGTTTGAGTCTAAAGGCGCAAAAAGAGGATATTTTGCTAAAAATGAATCGATTTTTGTCGAATCGAATGGGTATAACTTTTGTTCGCTAAAACTCCCTGGAATGGTTTCGTTCCAATTTTCGATTGCTCGGATCGAATCCTGTACATCACTTGCCCGATTCTCTGTTCGATTCGAGCTTCCGCAAGAAGTGAGCCCCGCCACCCATAGGATTGCGAATATCTTGATAAAATATCGATAAAAACATTTCATATTATATGAAATAATAGCCTTTGCTTAAAGGGTGACATTAGAAGTAAGTTACGACATTCCAGTATGATTTTCGGGTACTATTGAAAAAAATATTTTATTTTTTGATTATTGATGTAAAGAACTATCTTTGCATTCCGAAAATAGGAGAGCCTATTGATTAGGAATTATTTATTGGCCCGTTCGTCTAGGGGTTAGGACGCCAGATTTTCATTCTGGAAACAGGGGTTCGATTCCCCTACGGGCTACTAGCAATGACAAGGCTTCACAGAAATGTGGAGCCTTTCTTTTTTAGTCCCATTACAGAATAAGTACACAATAAGCCCATTTTCAATTTGACATTTCCCTTGATTTCAAATGATATCATTTTGTAGCAAGAAATAGTATGGATGAACTATCTTAATACTTAAATGCATTTTTCATTAACTCCATTTCGTTTCTTGGAATACCCAGATCCGTCGCTATTTGTTCCCATTGGGCTACATTCTGACCAATTGTATTGATAATAGCATCGGCCTCTTTTTCTTTTAACCGAAAATATAGAGCTACTTCTCGTACAAGGTCAAAATCCAACGCATTATCGGTTTCTGAAATATTAAGTTTCAAGCCAGTACCATTCGGGGTTGGATTAATATCATAAGCCGGCGAAAGTATCCAGCCCGAATCCCTCAAAAGGAATCCGTGATTGCGAAGATGATCGTCGGTATTTGATATGGCTATATTAAAAACAATGCGGCTCCATAATTTTTTTAGATCGTTATCAACGTTAGTTCCATTCTGCATCAAAAATTCCACAAGCTCCAAATAACTAACCCCATCTTGATAGTCCGTTCCATCAGTATATCCTAATAAGGTCATTGCAGAAGCAAAGTGAATACGGGCACTAGCGTTGTTACGATCAAATCGTTGTGTTAGAAATGTATGTTGATGGTGTGAGAATTTTTGTATCCTTGACGGTGCCATTTCAATACCAGATTGAATGGCAAGCCGATAGGCAAGCATTTCCCAAGCGCCCATATCCTGACGATCATTTTGACTTGGGAATTTAGCAATCCATAAACTTCCTTCAGTATCCCGAATGTTTGCCTTGGGTCTTGCACCTCCCAAAGAAGATCCTGGTGCCATTAGCATATTAAGCCATTTTAGGTATTCCGGATTTTCTGAGGCATCTTCTTTTTCTAGTTGTAAGCTGGCAAATTCAAGATCCCGAAGTGCAGCAAAAGGTGGTGCGGCCATCGCTTCATCATCATTTAAAAATGCACCATCGGACGTTGTTTTAAAACGAAGTCCTCCCATTCTGTTATTATCATAAACTCCGAGTAGGTAATCCGATTCCATTAAAGTGTTAGGCCGGCGTTCTTCTTTCCTAGCTTTAGCAGCCTCTTTACGCATCATTAAAACTCGACCCCATCGATCAGGTGAGGAATCCAAGAAAATACCGAAACTGGATTTCTCATCAGTCAGGTACTGGGCTCCTTCGAATAATTGTAAATCTGGATCTATGATCTGGGCATAATCCGATTGTAACCATTCTTTAGCATATTCAAAGGAAAATATTTCTTTTCCTCTGGATGGCGTAGCATATAAACTCCCCATTAAGAATGGATCTTCAATTCCATCCCAATGCGCATATACCAATATTTCTTTTCGTTCCTGTGTCATTATTTCTTGGTATTTTTTGGACCACGTTCTTTAACGGTTAGATCGGCATCCTGTATTTTTCTACCCAATGTATCATCTTTGGCCAAAAGCAATATATCCTTCTCCAATCCTAATACTAATAAAACCTGGAGAATAATACCTAAAGAAATTGAAGGACTTCCTTTTTCTAGGGAAGAAAGTGTAGGACGGGAAATCCCTGCCCGCTCTGAAACCTGACCCATCGTTAGTTTCCTGCGTAAGCGTGCCAACTTGATATTTTCTCCCACTGCTTGTAAAAGCTTCCGGTTTTTAGGTAGTAGTATAAGGCTATTTCTAGGCATAACGTTAAATATTTTTTACAAATATACCTAAAAAAGTAAATAGTATTTTACGTTATTGAAACAAATAATATATGGAGCTTAATTTTGTCCCAAAAAAAGTATTCTTTTAGGATAATTAAATGTGTTACATATATTTTCCACTATAGCGTATAATTAGCCCTTAAAGCGTTATTCTTTTATTGAGTTCACTCAGCATATTCCCCTTCATTCCGCGAAAAGCTGCATTCCGGGCAGTAGCGCTTCCCTAAAAAGTCTTGGACACCATCACTAATTTCTCCTTTCCACTCTGTTAACTCTTGCCGTCCCTGATAGCTATCGTGACTGGAAAGGAGCACTGCATTTCCAACCCGAAATCGGGAACGGAGTCCGCTCCATCGGAATTCCATTTAACCATTTGGTGTCGCTTCCTATGTATTGGAACTTCACAAAAGCCTTTAGAACTCCTTCCGCACCATCACCGTCCTTCTCTTTTTTTGACAGCAAAATACCAACATTTGGAAGTTGAACGGACTGCATAACC
This sequence comes from Pedobacter indicus, assembly GCF_003449035.1. Classification (NCBI taxonomy): domain Bacteria; kingdom Pseudomonadati; phylum Bacteroidota; class Sphingobacteriia; order Sphingobacteriales; family Sphingobacteriaceae; genus Albibacterium; species Albibacterium indicum. Next base: position 1,064,479 of record NZ_QRGB01000001.1, read on the forward strand.
GGTCGCGTACTCCCTTTTATAAGCCCTTATCAATTCCAAATATTGAAAATGTATCAGCAACAAAAAAAGGTAACAGCGAGGGCGCTATGGGAAGTAAATCTAAAATGAATCTTATGAAATCGTACAAAGACATCAAAAAGGAAGCGGCACCAAAAAAAACGCTCAAGATATAATAAGTAAATCACTTCAAAAAAATAGAAACAAAAACTGTCCGAATGGTTCGGATAGCATTATTAACCTGCCTGTCGGCAGACAGGTCTTTAAATATTTACCAAGCATTGGAAAAAAAACGTCCCCTAACAGGCTATAAAAATAATGTCATGAAAAAACACTATTTTTATAGCTATCGTTACCTGCAATCCTCCCTATACCAAACCATTAACTCCCCCAGCTAACGTTTTGCATTCCATTATTTCCTTAATTAGTTGAGCTCTTTGCAAGACCGATTTTCAAACTGTTGCCCTTTTGGGAGCACGTGCGCAATTGGAACTGCAATTTAAAAGTGGAGACGTTTTATGCGACCAATTTTTCAATTGACTTATATATTAATTCCCTCGATGTCTTGTGTGACGTAGACGCTTTCCAACTGAGTCAGATACCTAAAAAGAAAATCATAGCTAAATTTTGAGCTCAACCCGATTTATTTCGTATTTCTTTCAAATTAAATTTTAATCCATCGAGTACACCCGTTTTTCCCTTGATTTTTACTAAGACGGATATTAAATGGAAGTTAGCCGTAGATTAAACGGAGATCAATCGTGTATACACCTCTAAAGTCCGAGGAATGTCCGAACAATGTCCGACTAAAGTCCGTCTGAAAGTAGAAGAAAAATAAAGCAAAATAGGCGCAATTATACAAGAAATGCGACGGTTTTTGGAGTCGTCAGCTCAGGTTTAACAGGCGATAAGGTGAGAGTTCATTTTTAACTTAAAGTAAAATGTAGCGGCCGGAGTTAGGGGTGACTGCGACCGGAATTCCGTATATTGAACAAATATTTGTACACAACGAAATGGCTTATGGCTTCTAAAGAAAAGACAGGACAAACGACGTCTCAACTGATTTATAAAACAGAAATTGTTGTTATTGGGGCTGGCCAGGCGGGCTTGTCGTCTGCATATCACTTAAAGAACTTGGGCTTGCAACAGGGGCGCGGCTTTATCGTATTCGATGGTTCGCCCAGTCCGGGCGGTGCTTGGCAATATCGGTGGCCGTCGTTGACATTGAGTACGGTGAACCGAATTCATGATCTGCCGGGGATGTCTTTTGCAGATACGATCTCCGACAGTCGTGCTCCCGAAGTTCATGCCAATATTGCGGTACCGCGTTATTTTGAATGCTACGAGAAGACCTTCGATCTATCGGTATACCGACCGGTAAAAGTCAACGTGGTTTGCGAGCGGGAGGGTAGGTTGCGTGTAGAAACAGACAGGGGTTTTTTCTCTGCGCGTGGTATCATCAATGCTACAGGTACTTGGGATAAGCCCTATATCCCTGAATACCCGGGTGCGGGGCTTTTTAGAGGAGATCAGCTGCATACGCGGGATTATAGGGTAGCGGAAGATTTTGTGGGGAAACATGTGCTGATTGTAGGTGGGGGAATATCGGCGATTCAGTTATTAGATGAGATTTCACGGGTGACTAAGACGACCTGGGTAACGCGTCGTCCTCCGGAATTTGTTGAAGGATCTTTTGATGCTGAACGCGGGCGCGCGGCTGTAGCGATGGTGGAAGATCGTGTACGGCGGGGACTGCCAGCAAATTCGGTCGTGTCGGTAACGGGCTTGCCGGTAACCCCAGCGATCATTGCTATGCGGGAGCGGGGAGTGTTAAACAGACAGCCGATGTTTGCTGAAATTACGGGAAAGGGCGTGAGGTGGGAGGATGGACGGACATTGGATGTGGACGTGATTCTTTGGTGTACCGGTTTCCGAAGTTCGTTAGATCATCTGATGCCTTTAATGCTAAGGGAACCCAGCGGTGGGATTACGATGGACGGCCGGCTTGCAACGCGGGTTGCCAAGGATCACCGGGTTCATCTGGTTGGCTACGGCCCATCAGCATCAACGATTGGTGCAAATCGTGCCGGTCGTGCAGCTGCACAGGAGCTTATGGATCATTTGGGCCTGAAAAAGAGACTAGAAAATTAAAGACTCATTTTTGTTGCTCAATCAGGGTATTGAGGCTCTGGGCGAGATTAATTGAAGGATCATTTACCTCGACTTTCTTACCGTCAAGTGGTGCGTAAAGCTCAAGGCTGGACTTTAACAGCGGACCTTCAGCAATACGGCTAATTTCGTCTTGGTTCATTCCGGAACGATAAAAGAGCCAATCTTTATAAGCTATTTTCTTTGGAATATCGGAACCTCCGATCTGAAAATCCGTCGCGATGAGCTGCTCTTCCACAGTTCCTTGTAATTCCGTATCAATGTATAGCAGGGTAATACCTTTGGCGTAATAGTGCGTCAGAGTGAGGGTGTGCCATTGGCTATCATTTACATTGATCGTGCTTATCTTATCGGACTTTGGTGAGCTGTATATTACCGCACCTTTGTCGTCGATGCTAAGCACACCTTGTTTCTGTCCTTCGTTTTTACCGCTTGTCTGAAACGACATTAGCGTGCCCGGTTGCGCTGTTTTAAAGTTAATGGAGGTGGTGAAGGAGTGAACGATGTTTTCTGGTTTGAATAGGAACAACTTGGTGCGTTGCCCTTTGTTTTTAAAATGAAGGGATGATCCTTCAATACGTTTTGGCAAGGGTTTATTGACTTCCAACGCGTCAAACAACGAGGGAGGAATGGTATAAGCCATTTCACGATGGCCAGCGTCATTTGGATGGGCGCTATCTGCCCAGTAGCCGTCAGTCCAATGTCCTGCGAGGTCATCGATCGCACCCAAAAGATTGATGCTGGGCACCTCCCAGGTATGGATCAGTAGGTTCATCTGTTTGATAAATCGGTAGTCAATTTCGTTATAGTCGTTTCGCGTATAGCTGTTCGTAACAACAGGGGTATACCCATGAGATCGGGCTTTGTTGATGAGGATTTTCATGTTTCGTTCAAACTGGTCGAAAACTGGTTCCCCTTGTTCATGGATACCTTCGTTCCCTAATGCTAGTGCGAAAATGACATACTGGCCTTTTTGTGGTAAGAAATCCTTTTCATATCGCTTCAATACTTTCAAAGTATTGTCTCCGCCGATACTGATGTTTACGGTTTCCCATTGAGTTTTTCCTGCCGCTGATTGCTGCTTCAGGATATCCGTGAACATACTTGTATAGCCATATTCATTTGTTGCTCCGACACCTTTTGGAACTGACGAGCCGAAATAAATGATTTTATGGGTGGGTTTTACCTGATGTGTATCTTGGCTGTAAGTAGGTGCAGCAAGGAGGAAGAAGCAGGTAATAAGGGCTATTAATCTGTATAGTACATCGGATTTCATTTTCAAATGTATTAAAATCAGAATACTTAGATTCTTTTCTCGTAGCAGAAATAGCGGAGATCTGGGTTTTTCCTTAGCGAAATAATACCACTATATTCATAGCCTAGCTTGGGGAAAAGCGCTTGAGTCGCCTTGTTTTCACTATTGGTATCGACTCGTAAGACATGGATGCCGCGTTCTTTGGCTAGCTTTTCAGCATAGTTCATCATTGTTCTCGCCAAACCGGCTCCCTGTAGGTCGGGGTCAACAGCCAGTCGATGTGTAACGAGAGCATCTTCGTTAAGATCCCAACCTACATCGTTGTATTCCGGGCTTTGCTCATTGGTGATGGCGATGACGCTTACTACCTTTGAGTCCATGATGCCCACCCATAGTTGGTCTTTATCGATATCCTCTTGGAAAACCTCTGGATTAGGGTAATCGTCTGACCATTGGTAATTGCCACTTGCCCGCATAAGTGGGACGACCTTTTTGACAATCGTCATGATGTCTTTAATGTCGCTGGATTCAGCTTTTCTAATGTCCATGAATTAAAATAAATAATCTACTTTAAAAGAAAAAATCTAGCCGGTGTGATGGGTTCAGCTCTTTGAGATACTTTTTATTTCCTTTAAATTAACGATTTTGAATGTCTCTTGATAGCTGAAGTAGGCATTGATCATCGCAAGAGCTAAGCGCCTGGTAGAGATAGCGGCATAACCTCTTAGGATACCGACGGAGTTGAGTGACCGGAGAACTTTTATCATCCATTTTTCGCCTGTTCGTGTCGTGTTGGGCCGGTCAATTGCACCGGGATGGATAATAAGGAGTTTATTAAAGCCCAATGCTTTCACGCTTTCCTCCAACGTTCCTTTCATTTTGTTATAAAAAATCATGGACTTGCTGTCAGCTCCTGCTGCAGATAGTAAGATAAAGCTATCAACCCCGCTTTCCTTGCAAAGAGCGGCAAATTTTAGCTGGTAGTCATGGTCGACCCGCCATTGTGCTTCTTTTCCGCCAGCGTCCTTTAATGTTGTTCCCAGACATGAAAAAGCCACATCCCCTTGAATGTCGTCTATGTATTCTTCCAGCTTATCGAAATCGACAATGATCTCTTTTAATTTGATATGTCCGCCGAAATATGGTCGTCGGACTAAAGCGGTAACCTCTTTAAACCGGGTATCATTCAATAGCTGTGTTACTAATTCCTTTCCCGTAGCTCCCGTTCCACCGATGACAATTGCTTTCATAGCCTAAAAATACGTAAAAAGAATTATACTTCGTCAGGCCATTGAGTTTCGATGCCTTGGGAGCGTATAAATTTTTGGAAATCAGCTAGAAGCTGTTTGTCTTCACGTATTTTTCGGGGTGAAACATTGTTTTCCTTGGCGTATGCGATGAGCATGCCGACTGATTCCCCGATATTCCATTCTACCGGATGCAGGCGATAACAACCATTGGTAATATGGGTGGTGCCGATATTTTTATTTGCTGGTAAAATATTGTCCATACGTATAGGCAATAAAGCTCCTAGTGGGATTTCAAAGGGGAGGGAATGAAAGTCGACATAGTTTACTTTATCGCTGCTGGGGTGCAAGTCAATATGGTAATAACCTGTTCCAACACTATCATAGAAGGATACTGCCTTTTCTTTATTTTCACCTTCTTTGGCGGTCATAGCGCGTTGGTCGCGACCAACATGTTCTTCAAGTACTGTAAAAACCGCTTTGATTCTGCGTGATTCGCGGATATACGGGTATTTTGCCATGCCATCATCCGTTCCCATAATATCATTTCGTAAGCGTAGCCCCGGCCATCCCTTGCCTCCATCGGGGCGTGGCGCTTCGGTCTGCAGCCAATATAAGAGTGATAGGCTGAGCTGTTTCGAAGCTTCGATGTGTTTTTCAAGTTCCTGAGGGGAAACATCAACGATATTACCCAGCATATAATCGTTTTGTGGCCAATTGACGATGGTAACATCGCCTGGGTAAAAGCCCTCCGCGAAATTGTTTTTATTGATGATTTTGCGGTAGTTCCATAAATTCAATACACCTTTCATAGTGCGCCCATCAGGGTGGAAGCCCAGCTTTTTGGGTTCTAGGGTTCGGGGGTTAGAATAGTGCAGGTCTAGAAGCTTTCCAGGCCAGGGTGGAGTTAAGTCAGGAACATGGTTGCGCCAAAATTCATAATCCTTTGGTTTTGGGATCACATGATTGCCACCGGGCACGTAATCCATCGCAAAACACATGGTAAAGGCCTGATTGTTGGATGGGTTGGCTTGCTCCGGTGCGTGAAGTTCGCCCGTTTCTTCCTTAGACTCCGTTCCGGTTACATATTCCGTTCCGGTGAGAGGTAGCAAGTCGCCCAGCTCTGTAGCGTCTACGAAGTATGGGGCTTGCAGCGTTTTTTTCTTGCCCGTTTTGTCTTCGGCAACCAGCCCGTTGACGCGCGTGCCCCTTACATCGGCCGCGATAATTCTGTGTTCGAGTAGGAGAACCAATTTTGCCGAACTGAGATAAGGAGCAAGCATATTGTTCATGACCGCAACAGCCACTCGTGGTTCATGGCATAGCCTAGAGACACCTCCGCTACCTGGATTGAGTAAAGGGTTTGATTTTGCCTCAGCGGTTAGAGGATAGTTTTGCACGTAATAAGCTCTCACTGCATTTCTAAAATCGCGATATAGCTGTGTACCCCCAAATTTTTCTATCCATTGATGTTCATCTGGGGGTACCCCCTGCTGTGAAAGTTGCCCACCGATCCAATCTGTTTCTTCGGTCAGGACGACAGTCTGATTGTTTCTGAGGGCAGACATGGCAGCCGCAAAACCGCCCAGTCCGCCCCCCGCGATGACAACGTCTGCTGTAAGAACCTCTTCTCCTTTCTGTGTTTGTGTTTGGATATGTACTTTATCTAAGTGCTTTGTGAAGCCCAACAAGGGGGAAGCCGCTAAGGTGCCGCTTCCGATACCGATGGCTCCAATAAAATTTCTTCGTTTCATGATTTGGTTTAATATCTCAATATTTAGGTAGTAGCGAATATACCGATATTATTGAATTCGGTATAATTCATCCTGCGTGAAAGCCTCTTGTCGGTCCTTATATTTTTTCCTGATTTTTATGACCTCTTCCCGGCTAATTTCTGGTGCATCATTATTCCAGTTTTGTCTGATAAATGATAGAAGCTGGGAAATGTCTTCGTCCACGATGTCTATGTTTGTGCCTATCCCGGGCATTTCGCCGCCAATATGATCGTATGATTTGCCGGCAACGGTGATCGGGCCTCGCAGGCCGTAAAGAACGATCGCTATCAGACGCTCTTTATTGCCTTGAACCCAATCTGAGTTATTTAAAGGAGGGGCTAGCGACTCGATACCATTGCCATCTGCACCGTGACAAGGTTGACAGGTAGAACGGAAGATAGAGACGCCTCGAGAATATTTTTTTCGAAGGAGATTGATATCACGATTTGCTTTGTTGCTTTCTATTGTAGCCAAGATGTTCTCAAGCTTTTTAACAAACAATAGGCTCGTATCTTTCTTTGTTTCGCCCAAGTTATCGTAAATAGATTTTTCACGGCCGCTTAAGGTGCTGATGATTGCGTCAAGAATAAAGCGGTTCTGTGGAAATGTTTCTGTTAAATCCTCGCGTAGTTGTTGAGCAAGTTTGGGTTGTACCGATCGGATATGACCCAGTTGGAATGCAAGGTAGGTTGCACTGATACTATCCTGTGTTTGGATAATATTTGAAAATATTTCTGCAAAATCATTTACATTATTCTCATCCAAGATACTGCTCATTGCGGTTAAAGCCTGAATTTTCAGTTCCCTTTCGGATGAATTTAATAATTCACGGATATCGACTGTTTGAAGTTCGCCCAAACCTTCCAAGGTCCAAAGTGAGTGAGTGGCCAGTATGCTGTTTTTCTTATTCCGGAGATTGTCCCTTAGTGCCGGAGCCAGTTCCTTGTAGTTTTTGTCAATAATGATTTGTTGTGCCTGATCTCTTACCCAACCGTTTTTATGACTGAGAAGCTGTGCCAGCTGTTTCGGATTTTCAGGAAATTCTACGGTGTTGATATCTGCATCTTTTGGAATCACTTTGTATATTCTTCCCAAGTTAATCGGCTGATCGAGATCGCGTTTGTCAATCTCACTTCGCAGATAATCTGTTAAAAATAGTTTATGCTGAATGATGCCCCGGTACATGTCGACAATATATAAGGCTCCGTCTGGTCCATTATAAAGTGTCACGGGGCGGAAGCGTTCGTCATAACTTGCAAGAAATTCTTTTCCTTCATAAGCAGGCTCACCGTGAATCGTAAACCCATCTTTTTTAAGGATGTTTCGTTTAATGAGATTAGCAGCCGGCTCCCCGACAAATGCGTTTTGATAATAACTGTCTTTAAAAAGATCACCCCTATAGATTATAGGGCCACTTGCCGCGGTAAAGGTTCGTAGGCGCAGACTATCGTCGAGTACGTTATCCTGATACCCTCTGTTTACACCTGGTGTGGGTCTGATGGGGAAGACACGCTTGTCTGGTACGATACGTTCGTTGAAGCCGGAAACGGTTCGCTGATCAGGATTTGCTGCGCCGAGCGATGGAAGGAAAAAATCCCCAAGAATATTCTGCGAGTTATTGTTGTAGTACAGTCGGCCTTGATCATCTTGAGATATACCCCATTGTCCTCTTAGGTGTGTTGTATCTGTGAGCCATTCCTCACCAACTTTACGATATCTTTTTTGCGAGCCGCTGCTATAGATCCAGTTGTCCATTGCACGATACAGGCCGTTGGACTGAGCTTCCACATTGCCGCCTTCAGTATAAGCGGAATCGATCAGTTGTTTGTTGATGGGTTTATCATTTTCGATTTGATAATACCATAGGTAGGGAGGTTCGGCAACGAGAATTCCACCACCAACCAAGCAGAGTGCACGCGGTAGAACTAGAGAGTCTAAAAAGACCGTTCGGGAGTCCATTTTCAAGTCTTGGTTCGTATCCTCCAAGATGACAATTTTCCCGCCTGCTTCTTCTTCTCCAGTACCATCCGCATCGGGCATATAATTGTTCATTTCCACAACCCATATCCTGCCTTTTGAATCGAAATTCATCGCAACCGGCGAGCTGATTAAGGGTTCGGATGCGACTAATTTGACCTCGAAGCCCTCTTCGACTACCATGGCGCGGATCGCTTCTTCAGGATCAAGCTCGGGAGCATCGGTTATAATACGTTGGATTTCTGCAGAGTCAAGCGGGATTTGTTGGTCTCCGTTGATGTCAGAACGACAGCTAAAAAAAAGCATAATCAAGATTAGTCCTGCAATGTGCTTTATCATAAAAGGTTTCCTTTAGTTCTTTGTTTGTTTCGTTTACGTAAACAATGTATAAAATTAAATTAAAAATTAGAAAATATCCTTGTTTTTTTTACTTGACAGCGGTCTGTTCGATGAAATCGATAACAATTGTTAATTTTAGGGAACTTTTAAAAGCTTTTGTCTTGTCTCATGGCTCAATTGACAAATAATATTTACATTATTTTAGATCTGATCGGGACTTTTGCGTTTGCGATTAGTGGTGCTGTTGCTGCTCGTCAACGCGGATTGGATGTTTTCGGGATATTCGCACTTGCATTTACAACGGCTTGTGGCGGCGGCATTATCCGTGACCTGTGTATAGGGGCAATACCACCGGTTGGGTTAACACATTTCCCTTATCTGCTGACTGCGCTGATAGCAGCAATTGTCAGCATGGTTTTTTATTCGTGGGTTAATATTTTAACACATCCGGTGCTCGTTTTTGATGCGGTAGGTTTATCGGTGTTTGCTATTGCGGGTGCCCGAAAAGTGCTTGCGTTTGGCTTCAATTATGAAGTAGCCATCCTGTTGGGAATTACAACCGCGGTAGGTGGCGGTGTGTTGAGGGATGTATTATTGGGAAGGGTGCCGATCATTTTGAAGCGGGAGATCTATGCATCTGCAGCGATGGTGGGTGCGGGTATTGTGGTGTTGGGCACACACCTGGGTTATGATATTGATATTATATCGATCGTTGCTTTGATTTTCTGTTTCGGTATGCGGTTTATGAGCCTTCATTATCATTGGAACTTACCGACCTTCGGAACGAATAAAAAATAAATAGACGGCTGTCATAAATATACCCCTTATTTCGTTATTACTAAATGCTGTATATTTGTTATACCATTTTACTGAATTGAGCTTAATGGTTCAAACCTAAATATAAAAAATGATACATGTATCTTTATTATTGCCTAAAGGTGATACGAGCATTAGTAATCTAGAGGCAACCCACAAAATGTTTACGATGGCTAATTCTTTTCTAATGGAGCAAGGAGAAGAGGCTAGGTTTCGGGTTGAGCTGGTGGCTGCTAGCAATGAGGGGCGGACGAGCAATGGTATTTTTACCGTTTCTCCGGATAGGACGATAGTTGAAGTAGAGCGGACGGACTTGATTATTATCCCTGCAATTCATGGTGACTACGAGCAAGTTGTTAAAGATAATAGGGCATTTATACCATGGATTAAAGAACAATATGAGAAAGGTGCTGAAATTGCAAGTCTTTGCATTGGTGCTTTTTTGCTTGCAAGTACGGGCTTATTAAACGGCAAGCACTGTACAACACACTGGATGGCGAGCGAGGAGTTTAAAGCAATGTTCCCCAAGGTTGAACTATTGAATGAGAAAATCATAACCGATGAGAAGGGTATCTACACGAGCGGGGGTGCTTATTCTTCGCTCAATTTAAATCTCTATTTAATCGAAAAACTAGCTGGTCGGAAGATTGCAATTCTGCAATCGAAGGTATTTGAGATTGACATTGATCGGAATAGCCAATCCCCCTTTATTATCTTTTCTGGCCAGAAAGGTCATAATGACCAAGGTATACTGCAGGCACAAGAGTATATTGAAGGAAATTATCAAGATAAGATTACGATTGAGATGCTATGCAATCGGCTGGCGATCGGGAGGCGAACCTTTGAACGGAGGTTTAAAAAGGCGACGGGTAATACCGTTGTCGAATATGCTCAGCGCGTAAAGATGGAAGTGGCGAAGAAACAATTTGAAGCGGGTATGCCTAATGTGAATGAGGTTATGTTTCATGTAGGGTATTCCGACTCCAAAGCTTTCAGGGAGGTATTTAAAAAGTTTGCTGGTATGTCACCAGTTGATTACCGGAACAAGTATCGGGAGCTGAAATGGGTCTCTCCGAGTAACCATGCTACGCTGCGATAGAAAAAAATGGTTGCTTTTTGATTTGTTAACATAGGTTAAGCGCCTTGTTTATATTGATCTTTATCTTTGTTTTAAATTTAACGTGGAAAAAGTATTTAATCTTAAAACAATAAAAAATGAAAAAAGTAACTTTATTTTTAACATTCTTGTTTGTGTCAGTAGGCGTATTTGCACAAACAACTTGGACGGCAGATCCATACCATTCGAAACTAGGTTTTACAGTAACTCACTTAGGAATTGCTGATGTACCGGGTCATTTTGGTGAATATGATGTAACAATCACTTCATCAAAAGAAGATTTTAGCGATGCAGTTGTAGAATTGACTGTTCAAACAAAATCGGTAGACACAAGAGTAGGTCAAAGAGACGATCACTTGAGAAGCGCAGACTTCTTTGATGTTGAAAAACATCCGACGATGACCTTTAAGAGCACTTCCATTAAAAAAGCTGGGAAAAATAAATATACCCTTAAAGGTGATTTAACCTTGGTGGGTGTGACAAAACCAGTGACTATGACGATGGAATATCGTGGAACCACTGAAAATCCAAATGCAAATGGTGCGCCAGTAGCTGGTATTCAGATTACGGGTGAGATTAAACGTTCTGACTTTAATATGGGGTCAGGCTTTCCTGCACCAATGATTAGTGATGAAGTAACCATTAAAGCAGACGGTGAGTTCGGTCATAAACAATAATATTAACAAACTATATCTTTAAGAAGCAGATCAGCGATGGTCTGCTTTTTTTATTTTGAGCATGATCTCTCTTCTTAGGGATCTCAATAAAAATGCTTTATTTTACATGTTCAGGAATAATCGAACATGAAGATACTTCACACCGCAGATTGGCACTTGGGAAAGCGATTGGAAAAATTTTCGCGCTTAGATGAACAGAGACGTGTTTTAAATGAAATTGTCGGAATAGCGGAAGAAGAGGATGTAGATGTCGTGCTTATCGCTGGCGATCTTTTTGATAACTATAACCCCTCAACGGAGGCAGTTGAGCTATTCTATCGGACGCTTAAGAGGCTGACAAACCAGGGGCAGCGGCTCGTTGTGGCTATTGCCGGGAATCACGATTCCCCTGATCGGATTGAGGCACCTGACCCCTTGGCGAAAGAAAATGGGATTTTATTTATTGGTTACCCTGACTCAACTGTAGCGCCGTGCGAGCTCGAGTCGGGGATTTGTATCACTCGGAGCGAACCTGGCTTTATTGAGGTGAAGCTTCCAAGGTATGAGGCTAAATTACGGTTGTTACTAACCCCTTATGCCAATGAATACCGTATGAGGGTCTTTTTGGGTCAGGAAGATGCCGAAGCTGAACTGCGGAGCATATTGGAGAAACAGTGGAAAGGCATTGCTGATAGATATTGTGATGATAAGGGTGTGAATATCATGATGATGCATTTGTTTCTGATGAAAGAGGGCGCGCCACCACCTGTGGAACCGGAAGATGAAAAGCCGATCCTTCACATTGGAGGGGCGCAAGCAGTTTTCTCGAAAAATATTCCTTCACAAATTCAGTATGTAGCGTTAGGCCATCTTCACCGCTACCAGAAAATTGATGACACGCCATGTCCGATGGTTTACAGCAGCAGTCCATTGAGCTACAGCTTTGCGGAGGCAGGACAGGAAAAATTTGTTGTTATTCTGGATGCTCAACCAGGAAAGCCTGTAGATTATCGGAAAAGAGGATTAACTGAAGGGCGTACATTACAACGAAAACGCTTTGCCAGTACCGACGAGGCATTAAATTGGTTGTATGATCATCCAGACTCCCTTGTTGAACTGACGTTGGTTAGTGACGATTATATATCTTCAGAAGATAGGCGCCGTTTATTCCAGGCGCATGATGGCATCATTACCTTGATTCCGGAGATAAAGAATAAGGCACAATTTGAACATGATGAACAAGTTGTGGATTTGCAAAAAAGTGTGGATGAATTATTCAAGCAATATTTTCGGTACCAAATTGGCCATGAGATAAATCAGGAGCTGTTTGAATTGTTTAAAGAAGTCAGATCAGAACAGAACGAAGAATGATACCTATTTCCATTATAATTAAAGGCATGTATTCATACCAGGAGGAGCAGATTGTCGAGTTTGATAAGCTTTTGGCTGGACAGATTTTTGGGATTTTTGGTTCTGTCGGTTCAGGAAAGTCATCAATTTTAGAGGCAATGGCTTTTGCCCTGTATGGAGAAACGGAGCGAATGAATCGGGCTGACAACCGCAGTTACAATATGATGAATTTGAAGTCTAACGAGCTGTGGATTGATTTTCAGTTTAAAAACTATGACGACTTTATTTATCGCTTCACTGTTCGAGGAAAAAGGCATGGAAAGGATTTTACGAAAGTAGGCACTTTTGAGAGAAGTTCTTATAAACTGGAAGGGGGGCAGTGGGTGCCGCTGGATTTAAAATCAGCTGAAGAAGTATTGGGCTTAAGTTATGTAAATTTTAGACGGACAATCATCATACCACAGGGGAAGTTCCAGGAGTTTCTTCAGTTAGGTGATAAGGCACGTACCGATATGTTGAAAGAGATATTTGATTTATCCAAGTATGAGTTTTTTCATCAAACAGCGAATCTGGAAAGAAAGAATAAGGACGCAATTCATGTTCTACAAGGGCAATTGCTACAGTTTGAGTCGATTGAAAAAGCTTATTTAGATGAAAAGGAGCTTCGCCTTAGACAAATCGAAACATCCTTGAAGGAACAGCGGGAAATACTTCATAAAAAAACGAAAGAACTGGAAGCTCTGACCTTGCAAAAGAGGCAGTTTGATCAGAAAGATGAATTGCAAAAGGAGCTAGATGAACTTCTTGGTCGGGAAGAAAATGTGCTGGAACTCGAAAAGAAAGTAAAAGATTATGAATATTGCATTATCCATTTTAAGGATAAGTTGAGCCGTAGGGAAGAGTTTGAGTCCTCGTTAAGGCACTATGTGCAGCAGGTCGATCAGGCGCAACAGAAAAAGAAAGAGATCGAGGAGTCCCTCTTATTAGTCAAACAAGAACTAGAGGCTGCGCATGCTGAGTATATGCGACAAGAAGAGTATAAAGATCAGGTTTTCGACTACACGTCTTTTATCCGGATCAATTCGCTAGAAAAGAGTTTGGGTCAGATTCAAAATAGGATCGAATCAGGTGAAATTCATGTTCAAAATACTTTTCGGGAATTAGGAGAGAAACAACAAACTTATGAGTCTTTAAAAGCGGAAAAACGAGAAAAGCAATCGGCTCTTCCAGATATGATGGAGCTATCAGCGTTGCAGAGCTGGTATGATAGAAAAGACACCTTGGGACAGAAGGCGACAGAGCTAAGAGCCAAGTTAAAACATGAGCAGGATGAAGCAGAGTTGCTGGTGAAGAAAATTGAGAACCAAACAGCTGACCCCTTGTTAGTAGGTATTGATATTGGTGAAGCCCCCGATTTCCACTCAGACGCGATGAGTTCTCTGCGAATGAAACTTCTGAAAGAGCAAAAGCTTGTGCAAGAACAGATAGATCATCTTCGCTTACAGACCAAATTGGGAGAATTTGCTACTGTTTTGAAAAATGGGGAAGCTTGCATGTTATGTGGTTCAGTAGATCACCCACATATTATAGAAATTGAGGATGTTGAGGAACATTTGAGTGAACAGGAAATAAGGTTGATGAATTTGAAAGAAAAGGATCTGGCACTCGGAAAGTTGATAGCCGACTTATCGTACCTCAAACAAAATTTGGTGCGTTCGTTAAAAACAATTGAGGACATTGAGCTTGATGTAGATAAGACGATGACGCTGTTGGCTGACCATCGTCAACTCTTTAAATGGAATGGATTTTCTGAAGATAAGCCCGATCAGTTGAAGAAGGCTTATGAGCAGGCGAGGGCGCTTCAGACACAAATCAGCGATGCGGAGAAATTTGAGCGGACATTGGAGAGTGAGATCGAAATTTTGCGAGTAAACCATGGAAAGTATGAAAAAGCTGTACAGGGTTTTACGCAGGATATAATTGGTATGCGGACTGAGCATGCAACCCTTCAATCGAGTCTTAGGCGCTTACGCGTGGAAGAAGGTGCTGGTTTTGAGGAGGCTCAATTGCAGGAGAAGATAGCTATATTGAAAAGGAAGATAGAAGACAATGCTGTTCGATATGAACAGCGTGTCGATAAAAGGGATCGGTTGAATGCAGAGCTAATCGGCGTTCAGGAACAGTCCGAGTTTCTGATGAAGGCAATGAGTGACCTTTCTGATAAAAATTCATATTTAAATCGTGAGTTACATGATATCCTAGACAAATCACCTTTTGACACTTTTGAATCAGTTAAGAATATTTTGAGTCAGACCCTGGATGCTGAGTCAATAAAAAAGGAAACGTCTGACTACCGGCAGACAGTTTATTCCATTCGAAAACAATTGGAGAAGATAACAGGGATATTAGGCGATATTCGCTTCGATAATGAGCGTTTTTTGGACCTTCAGCGTGTGACAGCACAGATTCAGGAAAAGCTTGAGGAGGAGCATACGCAATATATCAAGGAGCTTTCTGTATTTGATAGAGAGCGGTCTGATTTTGCCAAAAAGAAGGAGTTGGCGGCGGCGATGGGGCAGCTTGAAAAGCGTGCTGGAAACCTCGACCTCTTAAAGAAACTTTTTAAAGGGAGTGGTTTTGTAAGTTATATTTCCAGCGTTTACCTTCAGAATCTCTGTCATGAAGCCAATAAGCGATTTTATAAGCTGACCAACCAGCAATTGCAACTTGAGGTCGATAGCAACAATAACTTTCAAGTACGTGATTTTCTTAATAACGGTCGCGTCCGAAGTATAAAGACGCTCTCGGGTGGACAGACCTTTCAGGCGTCATTGTCATTGGCCTTGGCTTTAGCGCAAAGTGTGCAGCAGCAGAACAAGTCTAAACAAAATTTCTTTTTTCTCGATGAGGGTTTCGGCTCTTTAGACCGTGAGGCACTACAAACGGCGTTAGCGACACTTAAAACCCTTCGCAAAGAAAATCGAATGGTTGGCGTGATATCACATGTGGAGGAATTACAGCAGGAAATAGACGTTTGCTTAAATGTACGGAATGACCCTGTCCGAGGCAGCCTGATTTCAGGGAGCTGGGGATAGCTTTGATAACGAGTTAAAGGAATTATAATTCCTTTAACTCGCCTACTAATTTTGTGATGGTTTGTTTAGCATCGCCAAACAACATGAGACAATTGTCTGCACCAAATAGTTCATTTTCGATACCTGCATACCCTTTCCCCATGCTCCGCTTGCTGACAATTACCGTCTGTGCCTTTTCAACATTCAATACGGGCATTCCGAAGATTGGGCTGTTAGGGTTGGTTTTAGCAGCTGGGTTCACTACATCATTCGCACCAACGACAAATACCAGGTCTGTATTTCCAAAATCATCGTTGATTTCATCCATTTCAATTAGCTTATCATAAGAAATATTTGCTTCTGCCAGGAGAACATTCATGTGCCCGGGCATCCGGCCAGCGACGGGGTGGATAGCAAAACGAACGTTGACACCATTCTTTTCACATAGCTCGCTTAGCTCTCGGATTGTATGTTGTGCTTGAGCAACCGCCATACCATAACCGGGAACGATGATCAATGATGACACGGAATCAAAAATCTGCGCTGCTTCTTCAACTCCAACTTCTTTTACAACAATGTCGGAACCGCTATCTTGCGCTCCTCCGCCCGCTGAGGTTTGTCCAAACCCGCCAAGTAATACATTAGCTAAGGAGCGGTTCATTGCCTTACACATAATTTGAGTAAGGATAATTCCGGATGCACCAACGAGTGCACCTGATACGATAAGGACATTATTATTTAGGACGAAACCCGTAGCACAAGCAGCCATACCTGAGTATGAATTCAATAAAGATATCACTACGGGCATATCGGCACCACCAATTGGAATCACTACAAGTACACCTAAAATTAACGATAATACCCCTAAGATGATCATGTAATTGGGGTTTGAGAAATCGGTCAAAGCAAATACCGTGACAGCAACAGATAAGATTAGGAGGATTAGATTTAGCAAATGCTGTCCGGTGAACATAATTGCCCGACCAGATATTTTTCCTGCAAGCTTCATAAATGCAACTATGGATCCTGTGAAGGTAATACCCCCAATTAAGACACTTAGTGCGACACTGATGCCCGTAACCATGTCTACATCCAGGCCACGCTCTTGCGTATTTAGCCAAAAGTCAGAAAGAGCAACTGTCAATGAGGCCAAACCTCCAAAACCATTGAAGAGAGCGACCATTTCTGGCACTTTGGTCATTTGAACCTTGAAAGCGATGGTCAGACCGATTGCTGAGCCGATGATAACACATATCAAAATGTCGATAAGACTGATGGCTTCTACTTGGACAACGGTTGCGAGTATTGCGATGAACATACCCGTCGCAGATATGACGTTTCCTTTTCGCGCACTTTTTGTGCGGCCTAACATTTTTATCCCCGCTATAAACAATATAGACGCGACGAGATAAGATATTTGTATAATGACGTTCATTTTCAGGTCTTATTTTTTCTTGAACATTTTCAACATTCTATCCGTTACGGCATAACCACCTACGACGTTGATGGTTGCAAGAATAAGAGCCACCATTCCCAACCACTTACTTACTGACACATAGCCTAACTCATTACACGCTATGATAGCACCCACGATGGTAATTCCGGAGATGGCATTGGATCCCGACATGAGCGGTGTGTGGAGGGTTGGTGGAACCTTGTTTATTAGTTCAAAGCCAAGATAACTGGCTAGTATCAATATGTACAATAAAATGATAAAACTATCAGCAGACATAATTTATGATTTTGATTTATTTAGATAAAATAGATTTTGTGAACTCATGTACTAATTGTCCTTGATGTGTAATCAAAGCCCCCTTGGTGATTTCTTCTTCTAGCTCCCACTTAAATCCTTCTTTATCGGCAAGGTGTAAAAGAAGGGTGCTTAAGTTGACTGCATACAATTGGCTTGCATTCACAGGTAGGAGGGATGGGAGGTTTGACTCGCCAATAATCGTTACCCCATGCTTTTCTACAATCTGATTAAATTCTGATATTTCACAGTTCCCACCTGATTCGACTGCCATATCTACGATAACGGAGCCCGCTTTCATAGATTTAACCATTTCTTCGGTAACCAGGATTGGTGATTTCTTGCCCATAACGAGCGCTGTGGTTATCACCAGGTCAGCGTCTTTGATTTTTTCTTGAATCAGTTGTTGTTGTTTTGCGAGAAACTCTTGCGATACTTCTTTTGCGTAACCACCTTCTGTTTTTACTTCTTCCGCCGATTCAACAACGAGGAAACGGCCACCTAAAGACTCCACCTGTTCTTTTGTTTCTGGTCGCACGTCGGATACTTCTACGACTGCCCCCAGGCGCTTCGCGGTAGCGATTGCTTGTAGACCCGCGACGCCAGCACCGAAAATAAGCACTTTGGCCGGAGTGATGGTTCCCGCGGCTGTCATCATGAGTGGAAAGATTTTGCCTAAAGCATTTGCACCCATAATCACGGCTTTGTAACCCGCTAAGTTAGCCTGTGAACTTAGTGCGTCCATCTTTTGGGCGCGAGATATGCGAGGCACAGCATCCATCGCAAAAGAGCTTATTTGTCGCGAATTGAAAGTTTCCAGCAGTTCCGGTTGTGTATAGGGGTATAAAAGAGAAATGCTGACCGAGCCGTTTTTAAATTGTGATGCCTCCTCAAGAGTAGGCGCGTTGACCTTAAGAATGACATCTGAATTAAAGATATCACTCTTCGAAACGATTTGTGCTCCAGCTACTTTATAGTCTTCGTCGCTAAAATTTGAAGCGACACCAGCTCCACTTTCGACTTGGATCTGGAATTCTTTCTTGAGGAGAAGTTTAACTATCTCCGGACTGAGCGCTACGCGTCTTTCTTTTTCTTTGGTTTCTTTAAGTACCCCTAGGATCATTATTCTTTCGGATTATAAATATTTTTTACAACGAACCAATTGCATCTGAAATGTTGCAATCGGCAAATATAGAATATTAATTAATATATTTAAATCAAAAGCCAATAATAAATGAAATAATAATCATTTATGTGTGTATTTGATATGAAATTGATATTAAAGTATGTGTCTCGTTGATGATTTATAATCCAAATTTGTTTTATGTAGCACCTATTTCCGGTTAAAATCGAGGTCGTGAAAGTCAAAGCTAAAGTCAGTTAACGGCGAAATAGCTTCCATTTTGAAACCATCTGCTTCTCCCTCTTGGTTCAGTGTAAACATAACAAAAGCATCTGCGTCGAGGGTTCTGTCATTCCACTTTACGATGAAGGTATTTCCTTTGTAGAAATACATGGTTCCCTGTAGTTTTGGTGATTTTTCTGATTGGAAATAGAGGTTGTTACCCCTTTTTTCTATCGTCACGTTTCCGAACCACGGATCGGTAAATGTTCCGATATATTGGTTGTATTCAATGGGTTTTTGGTGTTGTTGCGAGTTGATATCCGTCCATAGTGCATCGGTAATCTCAGCGGCTCGTTTTTGACTTGCTTGTCGCATCTCGTTGTACTGACCGATCCAGTCCTTAGCCGGCTTTCCAAAGTATGCATCTTTAATACTGTTTGAAATTGAATTAAAAGCATATCCTGATTGTTGATTGGTGAGAACGATGATCCCGAGGTTCAACTCAGGTATCATGGTTACTTGCGTTACTATACCTGCTAAGCCCCCGGTATGCATTACCTGAAGGTGTCCGTCGACCATGCTGAGATTCCACCCCAAGCCATACGCAACAAAAGGGTTGCCTTCATACGGCGAGCGCCCTCGGATAATCGTTTGTGGTGTCCATGTTTCACGGTGGACAGTCTCCGAAAAAAGACTGTCTTTGAGTTCGGGGCCATATTTGCCATGGTTCAACTGGGTAATAACCCACTTGCTCATGTCCTTTATGTTGGAATACATTCCCCCGGCTGCATTGGCGACTTCTGAAAAGCTGAGCCCGACTGTTTCTAGCTGACCGTTAACGGGGGCGTGACCATCTATGATATTCGACCGATCCTTTAATCTGTACCACGACATGGCTGTTTGTGTCATGCCCAGTGGCTCAATAAAATGTTTCACTACAAAATCTTCGTAGTCCATTCCAGAGGCTCGGGCTACTATCTCGCCTGCGACGATATAGAGCAAATTGTCGTAATCATATTTCGATCGGAACGAAGACACTGGTTTTAAATACCGAAGGTTATGAATCAGCTCACTCTTCGTCGTAGAGTTAGAGTCTGGCCAAATCATCAAGTCGCCAGCTCCTAAACCTAATCCGCTGCGGTGGGTGAGAAGATCGCGGATCGTAAATTCGCGTGTTACATACGCGTCGTATAACTTAAATTCGGGAATAATATCCGTCACTTTCGTGTCCCACGTTATCTTTCCTTGATCAACTAGTATGCCTAACGAAGCTGCTGTAAATGCTTTGGTGTTGGATGCAACACCAAATAGTGTGTTTTCATCTACTTTCTTTTTCGATTCGATTGATCTTACTCCGTACCCCTTAGAATGAACGATTTCTCCGTCTTTTATCACGGCAACGGCTATGCCTGGGACATTGAAAGTGGCTAGTGTCTTTTCCGCAATGCTGTCGATTTGCTGCTCTGATAATCCTTGAGCCCACAACGAATTGCTAGTTAATAACAGGCTGAAAATCATAATAAAGAAGGTCGAGATATGTATTCTATTTTCCATATGAGTGTAATTGCTATTTAATGTGTTTGCGATAAATAACTGGATAAGGTGATTAAAGGTATAAAATATTCCACAAATATATTTTATTAATCTTTTTGATATTTCTCATAAAGGAGTATCTTTGCATTCCGAAAAACGGATAACGTTTGGTTGGAAAGATTTATTGGCCCGTTCGTCTAGGGGTTAGGACGCCAGATTTTCATTCTGGAAACAGGGGTTCGATTCCCCTACGGGCTACCGAGAGGCTCCAAAGAGAGCCGAGAAGGTTCAAATACCGCCTTTAAACATGTTAAAGGCGGTATTTCGTTTTATAGGATTCGTCGAAGTCACCCAGATTCGACGTGTTAAATATAGTATCTGATTTACTGCATTTACCTTAGTTTAAACAGAAACATTCAAAATATTACAAACCAAGCGAATTTCTGTATGTTATTTATCTGACTTAGTAGATAAATCGAAGACAATATGAATCAGGTAAAATTTTTTATAGTAGCTTTTATTAGTTTGTTCGTAATCAGTTGCCAGCAGTCAGCAAACGATACAAATACCAACGGAACGACTGCTGATACGTTGTCAGAAATATCACAGGATACAATAGATCAAGACACAATCAGTGAAGAACCAGTCGTTGACACTGCAACCTCCGCAGAAAATGCACAGCCATCAACAGATGTTAAAGCTACCTCTTTTAAGATTCGTGAAGGGAAGCATAATATCAGTTTGCAATGGATAAGTTGGGATGACTTAGGCGAGGCCGAGATAGAGTACGTCGGAGATAATAAATATAGCATTGTAGGAGAGCAACGAAATCCTGATAATAGTGATTATTTGAAAATCAATGGTACAATTGAACCTGTATCGGATAAAAAGTTGGCCTTCGAAGGCACTATCGAGTCTCAGATCGAACATTTAAACCAGGGTCAGCCCTGTGTGAGAGATGGGAGCCAGGTTTTTGAGTCTACAAAAAACCGTAAATACTGGCGTATGCAAGATATGGAAAATTGTGAAGGAGGAAGGGTGCTCGACTATGTAGATATCTACTTCTAGCCTCAGTTTTTTATTCTATTTTTTCTATCCCCCCAAAAGGGGGTGTTTTTAACGCGTCAAATCTTTTATCTTTACTGCGAGATAGAAACCAATTATAAACGATTCAAACAGACGTTGTTATGAGTATATTTGTGAATAAGACCACTTTTTGCTGGTGGAAGTTCGCATGGGTGTCCCTGATCATCGCATTCCCTTTAGTCGCAAAAGGCCAGCTGGTCGACTCGTTGTTTTTAGCGCATACCGATAAGAACGGGATTGTAAATGTAAAAGCAGTTCTCGATGAGGGTAAGAAGTATGTATACACCAACCCATCGTTAACACCGATAATCGCTGAGCGAGCCGTTAGTGTTGCGGAAAAGCAAAAAAGACCTTTAGCGGTCGCTCAAAGCTATCAATTTATGGCTGCGGTTTGGTTTCAAACGAAGGCTGACTATGATTCAACAGCCCATTATTTGGATCAAGCCGAAAAGATCTACAGCACTCTTCAATCAGAGGATGCTTTGAACGGTATGGGTATGGTCTATCATAATTATGGAACGCTGAAGCAAGTTTTGGGAGACTATAGCGAAGCATTTGATTATTACATAAAAGCTTTAAAACTATTTGATGAAACCGAAAATACAACCGGACGGCCGTACACATTAAATAACATTGCTACGCTTTATGAATTGGTAGGTGATGCAGATAAGACAGAAGTTTATGCTCGTCGCTGTATTGATCTTTCTCGTAAAGTTGGCGATGAATTCATGGAGGTAACCGGTAGCATCGTTCTCCTGTCTTCTCTAATGCAGCAGAAAAGGTTTGAGGAGGCTGTTCCTTTGCTTGAAAAAATTAAAGAGTATGGGGAAAAGAACGATGATCTCTATAAGAAGTTCCTGTATCATTTCAATAGGGGGGCATACTTAATAAATCATAAAAAAGATTATGCCTCTGCGATACAAGAGTATGAAAAAGCATGTCAGTTAGCCGAATCGGTCGGCGATGAATGGGAAATAATGAGACACTATTCGGCTTTATCGGAAGCCTATTTAGAAAATAGGCAGATGAGTGAAGCTTATAAGGCGGCAGAGAATACGTTGTCACTCGCCAAAAAACTGAAGTCGAAGGACAAGCAAGAAATCTCATTGTCTGTGATGGCACAGGTTAATGCTAGGAACAGTGATTACGAAAACGCTTATCAGCAACTGTATGCAGCATATCTGTTAAAAGACACCCTTTTTGATGAGAATAATCAGCGACATATCGCTTTCCTGGAATCTGAATACCAAACCGAAAAGAAAGAAATTAGGATCGAATCGTTGGAAAAACAACGCCAGTTGTATATTTGGTTGGGCTTAGCTGGGGTAGTAATTTGCCTAATTGCTTTTGCACTAGCGGTAATACGGTATCGTTTGGCAGTTAGTCGTCGTAAGCTAGCAGAGAAAGAAGCTCAGCGTTTGGAGCAGGAAAAGCATTTGGTTGCTGTTCAGGCCACATTGGATGGCGAGGCTGCAGAACGCAGTCGATTGGCAAAAGACTTGCACGATGGACTGGGCTGTATGCTATCGTTGGTGAAATTCAATTTGCCGGATGTGAAAGGAGCAGGTGTACTGGAGACGGTAGATATATCACGCTTTCAAAAAGCGCTAGGGATGTTAGATGACTCCATACAAGAACTTCGTCGTGTCGCACACCATATGATGCCAGAATCGCTTCTTCGGCATGGTCTGAAAGTATCTTTATCTGATTTTTGTGCAGCTATCCCGAATGTCGATTTTCACTATTTTGGGAATGAAACTCGGCTATCTGAAAAGTTAGAGATTATGATCTACCGATGTATCCATGAATTAGTAAACAATGCTCTTAAGCACGCACAGGCCACACAGATCAATGTACAGCTTGTGCAGGAAGAAGATCGTTTGTCTTTTACCGTCCATGATAATGGAGTGGGTTTCGATCAGGAGCAAACAACAGAAGGGATGGGACTAAAGAACGTAAGGCAGCGCGTGACGACTTTTCAAGGAAAAATGAATGTATACTCCTCGTCAAAGGGGACAGAGGTCTATGTCGAATTAGAGTTTCCACATGAGGATGAGAATGGATAGGAAACGAATTTGTTTGTTTTGGAAACATAGTTGGTTAGCAAATGTTCCATTTAGAAAGCTTTAACAGATGAAAAAAACAATCTCTATCGACGGTCGCCGAATATACGATATCAAAAGCTTTTATGATGAAATAAACCAAGTGTTTATGAATGGTGTCGACTGGAAACTTGGTCAAAGTCTCGATGCTTTTAATGATATGCTTCATGGCGGCTACGGTGTGATAGAGGGTGATGAACCTATAGATTTGATTTGGATAGGTTTTGAAAAAAACCGAAACGATTTGGGTTCCGAACTTACCAAGTCATATTATCTTGATAAATTAGATCAGCCGTCGAAGTTTAATATTCCCTGGGTAAAAGAAAAGTTGAAGGAACTTGAAAATGGAACTGGTAAAACCTACTTTGAAATCATCCTTGAAATTATTTCCGACCATCAGAATATAAATCTTATTCGCCGATAACCAACGCCTTTCGATGTTATGGTCTGCGTTAAGATTTGTACGTCGGTTAAAATAGTTTCAACTGAGCATCTGAAATTCCTTTCCCGAGGAATGGATAATCACCGACAACTTCGTATTGATTAACATGGGGGCGTGTGGTACTCCTTGTTGCGGACAATCTTTTTCTTAAAAATACAATTCGATTGGCGTCGCTATCAGCATGATATCGCATGTTCTCCCTATAAGGCCAAACTCCGTTAAACTCGTTTTCAGGAATCCGCCTCGCAATTGTCAGGTGACCCTTTTTGATAAAATTAAGTGAATAACCTTTAACGGGCGTTAAAGCTGGTCGAAGGTGCATTTGTAAATATTGAGGTATCCTTGAGAATTGTTCTTCGTTTTCTACATGAAGATAAATCGTGCTAGTTTCGTTCTGGAAACTACCGAAATCAGATAATGGGAAAGATTTGAACAGAGTTTGGCTGAGTAAGGAAGAAATTGCTCAGGGCGGTGAACTGACAATTGAAGCTTCGTCCACGCCAACTCAATATGGAGCAGATAATATTTGGATTTCTTCGGTAGATTGACAAAAAGACATGTGTCAGACTTGGTTAAAAATGGTGCTACCTGAAAATGGATACATAACGGACTCCATTCGCATTTCATCCGCATTTTGATGTCAAAATCCGAATATAATGTAGATATAATCCAAATTGTTTCTCATATGATTTTCACCAAGGTTCGCACAGGTTATCAAAAAGGTAAAACGTAGGATTATAGAGGGATATCTCGTAAATTGCATTTAATTTAATCATTGATAACTAAAGTAGCAGAATATGATCTGGAAAGAGCCTATCGATTTAGAAAAGCTGAATAGCGGACCAGAGTATATGGGAACATTCCTGGGCATTCGGTTTGCCGAATTTGATGATCGTTCGCTGACGGCAACGATGCCGGTTGATACACGAACACACCAGCCTTGGGGTATCTTACATGGTGGGGCGTCCGTTGTTTTAGCAGAAACCGTTGGTTCTTATGCTAGCGGGTTGATTGTGGATACTGCTCAATATATGCCAGTCGGTCTGGAGGTTAATGCGAATCATCTTCGACCAGTTTCTTCAGGAGAGATAAAAGCAGTTTGTGCTCCGATTCATATAGGGAGAAAAACACATGTCTGGGATATCAAGATCTATAATGAAGAGGGCAAAATGGTTTGTATCAGTCGGTTGACGGTCGCCATTATCGAAAGGCAATAATAGGAAAGCCTGCGAATTAACTCGCAGGCTTTCCTATTTTAAGAGATTGTTTTTTTCACTGAGTGGACTCGTTTATTTTATCTTTTGGATTACGAAAACAATCTCTTTATAATGATCTTTTTCGTACAATACGCCTATCTTTTTCTTGTTCACAAGAACGATGTCCGAATAGGCCGAATATGCACCGTCATAACCTTCAGGGCTTTTCGCGATGGTTTCATTGAAGTACCAGGTTTTGCCACCATCTTTCGAAAGGCGTAAGGTTAAATTATCGCGATTGTTTTCGTCAGCAGCATTGATATGGGCTAAAATAAACTTCTTGCCTTTCTTCCAGGAAAGTACTGAGCCTTGATTGATCGGATCGGGCAAGTTAGGGTCTGCCTTAGAGCTGTCCCATGTTTGTCCTCCATCGGTCGAAATGGATATGATTCGTTGTTTAGGGGTAAGTCCTTGATTTCTTGATGACATGTAAACAGAATTATCTCCGATCTGTGCTGCCGTAGATTCGTTAGTTCCTGGGTAATGAACGTTTTCGCTTAGCTTAAACGTTTTGCCATGATCATCTGAATAGTATGCATGAGCAATCCAGTCTTTGTTTTGAGGCTGCGGATCACCTGCGTTATGATTTGCGGCAATGTAGATGCGTCCTTTATTGGGTCCCGAAACAAATTGGAAGCCATGTCCAGGTGTGTTAGCATAAGTACGCCAGTCTTCCTCGAAATTATAGGCCGAGTTGATTTGTGGTTGTTTAGGACGGTGTGCCTGAGTGGTGATATTGACTGGTTCTGACCAACTCTCACCATTATCTTCTGAGGTAATATACCACAGTTCGCGCAAGCCTGTGCCTTTTCGAACTTCACCCTCATGGTTGTTTCCGGTATTGTAAAACAGGAATATGCGACCATTGGGATATGCCGGGTCAAGCAAGTCTACGACCGGAGCTGCATTTCCTGCCTGAAGATCATCATAATCTGCTGCTACATGAAGTGGACCCCAAGTTTTCCCATCGTCTGAACTGATTTTATAGACAATGTCAACATTGCCATAGTCGCCTGCATGATCTACACGACCCTCGGAGAATGCGATAAGGTCACCGTTTTTGTTTTTCACGATAGCTGGAATCCGGTAGCTGGCATAACCATCATCTCCAGACTTGAACACTGTTACTTCTTGAGCTCGTGCCAGCATAACGCTCGCAATAATCGTAAATGTTAGAATTAATCTTTTCATTGTATTTGTTTTATGTATTGTATTTTCTTTGTTTTATCACTTGTAAGGTATAAAAGTAAACATCCATTTTACTGGGCTATCCCAACTTTTACCTTTAAACTCTCCAACTGGAAGCTTAACCAACACTTCGTTCCATCCCTTATTCAACCTAATCATCGTGGGCTCGCGATATGAATAGCTCTCATCGATAAGAGGTGTCTCCAATGCGCCTTTTTCTCCCCCTTGCTTCCAATCTGGTGGAGAAATAACAAGACCGTTTACCCATACTTCACTTTGTTGTTCATCCCAAGTTCCCTTTTGTGGCGAGTGGCTCGCGTATGATCTGGACAGGTCATTGAACCCGATCCAAAAAGGCACTAGCTCATTCTTGTTGCTCCAGATTTTTGTCCGTGCATACCAGGTTGTATTTTCTTCGGGCTGTTTGAGAGCACCTTTTATTACATCCGCCCACCAATGCCTTAATATAATCGTGCCGCCTTCAGCGGTTTGTGTAACCTTAATTTCATTGCTATACGGATGGTCTTCTGAAATAAACGATTTTGACAGGTCGCCGTTGTTATCAAACGGTCCGATAAGATCCCATACTAAGTCTGTCTGCTTAACATAGGGAAACGGCTTGTTGTTGAAGTACAAATCTTTGTGTACAAGCAAACGCCTTTCAAAATCTCGGAATTCCTGATAATCCGGACTGTTTTTGGGAACTATATTGGCAACCCATCCAGTTTTCCCGCCACCTCGCCAGCTCCTCTCTGCAAATGTAAGGATCGCTGGATAGATAGAGCTCTGGTAGAACATGTCGATTGGTTTGGACACTGCTCTGTCAGGCCATGAGCATAAAGTTGCACCAATCAGGTTAGCATGTTCATCTCCTTGTTCCCCAATTTTCCTGTGGAATAGGGTCGTTACAGTTTCAAGCGGATCCATGTGGTTAATGTAAAGGTGTTTGGAGTCAATAAACACCTTCTCACCACTTTCTTCTATTTTTTCGGCGCCTCCCATCCAAAGTTGTCGGATTGTCTGGGGCATCAGATTGCTACCTGGATCCCAGCCGACTGTTTTATATCCCAGCGATTCGACATATCTGGTGATTTCCGGCATAAAGTCGTTATTGGTTATTTTGACTTCGTCGCCGCCGATATGGAGATAAGGAAGGTTAGCGAATGTTTCAGAAAACTCCTTTAATAGTTCTTTGATATAAACAATTCCCGAATCAGATTGCATATCCACACCGAAAAAACGCTTAAAAGCTGCACTGTGTCCTGGCATATCTATTTCGGGGAGGAAAAGAATATGTCGTTCTGCGCAGTAGTCAATTAACTCTTGAAATTGCTCTTGCGTATAATACTTGCCTTCCCAACGCGTCATATTATCTGCCGCAGTAAGCCCCGGATAGTTTTTGCTAGCCAAGCGCCATGCTATGTCTTCCGTGAAATGAAAGTGCAATACATTCATTTTATAGCGTGATAAGATGTCGATCTGCTCTTTGAGCATATCCATGGGTTGATAGTTTCTACCTACATCCAACAAGAAAGCACGCCATGAAAAAGCAGGTTGATCGGCGATAGTTACTTTACGAATTTGCTTGTTTTGAATGTTAAACTGTCTTAACGTCTGTAGGCCATAAAATATACCGGTCGGCGTAGAAGCGCTGATGCTAATGCCACGATCATCAATTGTCAACTCATAGGCCTCACTCGATTCGTTGAGCTCTGAGCTGGATATAAGCTTTAACTGAAGAACAGGAAGCTTGTTTTGTGTTTCGGTTGTCGAATGTTCAATCTGCCAACTAGTCAAGATATCCTCCACCAAAACACGCTCGTTCACCAAATCGGTATGGTTTGTTTCGAGTTGAATACCCTTGCTTAAATCTAATGTCCCTTCGCTCCATTGTACATGAGTAGGCAAGGGTATCAGGCTCTCTTGTGCCCGTACTGATACGAATGCAAAAAGAATTAATAGGATGCTAAGTGATATAAATTTCAAAGTTCTCTTGTCCAAACTACGCATTTAGATATTCGTTTAAAATTGACCAACAATACCATTCCTGTCTGGGTAAATGAAAGGGACCTTTAAACAGGTTGCCCTTTGCAGTCTGTGCAATCCGCCCGTCACGATGCAAATAACCATACCATTCGCCGTGTTTCGGGTCATGAAAATGCTGATATGCATAATCATGAATCTGGCGGTGCATATCGCGGTACTTTTCATCTTTTGTTATAAGGTAGGCCAGTAGTGTTGCGATAATTGCTTCATTTTGTGGCCACCAAAACTTCATATCTTGCCAATATTCCTGAACCGGTTTATTGTATACGTCTCTGAAATATAAAATGCCACCATGCTCTTGATCCCAACCCCGTTCCCACATATAATCTAGCATACGGCATCCAAGATCGATTAGTTTAGGGTCATCGCCGCGGTGACGTGCTTCATGCAAGATAAACCATGCTCCTTCAATGGCGTGTCCGGGATTGAGTGTTCTACCATCAATATGATCTATAATACTACCATCCGGTGCAACTTGTTCCATAACGCAGCGGATGTCGTCCTTTACAAAATAGGTTTCAATTTCGTTAATCCATGATTCGATCGCATCGTCACAACGTGGATCTCCTATGGTTTCACGAAGTTGCTGCGCAGTATTGGTCATAATCATCGGGATGCCAATACCTTTGTTAGGTCGCGTATCTTCAAACTTCGCTTCTATCGCTCGTTCGCCTGAAGCATATTCAAGACAAGTTGTGAAAAGCTCTCTGGCGAGTTTCGCTGCTTCCTCGTTTCCAGATGCTTTCGCATAGGCGGCGAAAGCAATGACGGCGAAAGTCTCGGAAAAAAAGTAACGGCGCATTCGGATTGGATTACCTTGTCGGTCGACATGAAAATACATCTTTCCGTCTCGATTAAAGCATTTGTCTTTAAGAAACTCGAAACCTAGCTTCGCGCCCTCCAGCCATTCTTGTCTAGGCTCAACAGTATTGTAGAGCGTTGACAACAACCAACAAGCGCGCCCTTGGATCCAGACAGCTTTGTCTGTGTCAATCAGGCTGCCATCGGCATCGCGCATCAGGAGGTATCCGCCATATTCGTTATCATATGATCTTGGGAACCAGAACGGCGCGGTATCCTCTAGCAATTGATGTTTATAAAAATCACGAAGTGATTTGATATATTGAGTATCCATATTTACTGTTTTAACGATATACGAAACGTGCTAGCTGGTAACCCAGCATGATTAACTAGGTTGCCGGCGCTAACTGGCTCCCAGCCATAAACAATTGCGCTTATCTTTTTATTGGGTAAAGTCTTTATAAAGACTTGATCGTTTTGAATAGACGCTTCAGCCTGAAGGATCCGTCCATCCATCATTTGCAGGGCAAAGCCTTGCAGGGCTTTGCCATCTGATGTTTTTAAACCGTGACCATAGTCGAAAGATATTTCAATCGCTTCACCCCTCATATTATAGCCGCTGAATAGAGGACCGGAAGGTGTAATGTCTTGTCTGTAATGTTGCTGAAATGCCCATTGTGCCAAACGGCGACCTACCTCCAGTTTTTCACGTGGATGTACATCCTGTGCGTGACCAATATCGCTGGTTACAGCCATCCCGCTGTTGGGTACAATATCTAATAGCCGTCGCTGCTCGTCTCTAAAAAATGGCCACGAAGGGCGTTCAATGCTTGATAGTTGGACATAATAGAAGGGAAAGTTGTCATGCCATTGGGTTCGAAGCTCTTCAACAAAATACGGGAAAAGACGGCTATACAATTCTACATTTTCCGCATCGCTTTCTCCCTGATACCAGATCATCCCACTAAGTGCGAAGGGCACCAGGTTAGCAACGCCCGCTTCGTAAATATAAGCCGGAGCATAAGGGTGTTGTTGAAAAGGTGAGTCAGTCAGTTCTAAATTCCGATTTGCACGCATTCTGCACCAACCCATCAGATAATCACTTTCGCGCCAAGGGTGGAGCGACTGAACAAAGTCCGGGTTTTTTTCAAGGGAGAGGCGTGGCAACCAAGCTAGCTGTGGTGAACCGCCTACAGCGATGTTGATAATGCCAACAGGGATGTTCTGTTGTTTAGCAATTTCAGAGGCGAACGAATAAGCTACTGCTGAAAAGTTCAGTGCATTTTCCTTGTTGTTTTGCGTCCATTCACCTGTGAAGAAGCTTAGGTCATTTGCTTTTCTTAGCATGACGGAATCCCATACAAAATTGTCGGTTCGAGCATAGGAATTGAATTGCAGAAGTCGAACATTCTGTCTTGTAGCAGCAAGGCTGGCCAGACTGTCTCCTCGCAAAGCACCGTTTAATTGGAACTCCATGTTCGACTGACCTGCTGCGAGCCATACATCGCCAACTAACACGTCTGAAAATATCAATTCCTGCCCATCATTTTTAATGATTAAAGGCTGAGGTTTTGCGTTTAATTTTGGAGCGGGAAATGTTAATATCCATCGGCCATTAACCCCAGTAATAGTTTCCTGGGTTTGTCCTTCCCACGTTACCTGAACAGCTGTCTTCGCATTGGCAATTCCCCATACCTGGAATGGTTTATCTCGTTGAACGACCATATGTTCTCCGAAAACAGAAGGGAGTTGTAATCCTCCAAAATTTCCAGTAATATGCTGGTACACGGTCTTGGCTATCATCGCTGCACCTTGTTTATTTGGATGCAGAGTAGGGATGTCCGTAATCAGATCAGGTCTGTTGTGAAGCGCGGCATACAAGTCAATGACCGGCAATTGACTTACGTTGGCGACTTGACTGATAAGCTCTCGAACCGCATGGTACCAAGTAAATGTACTTGATGAAAATCGCGGGTGACCTGTAAAGATTGGCGATAGGTTCGCTATAAATATTTGTATATCGGGATTGTTTGTTTTTAGTGTATCAATCAGCCAGAGGTAATTGGAAACAAACTCATCACGATAATTTGGAAAGTTACGCGGGTCGGTATCGTTCAGACCTAGATGGATTACGGCGACATCAGCCTTAAAATTGATTGCCTCCTTAAATTGTGGGGTTTCGACATAAGGTCTGTGTCCTTTTTTCAATAATGTCGCGCCGCTGTGACCGAAATTACCTACTACGTAATCATCTCCAAGTATACTCTGTAAAACCGAAGGATAGGCTTCTTTTTCGGGGTTTTCGAGACCGAGACCCTCAGTAACAGAGTCACCAATTGCCGCTATTTTAATCTTTTCCTGAGCCCATACGGAAGCGGGGTAGAGGAAAGAAAGCGATAAAATATAAATTATTATACTTAATCGTACCATGTCTCAAAATTAATCAACACAATCTACTACTTTTGGGCGTAATGTCATTAATTGTAGTACTAGAGCAATAGCTACGACAACTGCTAGCATCGTAAAACCACTTCCGAAGTGTCCGTCATCTTTAAATTTCCCGAGTAACTGAGTGACGCCCGCACCTGCAAATACACCTACCATGTTCATGAACCCGTATGCAGTTGCACGAAGCCGACGTGGGACAAATTGACATAAAATAGGCATATTGTTGGCGTCGAACATACCAAATCCGATCCCGAACAAAACAGCCGCTCCTACGACAGCTATAAAAGTATGTCCCATGCCTAATAAAATCAATGACGGAATCGTAAGGAAAAGACCGATAGCACTTGTGTACACTCGTCCGCGGATATTCTTCAATACCCAGCGGTCACTTAAAACTCCTCCGATAATTACACCGAAAAATGAAGAAGCCGCTATGGTGATGGTCGATAGAGGACCAGCTTCCGCCATGGGGATGTTTAAGTTATCGGCAAATAATGTCGGTAGCCAATTTTTGGTTGCCCAACCAGGCAAACTAGGTGCAGCGAAATAAAACAAAATAACCCAGAAAGCCACCATTGAAAATAAGCTTAATAAACCTTTTAAGAAAGGGATTTTTGATGCAGACTTTTCTCCCTCTGTTGTCAGCTCTTCCTGTTTCTTTTCATACAGGAGAACACTTAAAATAAATGCGTACATGATCCCAGCAATCCCAAACCAATGAAAGGCGGTATGCCATCCGTAAGCAGCTGCTACTGTTGCACCGAATCCGCCAAGCGCTTGCCCCATATAAAGTCCAGTCATGTGGATTCCGATTGCCAAAGAGCGTGTCTTCCCCGTGTGATAGTCTGCAATAAGAGCCAGTCCAGCAGGAATATAAAGCGCCTCGCTTACACCCATAATGGCACGTAAGACAAGCAGATGATTATAGTTATCCACTACGCCCATCGCATAGGTTACCGCAGACCATACGAAGAGGCTGATAACAATGAGCCATTTTCTGTTAACCCGGTCGGCTATGGCACCAGCTACAGGGCTCATAAAACCATAAATATAGAGGAAAATAGCCATCAACATCCCAAAAGCCTCAGCAGTCTGCAGTTCTACGATATCAACGAGCATCGCTTCCCGCATTGTAGAAAGCATTTGGCGATCTAGATAGTTTAGAAGTGCGACAACCCATAGCAAAGCTACGACGACCCAAGGGTAATATTTACTATTTCTTAGCATGAGTTTGGTTTATCTCTCAGATTTGAAAGAAGCAAAGCCAAGTTCGTCCACATTTTTTTTAAATTCCTGAAAAGTTTCTTCACTCATATTAGCTACTGGTAAACGGAATTTCCCACAATCAAGATTCACAAGTTTCATATAAGCTTTTCCAGTTGCAATACCACCGTACTTTCCGAGCAATGTGATCATATCGATTGATTTTTGCTGCAAGGCATTTGCTTTATCTAAATCTCCCTTTTCATAAGCCGCTATGAGATCGCGATAAAGCGGTGCTGCATAGTTATATGTACTTCCTACTGCACCTTTACTTCCCACAGCTAAAGATGCCAGCATGTTTTCGTCACGCCCCCATAAGAGGTCGTATTTCCGGTTATTAAAATTCAAACATGATAGGAAGTCCATAAAGTCCTCATGCGTGTATTTTATTCCTTTAAAACTTGGAATTAGGCCATCGACTTCCCTTAAAAGTTCGATCATCGGATAATTGCCACCCGTTAAAACTGGAATGTGATAATAATAAAAAGCTGTGTTTGGCGCCGCCGAAGCTACTTCGGCACAGCACAAAGCTAGCTGTTTGGCATTGGCCGGCTTAAAATAATAGGGTGACGTAAAAGAGATGGCGTCTACACCTTCAGCTTCCGATAGTCTCGCTAACTCCTGACATTCTTTGATGTTTGTGCCACCTAGGAACATCATAAGAACAAAGTCCTCATCGTGTTTGGTTAAAGAACTCCAAGTGGTCATGACTTTGATTTTTTCTTCGAACGTAAGGGACACCCCTTCTCCAGTTGACCCGCAAATAAAAGCCCCTACAACATTGTTCTTTTTAAGCGAAGAATAATACGAAGGAATTATTTCAAGATTTAGTTCTCCCTGTTCGTCGAAAGGCGTAAATGGCGCAGCGACTAAGCCTTCAATTTTTTTGTTTAGCATATTATACATGATTAATCCTCGGACCCACTTTGGTAGTTCAAGAAATACTTTATTTTTGATTTAAACAGTGTGTTTTTAAGAGATCTTCCATATCTCTCACACAAATGTATGACATAATACCAAATCTCCAAACTTTTTTGATATTTTTGTTTCGGAAAATAAATTGCGACATGATAGACTCAAAAAGTTCTTTTGCTAAGCTCAGTGGAATTGATACTTCAAGTTTGGTAGATAAAGTGGAACAGCGTATTATCGATTTTATTCGGCAGAATAGTCTCAAAGTTGGAGATGTTTTGCCCAAGGAATTAGATTTGGCAGAACAATTAGGCGTTAGTCGGACGGTAATCCGAGAAGCTTTGCTGCGATTGAAAACCATAGGTTTAATTGAGTCAAAAAAGCATAAGGGTTCTGTGCTCCGTAACCCTGATGTATTAGGTCCTTTAAGAAAAGTATTTCATCCGTCTATTTTAGATCGGACGACTTTAAAAGACATGTTTGAAATGCGTTTGGCACTCGAAGTGGGCATGGCGGATTTTATCGTTGATCGAATTACAGAGAAAGACCTGCATGATCTTCGGCAGATTGCCAACGATATTGTCTCGGGTGATACGGCAGATCCCTGGCAGGTTAAGGATGAGATCAGGTTTCACGGTAAGCTTTATGAAATATCCGGGAATAAAGTTTTGCTTGAACTGCAGGAATTGCTCATACCTATTTTCCAATATGTGCATCAAAGCGGACTATTAGAAAGGCCAATTGTTGAAGGGGAGTTTATTTCTCATAAAGAGCTTGTCGAGGTGCTGAAAAAGCGGGATGCAGATCTATATCGTAAAGCAATTCGCAAACACCTCAACAATCATTTCGCTCGTATTCTCCATCACATCGGGGTTTAGTATTTTAAAGATGCGGATAATATCAAAATGCTTATAAATTACGATGCTTTTTAAATTGTGGACCGTTATCCATCCTTTAATGGGAGAGTAAAAAAAATATCCCATAAAGGATTTATATGGGATATTTTTTTAATGATAAAATTTATTCTGTTCTAATGAACTGCTTATCTCTGCCCAGGTAAATATATTTGAAACCCTAGTGTCAGACCAAGTCCACCTTGTGTTCCCGATGCTGATGCACCAGAAAGATCATTATAACCTGCTAATGCTTCCAATGCAACATTGTCGGTAATAAAATGCGCATAGCCTAAACCTGCTCCGAAACCGAAATTCACATCATCACCACCTCGGCTTCCCGCGATTCCAGCTTTCGCTTCTGCAAAGAAACGGTTGCTCGGAGATGCACCTTCTGGGAAATAATAACGAGCAAAAGGCAACAGACCATAGCTGAATGGGTTATCTCCATCTTTAATTGTTTGGAAGTTAGCGATAAGCTTGAGTCCTAATGCCACGCCATCACTAACAAAATAACCTGCACTAGGCTCCACCGCTATATTGAAAACTTCAGAGTCAAAGTCATACCCCAACGAACCTATGCCGCCCCCTACCATCCAATTACCTTGTTGTATAGGACGGGTACCGACTGCTGAACTTGTTTGTGGAGTCGTCTCTATTTGTCCAAATGTGATTCCGACAGACAAGGCTACTGCACCAATAAATAACATAAACTTTTTCATTTCTTTTCGTTTTTTTGTTAAACATTATGAAGCAAGTAATAGAATATTACTTCGCTATTATTAACAACAGAAATGAGCGCTATTTGTTCAAATAAAACAAAAATTTAATGATTGATTTATTTTTTTAGTTACATGAACAATGTAGACGAGTTCTGATTTAGATATTTATGCCAATTCGGTGATAAACTCTTCTTTGGGTTTACGAACCTTTTTTAATTTGAAGAGCCAGTCATTTTCCTCATCACGATAACCCAACGGCAGGAGGGTAACACTTTTTAGTCCCTTCTCATTTAAACCTAACAGGGAGTCTAAGGCTGCATTATCAAAACCCTCCATTGGTGTGGCGTCAACCTGAAGTCCAGCGGCGGCGGCTATTGCCGTTCCGAAAGCTATGTAAGCTTGACGAGCAGCGTGCTCGAAATTCTGCTCTGCGGTTTGGGTGGTATAAGCATTTATCAAACTTGTTCTGTAAGCATCGGTTTGCGAATCCGGCACCCCACGTTCGGTATTCATGTATTTAAATACTGTATTGATTCTTTCTTCAGTATATCGATCCCAAGCTGCAAAAATTAGTACATGAGAGCTGTCTGTGATCTGGCTCTGCCCGTTAGCTACCGCTTTAATTTTGTCTTTAAGCGCTGGATTAGTAACAACAATGATTTCAAATGGTTGAAGCCCTGATGACGTAGGTGCCAGATGAGCTGCTTTTAATATCATATCTACTTTTTCTTGTGAAACGGGTTTGCCGTTCATTTTTTTCGTGGCATAGCGCCATTGTAGTGCGTCTAATAATTCCATGTTTTATTTAATTTTTTGCAAAGTTTAAAATAATACTTTACTTTTGAAAGTATATATATTAAAAATAATAGTTCCCTTTTTGAAACTATATATAAAATGTCATTATGGAAACAATTAATCAGAACCCTGTTAAGAACAAGACGGCTGCAAGTGCGGGAAGCGCGACATGCAAAGCATATCTTTGTTCCGTACAAGATACCTTGGATATCTTAAAAGGGAAGTGGAAGATCTCAATAATTAGTTGCTTAAGCTTTGGCAAAAGAAGGTTTCTAGAATTACAGCGTGAGGTAGGGGGGATCGGCGCTAAAATGCTCTCCAAGGAGTTACAAGACCTCGAAGCAAATGATCTCGTTTTGCGAAAGGTCTGTGATACGAAACCGATAACGGTCGAGTACGAACTTACCGATTATGGAAGGACACTTCAGAACATCATTGATGAGATGGAAAAATGGGGGAAAAAGCACCGGGAAAAGATACAGAACGAATGCCGGGGAGAAAAAACATCTTCTTGATATTTATTTTGTCTCGATCACAAATGATTGCATCTCCTCAATAATAGATTTCGTGCCCTTGAATTTATAAACGTCACAAAAAGCGAACGTCTTGCCATTTTCCAATGTAAACTGACCACTTGCAGAACCCTCTTTCCCATGCGTAATAATGGTAGACAGTTCGAATTCTGCCATCGCTAATTTCTTTCCTTCATCCAGTTCCTTAAGGATTTCGTCTTTCCCCGTCAGGGTTTTATGGCCAACCATTTCCCATCTGATATTCTCCGATATATGCTGAATAATAAAATCGGTATCCCCGTCAGGGAAGGCAATGTTAAATTTTTTTAAAAATTCTCGCTTCGGAGAGTTTCCACAGTCCGTTTTAATTTTAATTTTTGTCATTTTCATGTAGCCTTTTTAACCGGTTACCTTTACTTTTCAACCGATTATCTTAATTATATCTAACACCTAACCAAAATATACAGAAATCCTGCCAGAACATACTTTCATTAGTAATTTCGTTTTGGTTAAAACCTTTCCTAAATCGAAAGTCGATAAACGCCTGTTTTTCCGATCGCGACCGTCCCAAAAAAGTATGGATCTGAAGTAACTCTGTGCAAAATACCGATAACTTTTGCTTCACTATTAGACGGACATTAGTCGGACTTAGTTCGGACATTGTTCGGATATTAGTCGAGTGAACCCGACTAATATCCGTTTGACATACGACTAACATACGTTAAATATCCGTGTTAGATAAGAATGCGATAAAAACATCAGTAGAATTTGTGCTTTTTAACTTGAAGGAAAGTGTAACAGGTGCTAATGAAACAAATCGAAGAAAAAATCGTTAATCGAGGGTAAAGGTTTTAAATGTTTTTAAATTTACTTTTCTAATTTATTCAACGAAAGTCAATGTTTGATACAAAGAATATCCAAGAGAATATACATGAGCTGTTTTTTATTGTAGCTCCGAGGATTTTACTCGCAATTTTCATGCTGATACTGGGCAGTTGGTTGATCAAGCTTTTTATGCGTTACGTTCATTCTCGCTTCGAACGGCGGAATGTTGAGCTGTCGTTGCGACTCTTCCTGTCGAGGATCATAAAGATCGTTCTCTATATTATGCTTATACTCTCGATTGCGGGTAATTTGGGGATTCAAACTACCTCTTTCCTGACAGTTCTGGGTGGGGCTGGTTTGGCAATCGGGTTGGCTTTGCAGGGAAGTCTCTCCAATTTTGCCGGCGGGGTTCTGATTCTTCTGTTTAAGCCCTTCCGCGTCGGAGATTATATTTCTAGTACGAGTGATGCCAGTGGTACCGTAGAAAATATTGACTTGCTTTATACGACTTTGCGTACAGCGGAAGGAACGCTTGTTTTTGCGCCCAACGGCCCCCTAGCAAACTCGGTGATTACAAATTATTCGAATTTGGTAGAGCGTAGGGCAGAGTACAGCATCAACCTTGCATTGGATAGTGACACAACGAAGATTCGGGAGCTGATCCTCGATCTGCTGCATCAGGATAAACGTGTACTTAAAAAGCCCGCACCAGAGGTGCTGGTCAATGGGTTAAGTAATGGCGCTATTAACCTCGTCGTTCGCTATTGGTCGCCAAAAAGTAGTTATTGGGATGCCTATCATGATCTCTACGAGAAAGTCAAGATGCTCTTTAAGGATCAACAGCTTGTTATTCCTCAGTATACTATACAAGCACTTTCTCCGGACGATGCTGGGTCAAACCAGTCTGTCCGCTAGGAGAATGCATTATTTTGAGGCTGCCTGCTCCTTCTGTTCGGCCTGGTCCTTCTTTAATGGAATGTTTTTGAGGATTTCTACCAGAAAGGCCCAGAATTTTTGCACCGACTTGATCGAGACACGCTCATCGGGCGAGTGGGCTCCTAGGATGGTCGGTCCGAACGAGATCTTATCTAGATGAGGGTATTTTTCCCCTAAGATGCCGCATTCTAATCCAGCATGTACTGCCATGATATTCGCATCCCGATTGTTTTGTTCTTTATAAATTTGGGCGAGAACGGATAGTATTTCAGAATCGGGGTTCGGTTGCCATCCGGGGTAGGATCCTGAAAATTCAACTTTTGCAGCCATTAGTTCAAATGCAGCGCGGAGTGTATTTGCCAGATCGGTTTTGGAGGAGTCCAAAGATGAGCGGGTTAAGCTCTGTATGTCAATAGTTCCATTGGCAACAGAAACGATCGCAAGGTTATTGGAGGATAAGACAAGATTATCGAAGTCGGCACTCATAGCATATACGCCGTTCGGTGCAGCGTAAAGTGCGTTTAGCAGTTGCTTTTGATCATCGGCGTTCATTGCTTTCGTTTCCCGGTAAGGAAGCTTTTCGGCCAATATTTGAAGTGAGGGCTCCGTTGTTTGGAATTCGTGTCGCAGACTTGCTGAAATATTTTCAACTAAATCATTTACTGTATTTTCGTCGGAAGATGTAATAGCTATTGTTGCTACGCTTTCTCTTGGAATTGCATTTCTGAGGCTGCCTCCCTGTATATCGATGATTTGGATTTCGGCTTGACGATTTAATTCGTAAAGGATACGGTTCATGATTTTATTGGCATTCGCCAAACCACGGTGGATATCCATCCCTGAATGTCCGCCGCGTAAACCTTTAACAGAGAGGTTATAGATTTCAGCACTGGGGACAACCGCTACTTCACGAAATGTTTTTGTGGCGCTAATGTCGAGTCCGCCAGCGCTCCCGATACATATTTCCTCATCATTTTCCGTATCCAGGTTTAATAAGATTTCGCCTTGAAGCTTATCTTTATCTAAGCCGGTAGCACCCGTCATGCCAGTTTCCTCATCGACGGTAAAAAGGGCTTCTAACTTTGGGTGAGCGATGTCGTCTGCAGCTAACACAGCCAGCATAGCAGCAACACCAATACCGTTATCGGCACCCAGTGTAGTTCCGTGCGCTCGTACCCAATCATCATCGATAAACATTTGAATGCCTTGTTGGTCGAAGTTGAAGGTGGTGTCATTGTTTTTCTGATGAACCATGTCAAGATGAGCTTGTAGGATAACTGCTTTTCGATCCTCCAAACCTATCGTTGCAGGTTTTCTGATAATCACATTTCCCGTATTGTCTTTTTCTGTCTCAAGGCCAAGCTGCCGTCCGAAATTCATGACAAAAGCAATGGCTTTTTCTTCATTTTTAGAGGCTCTGGGTATCTGATTAAGATTAATGAAATTCTTCCAAAGTGCAGTAGGTTCTAAGTGATTTATTTCTTGTGACATATTGTAATAATAAAATAGATGGTTTTATTGGCCTAAAATTAGATATTTTATTAGGCAATTTACAATAAATCACGAAGATCATCCATGCAATCTCCAATATGATCAAGAGTGATTAGGATCACGCGCAGATATTACTTAATGAAGTTGAGTAGTGCTTCAGCAGAGCTTAGAAAATTGAATTCCAGATAATTCGGATACTTGAAATTATAACGAGCATACCGACTGCCAGAAGCATTTTTTTAACAGGTAGGCGACCGGCAAACCGCGCCGCAAGAGGGGCCGCTAAAATACCGCCCAAAATCAAACCTAAAATGGTATCGATGTGGCTAGTGCCCAAAATTACAAAGAAAGTTAATGCGCTTGAGAGAGTTACAAAAAACTCGGTTAAACTCACAGAGCCAATCACATATTTCGGAGTCTTACCTTTTGAGATGAGCGTGCTGGTTACCAGAGGCCCCCACCCGCCACCACCAAAGGAATCGAGAAAGCCACCGGCCCCGGCGAGCCAACCTGCTTTTTTGATCTTTTGGCTTTTGATTTTCTTTTTAAAGGCACCCGCGAGAATTCTTATACCTAAAATCAGCGTATAAAGTGAAATAATTGGACGTAGCCATTCTGAATAACGTTCTCCAAAAAAGCCTAGTAGCAAGGCTCCGCAAACTGCACCAATAACACCCGGGATTAATAGTGTTTTGAAAAGTTTTTTGTTGACATTTCCGAACTTATAATGACTGTAGCCAGATGCTCCGCTGGAAAACATTTCTGCAGTATGGATACTGCCACTTACAATGACCGGGTTGACTCCACCAGATAGCAACAGCGTAGTCGAGATAACCCCATATCCCATTCCTAAAACGCCATCGACCATTTGTGCAGCGAATCCGATGGTCAGCATTATAAAAAATGTTTCATCGAAGTAAGAAGGAATGGAGTTGATAAACTCTTTAGGGATGAAGGGATAAACCGCAAAAGTCAGAAAAAGGATTGCAACCGCAAAGAGACTCCAATTGGCAATTTTCTTCCATTTTAATTCCTGATTCTTACCGATGGATGATACAGGTTTTGAGGTTTTTATATTATTGCTATTATTGCCCTGAGGTTGAAAGTCTATCTCTTGGAATTTCCCATTCGATTGATCACTCAATCTCTTCTCTTCTATGATGACTTTTTCCTTCTGGGGCATCTAACTTGAGCAAAGTAAATATTATCTATCGTTTTAGTCGACAATAATACGTTTACTTTTTTATAACTGCAAGATTTTTTATTTTTTTCTTTATCAGTTTATAGTGGTTAGTCCCATCGTACAGAGGAGTTTGGGGGAAAGCGACTAAAGTTGATCGTTTCTTAACAATTTTCTGATATTTAGGGAGTTTAGTGGTATCTTTTTTGAAGGTATTTGATTGTGATAACATTAGAAAATAAGACATTAAACAAAGTGCGAACGCCTATTGCTTTGAAGGGAACGTTCGCCGATGCAGTAAAGTTTATGCCCCTTCCGAAGCCAACTGGCGAAGCACCGTTCCGACTCGATATTAATGAGGTGATGAACACTTCTAATACTTCTATTGATCAAGAGATGTCTTTCCATGTTGTAGGTGATTCAGGAAGCGCGAAAGATTTAAGTTTTCAACGTCTATTGGCTCAACAGCTAATCAAACAGAGTCGTGACATGGACGTGAAAAGTCGACCTCAATTCCTTTATCACCTCGGTGATATTGTCTATGATCACGGCGAAGCACATGAATATGCAGCCCAGTTTTTTCAACCCTTTGAAAATTATCCAGGACCCATTTTCTCAATTCCGGGCAACCACGACGCCGAAATTAATCCTCTCTGTGAAACACCTTATGAGAGTCTGGATGCTTATTTGCAAGTTTTCTGTTCGGAAGAACCTGCGTATATTCCTTTCTCGAACGGTAGTTCTCGTAAGAGTATGATTCAGCCGAACGTTTATTGGACTTTAAACACCCCATTGGCTACGATTATCGGTTTGTATGGCAATGTGGCGAAGTTTGGAGTCATCAAACCGGATCAGCGAGCGTGGTTTATTCAGGAATTGAAAAATGTGGCAGATGAAAAGGGGGAGCGAGCACTGATCGTTTGTGTTCATCAGTCGCCCTTTTCGGCAGATACAAATCATGGATCCAGCTTAGCAATGATTGACTTTTTGGAAGAGGCCTATTGGGAGGCTGGGGTTCGACCGGATCTTGTCTTAAGTGGGCATGTTCATAATTATCAGCGTTTTATGAAGCAGTATCCGGACGGAGACAGGGTGCCTTATATTGTTGCAGGTGCTGGTGGATATACCATCCTGCATGATATAGCTACCTATGAGAATCCGAATATCGAAATGGATTCCGACCGTTTTGACGGCGTCGTTTTGAAACGTTATTGTACAAAACAGTATGGTTTTCTGAAGCTTAAAATTAAAAAAGTCGACGGGGTACTACGACTGGTTGGGGAATACTATACAATACCTAAAGGCGCAAAGCCAGATACAGATTTTACGGCTGAGCTTTTTGATCGGTTTGAGTTTTCGCTGAAAAAGCCGGCTCCCGCGCTTTGCCACTAAGTTAGCAACCGTTGCTTTGTTGTTCTCCATGCGGTTCGATCAAATTAAAAAAGGGGCTGTCGTTGCAACCCCTTTCAGTCATTAATTCTGTTCTCAACTTATTAATCTAACCCACCACGACGAGTCGGGCTTCTTGGTGTTGGCCATTCTGCTTTTTCCCCTGTCCGCGGATCGATATGAAGTTTGATTTTGTCCCGAGAAGTTCTTTCAGGGTCTTCACTCGCCATATAGGTTAAAATTGCGGTAAGAATGGCATTGCTTCTTACATCGTCGAATACCACTTTGTCATAGGTGTCTACATTCGTATGCCATGTATACCGGCCATAATCCCAACTAAGTGAGCTTAGGCTGAATGCCGGCGCGCCAGCGGCAACAAAGGAAGCATAGTCTGAACCGCCCCTGCCTGGTGAGCCTGGGAAAGATGTTTCAATATGTTGGGTGATTTCTTTTGGAACCGCAGATAGCCACCGTCCTACATAATCATATGAGTGAAGAAAGCCTTGGCCGGATATGTTGACAACACGTCCGGTTCCGTTGTCCTGATTGAATAGAGCTTGGATATTCTTTACAATATCAGGATGATCCTCTACATAGGCTCTCGACCCATTTAAACCTTGCTCTTCACCGCCCCATAGGCCGACGATGATGGTTCTTTTTGGATTTGGGTAAACCTTCTTTAAAATGCGCGCAGCCTCCATCATAACAAGAGTGCCCGTTCCATTGTCCGTTGCGCCGGAGCCACCATCCCATGAGTCGAAATGAGCAGATAGAATGATGTATTCTTCTGGTTTTTCGGTACCCTTGATTTCGGCAATGGTGTTAAAGGTGGGTTGTACTCCTGTTTCCTTTGATATGGCAGTCACCTTAATTTGCGGTTTATCTCCATGTTCTACCATACGGAATAACAGACCATAATCTTCTAATGACAAGTCTATCGTTGGGATTTTCTTAGTATAGGCTCCGAATATTTTGTTCGCGCCAAAACCTCTAGACCAGTTTGACATAACAATACCTGCAGCACCAGCTTCTTCTAAAGCTGCTGGAAGGGTCCGAGAATTATAGCCTGTATTACTCAGTCGCTCATACCATGCCTCTTGTAACTTTTCACGCTCGCTCTTCATCTTTTCAAAAGAATCTTCGGTAGCAAACTCCTCCCAGTTATCATCTGGCCGACCCGTAGGTTGAACCATTGATATCATCACGAATTTGCCTTTGACACTTTTGATAG
Source organism: Pedobacter indicus (assembly GCF_003449035.1). NCBI lineage: Bacteria > Pseudomonadati > Bacteroidota > Sphingobacteriia > Sphingobacteriales > Sphingobacteriaceae > Albibacterium > Albibacterium indicum. The sequence continues at coordinate 1,108,397 of NZ_QRGB01000001.1, forward strand.
CATTTTGGAAAGCAATCGAGTCGTCTGCTAAAGGAAGGATCACCACTTCAGCTGTAATGCCCTTACTAGGGGTCGATGGGCTCCATGCTAATTGTGTACCAGTGAGTGTTTTTACTCTGGGCTCTACCAAATCGATATGGGTGATGCCGCGTTCCCAGCCTCTCCATTCTCCCCATTTTTGATTTTCGGCATCAATTCCCCATGAATTGAACTTATTTACCGCCCAATCGTGCGCTGTCTGCATTCCTGGTGATCCTACTAACCGAGGGCCGATCTTATCCAGCAATTCATAACCTAATTGTTCAAGTTGTGAGTTGTTATTGGCTTCATCGATAATCGCTTCAACAATTGGGTTCTTGGGAGCTTCAGCTCGTTGACCTGGTTGAGCAAAGCTTTGTTTTACTGAAAAAATGAGAAAAAAGATGAATAAGTTGATCGCCCATTTTCTCATCTTAATGGTTTTGTAAAGGTGTCTCATGTTGTATCGTTAAAGGTTAAGAAAAAAATAGAGCTTAAAACTACAAAACATATTGCTATTAGAAGAAAAAGAATCGGTTCTTGACATGCTTTCTGTTTATCGTAACATATTATTTTATGTATTTTTGCACCCTTATCGAAAAATAACGAACAGATGTTGAGTCGCGAAGTAAAGAAAAGAAGAACCTTTGGTATCATCAGTCACCCAGATGCGGGTAAAACTACCTTGACAGAAAAACTCCTCTTATTCGGAGGGGCAATTCAAAAAGCAGGTACGGTAAAACGGAATAAAGCGGAGAAGACTGCTACTTCTGACTTTATGGAAATTGAGAAACAGCGTGGTATCTCAGTCGCGACATCAGTAATGGGTTTTGAATATTTGGATCATAAAATAAATATTCTGGATACCCCCGGACACAAGGACTTTGCGGAAGATACGTATCGGACCTTAACGGCGGTTGATTCGGTAATTTTGGTTGTCGATTCTGTAAAAGGGGTAGAAGAGCAGACGCGTAAACTCATGCAGGTATGTCGAATGCGCCACACGCCTGTAATTATTTTTATCAATAAAATGGATCGAGAGGGTAAGGAGCACCTCGACTTATTGGACGAGTTGGAAAATGAGCTCAATATTTCGGTACGACCGCTGAGCTGGCCAATCGGAATCGGGAGTACATTCAAAGGGGTATACCACCTGCACAAGCATAAGCTTAATTTATACAGTCCGAACAAAAAAGCCATTTCAGACGATTATATACCGATTGATAGCTTAGAAGATCAGCAGTTGGATGAACTGTTAGGTGAGAAAGCAGCAACAACATTGCGCGATGAGGTCGAACTGGTTGATACAGTGTATGAACCTTTTGACGTTTCCTTGTACCGCTCGGGATATCTGGCGCCGGTGTTTTTTGGTAGTGCAATCAATAACTTTGGGGTACAGGAACTGCTGGAAACTTTTATAGAAATCGCACCTGAGCCACAGCCTCGTTCAACGGATTTACGACTCGTTGATCCTTATGAAAAAAAGTTTACGGGCTTTGTTTTTAAGATTCATGCCAACTTGGACCCAAAGCATCGTGATCGCATCGCATTTTGCCGAATATGTTCTGGTAAATTCGAAAGAAATACCTTTTATCATCATGTACGACTGGATAAAAAACTAAAGTTTGCTTCACCAACCAGCTTTATGGCTGATAATAAAAGTGTAGTCGAAGAAGCCTGGCCGGGAGATGTTATCGGCCTATACGATTCGGGAAATTTTAAAATCGGAGATACACTGACGGAGGGTGAGATAATGAACTTTGTCGGCATTCCTAGTTTTTCTCCCGAAATCTTCAAAGAGCTGGAAAATACGGATCCTTTTAAAACGAAACAGTTGGAAAAGGGAATCACGCAGTTGAGTGACGAAGGGGTGGCACAATTGTTTATCCAGAACCCTGGAAATCGGAAAATAATTGGGACCGTTGGAGAGCTACAGTTTGAAGTAATTCAGTTCAGATTGTTGCAGGAATATGGCGCTTCCTGTCGTTTTATATCCATGAGTACGAGCAAGGCCAATTGGGTGTCATCAGAAGATCCGGAGGCTCTTAAAAAGTTTCTGCGTAGCCATGCATCCAAGATTGCTTACGATAAAGAAGATCGTCCCGTTTTTTTAGCGGGTTCGCAATGGGATATCGACTATGCGTTAACTAACTATCCAAAGATCCAGTTCCACGAAACATCTGAATGGGATCGGGTAGATGCGAAAGCTTAGTTGAAGTCTCTTAGAAAAAGAAATATATAATAGTATATTTAACGATATGAAATATCGTTATCTACACCTATCCCTCTTTTTTGTCTTGTGCTTTTTTGCTTGCCAGCCTGCTGATGATTCCAGTCCGTTGATAGGCTTTGCAGATGCTTTTGAAGATGAGACAATTGGCCAGGCACGTGAAGGCTTTGTTGCGGCGCTTGCGGAACAGGGATTTAGTGAAAATGATAAAACTATTCGTATTCAGTACCGGAACGCCCAAGGGGATATTCCTACACTAACCCAGATGGTAAATTATTTTATTTCGGAGAAGGTCGATTTGATTGCTTCGAATACTACCTTGGCTACCATTACGGCTATTCAGCGTACATCTGAAATACCAGTTTTTATGATGGTTTCACCGGAGCCTAGCTTGATAAATGTTGTTGATGACGCCGGTGATGCACCAAAAAACCTGTTTGGTGTTGCTGAATCTTTAGATTATATCGACACAGCTTTTGCACTCATCCCAGAATTTGTGAAGCCTAAAAAGGATCAGATCGTTATTGGAATGGTTTATAACCAATCTGAACCACAATCAGTTAATGCTTTAGAACGGATGCGTGAAAATGCGCGGCAGTTGGGAGTTGTGATCGAAGCGTTGCCGCTGAATAATTCGGCTGAGGCACAATTGGTGACGACGTCTTTGCTTGATAAAGGGATCGATGCTTTTTTTGCGAATCCGGATAATACCGTTTTCGCTGCTTTTGAGACGATCGTGAAAAATTGTAATGAAAAGAATGTTCCAATCTTTACGAGTGAGTCGGGCTTGGTAGAACGTGGAGCAGTCGCAGCATTTGGAGCCGACATTTATGCGTGGGGGTATCAGGCGGGTATTCAGGCTGCCAAATTTTTGGAGGGTGATAAAGTTGGCCAATTAGCTATTGAGAGGGTAAAAGTACGAAAGCGAGTATTTAATCCCGATGCTGCTAAGCACTTTGGTTATACCTTTCCCGAAGGGTTTGAAGCAATATAAAATGGACTTGTATTTAACTGCACTTCTACAGGGTTTATGTCTTTCTGTTATGGCTTTAGGTATTTTTCTGACGCTGAAAATATTTAATATTCCGGATATCACAACAGATGGAAGCTATACATTGGGTGCAGCGATGGGTGCTCTGATGTTGACGAGCGATATGCCTCTCGTTTTTAGTTTTCTACTGGTTCTAACTTCAGGAGCTGTCGCAGGAATGTGTACCGGGTTGATTCATACGAAGTTGAAGATTGACCCCTTGTTGTCAGGAATTTTGGTGATGACGGGACTGTATTCAATAAACCTGACGATCATGGGTCGGTCAAACATCCCGTTAATCGGTGTCGAAACTCTTTTTAATCAATTTGAACTGATAGATAATCTGAACTTTAACACGCTGATCGTGTTGTCTGTAATTATTTTATTGTTTATTCTGATCATAACCTATGTTCTCAAGTCGGATTATGGTATTACGATGCGTGCTACGGGGCAAAGTGAGAATATGGTAAAAGCTCTTGGTGCGAATACAGACTCGGTGAAGATAATGGGTTTGGCATTTGCTAATGCACTGACTGCCTGTAGCGGATTTCTAATGGCGCAGTTCCAAGGTTTTTCGGACATCAATATGGGGATCGGTATCGTCATCGTTGGGTTGGGGTCAGTAATTATTGCCGGAACGATTATTCATTGGTTTGAAATCCAGTCGATCGTCATTAGTTTACTTCTAGTTTGCTTTGGCGCTATCATTTTCCAATTTGCATTGGCATTTACGCTAAGTATGGGGGTTGACCCCACTCTGCTGAAACTGACAACTGCTCTATTTGTATTGGCGATTGTAAGTTTACCACACCTTCAATTGAGGAGGAGGTTATCATGATTGAACTTAAAAATATTTCTAAAGTTTACAACAAAGGAAAGCCGAATGAAGTTACAGCACTGCGGCAGATTGATTTAAATATCAAGGCGAAGGATTTTGTTACCATAGTGGGTTCGAACGGTTCTGGTAAATCGACATTGTTAAATATTATTGCTGGAAGTATTCCTAGTTCGACAGGTACGATACGCATAAATGGGACCGACGTTAGTCGGCTACCTGAATACAAAAGAAGCAAATGGCTCGCCCGTGTTTTTCAAGACCCTCTACAAGGTACTGCTGGTGGATTGAATATCCTTGAAAATTTCCGTTTGGCTGCACTTCGGTCTTCCTCGAAAAAGCTAGCAATTGGTCTGAATAAGGACTTCGTAAAGACGGTCGAAGAAAAAGTAGCAGCTTTGGGACTGGGGCTGGAAAATAAACTGGAGCAATCGATGGGCAGTCTTTCGGGCGGCCAGCGACAAGCATTGAGTTTGCTCATGAGCGTTATGGCTGATCTGGATATCTTATTATTGGATGAACCTACAGCTGCGTTGGATCCGCGATCTGCGGCGACTGTATTGAGACTAACGGATCAGCTTGTTCAAGAGTATGGAATAACCGCAGTGATGGTGACACACAACATGAAAGAAGCACATCAATATGGTAAGCGTTTACTCGTTATGAAGGAAGGTGAGGTTTTTCAAGATATATCAGGCGAGACGAAGAAACAGCTGGAACTAACTGACATGTACGACTGGTTTGCTTAAAACAATTTGAGGTAAATAACCTTTAGTATAGTGTACAAAATGTTTTTTATGGAATATATTGATTACTATAAAGTATTAGGCGTAGATAAGTCAGCGTCGGCTGCCGAAATCAAAAAAGCCTATCGAAAACTAGCGCGGAAATATCACCCGGATCTGAACCCGAACGACAAGGAAGCGGAAAAGAAGTTTAAAGAAATCAATGAAGCAAATGAAGTGCTAAACGATCCTGAAAAACGTGCGAAATATGATCAATACGGCGAAAATTGGCAGCATGCCGATGCCTTCGAAGCTCAAAGACGATCCCAGCAGTCTAGCAGGGGACAGGGTTCTACCTATCAATCTGCTGGTAACCCTTTTGAAGGGTTCTCTGGATCAGCTGACTTTGGGCGAGGGGATTTCTCTGATTTCTTTTCGTCCATGTTTGGGCAGGCAGATGGTCGTGGCGGACGCTCGACTCAGTTTCGAGGAGGCGATTACCGCGCCGAATTGCACTTGAGCCTCAGGCAGGCTGCTGAAACACATAAACAAAGTTTAAACGTCGATGGAAAGGCAATTCGGATTACCGTACCGGCGGGTGTTGGCAATGGACAGGAAATAAAACTAAAAGGATACGGAGGCCCGGGGATAAACAATGGTCCTAACGGCGACCTGTATATTACATTTTTAGTCGCCGATGACCCCGTTTTCAAGCGTAGTGGGGATGATTTATTTGTAAATAAAGAAATCGACCTCTATACAGCCGTTTTAGGTGGTGAAATTACGGTTGAGACGCTGACCGGAAAGGTGAAACTGAAAGTTAAACCGGAGACTCAAAACAACGCAAAGGTGAAACTCAAAGGAAAAGGTTTTCCGGTATATAAAAAAGAAGGACAATTTGGTGATCTGATCATTGTCTATGATGTAAAAATCCCAACCAACTTGTCTTCTGAACAAAAGGAATTATTTAGGAAATTAGCAGAGATGAAATGAAGACATCAATTGTAAAAATCACTGAATATTGTAGCTATTGTCAAGCGGATCTCGACTTTGTCAATTCATTAGAAGAGATCGGGCTGATTGAAACATCGGTAATCGATGGCGAACGATTTATTCATGAGGATCAGCTGCGTGATCTTGATCGTTACGCAAACTGGCATTATGAAATGGAGATCAATATTGAAGGGATCGATGCGCTAAGGAATGCAGTCACAAAAATACAACATTTGCAATCCGAAATTTTATATCTCAAAGAGAAGCTCCGGATGTATGAACCTTAATGCTTTTTCTTTTAATGCGGTTCATTGCCACCGAAGCAGAGATATTTAAGTTCCATGAATTCATCCAGGCCATGCTTAGAACCCTCCCTGCCAATGCCTGATTGCTTAATTCCACCGAATGGTGCCGGAGCCGTAGAGACTAACCCGGTATTGATGCCCACCATGCCTGACTCGATAGCTTCGGCGACCCTCCAGCAACGATTTATATCCTGACTATAGAAATAAGCGGCAAGTCCAAATTCGGTTGAATTGGCGAGTTGAATTGCTTCATCTTCATTTTTAAAACGAAACAAAGCTATGACGGGGCCAAATGTTTCTTCGTTAGCCAATAACGCATCGGTCGGGACGTCAGCGATTACCGTAGGCTGAAAGAATAAGTCCTTAATTGCAGAACCTCCAGTTAATAGCTTTGCACCCTTTTTGATTGCGTCCGCGACATGTTGTTCTACTTTTTCCCGGCCTTTTTTATTGATTAAAGGACCGACTTGAACGTCTTTTTTTAATCCGTTTCCCGTTTTTAATGAGTTGACCGCAGTAGTCATCTTATCGGCGAATTTTTCAAATACTTTATCATGAACTAAAAACCGATTGGCTGCAACGCAGGTTTGCCCGGAGTTTCTAAATTTCGCGATGATTGCCCCTTCGACCGCCTTATCAAGATCAGCATCGTCAAATACAATGAAAGGCGCATTCCCTCCTAGCTCGAAAGATACTTTTTTGATTGTTTCTGAAGCTTGAGCCATGAGAATTTGTCCGACTGCAGTAGATCCAGTAAAAGATATTTTTCTGACAAGAGGGTTGGTGCTAAGTTCTTTGCCCATACCTGAGCTGTCTTTTCCGGTGACCACATTGAAAGTGCCCTTGGGGAAGCCTGCTTCCTCAGCTAACTTGGCTAAGGCCAGAGCTGTCAACGGAGTTTCTGATGCCGGTCTGATAACTACTGTGCAGCCGGCTGCTAACGCAGGGGCTACTTTTCGTGTTATCATTGCCAAAGGGAAATTCCAAGGAGTGATAGCCGAAGCGACGCCCACACCCTGTTTTATCGTAACAATGCGGTTGGCCGGATTGGGGGATGGTATAGTTTCTCCGTATGCTCGTTTCCCCTCTTCAGCAAACCAAGCAATAAAAGAAGCACCGTAGCTGATTTCCGCGTAGCTTTCGCTAATGGGCTTTCCGCTCTCTAGGGTGATTATCTCTGCGATTTTATCCTTGTTTTCATCGATCAGCCTGTCAAGTCGGCTCAAGAGGTCTCCACGGTTTTGAGCTGTCTCATGACGCCATGATAACCAAGCTTTATGAGCTGCTTTGATAGCTGATCGGGTTTCTTTGACAGACAGATCAGCCACTTCGGCAATTGCTTTGCCGTCAGCAGGGTTGATAACCGGGAAGCTTTTCTTACCTTTCTCCCATTTTCCGTTTATATATGATTGTTCGATAATCAGATTGTTGGCCTTTTTCATTTTGACGTTGTTCATTGTGAATTGCTGAGTGTGGTAAAATTGAATTATTTCAGCAATCGTTAAATTTAATAATTTAAACCAATAACTTTATAGCCGGTTTTATATGTCGAACACGGATGTTAAAGTATTTGTTTTCTTTTATTTTTAGTTTCCTATGCGTTGTTACCTATGCTCAAAGTGAAGCAGTGCAAGATACTCAAGCGGTTCGAAAGCCACTGACTTATTGGCAAAAGCGAGATTCGATACAACGTGCTGAAAGACTTGAGAAGCAGCGGATAGCGGATTCTATTAAGCATGTTCAGGACTCTTTGCAGATGGTCTGGTTAAAGCCGCCTGATCCAGATCGTCCCAACATGTTTTTAGATAGCTTGCGGGATCTCTATACGGTTAAGAATGGTGATTTCTTTACCTGGAATGAGCAATTTGCCAAAGATAAAAAGCAATTTCGCATTGCTCCGATCAAATTGCACCGAGATCAATGGATCATAGGGATTATTATTGCTTTGTTTGTTGTCCTGGCTGCAATTCGTATTAGCTACCCTAACGAGACCTTGGTGATGTTTCAGGGATTTTACAACAATCGTGTGCTTGCTCAGATTAGTAAAGAAGACAATCTTTTTAACTCTTGGCCGTTTATATTTCTCTATCTTCTTTTTGGCTTTACCATCGGGATGTTCTTGTTTTTGGTCAGTAAGTTTACCAGGCTAGGTGGGGTAACCGAGGGTATTAATCTTTATATCGCATTTTCTGTCAGCGTCTTGATTTTATTTACGGTCAAGATTGTTACAGTTCGGTTTCTAGGTTTCCTGTTCGATATTTCAAGATTAGTGAGGGAGTATGTTTCTATTCTTTACTTAAGTTATTTTAATGCCGCTCTGCTATTCTTGCCCATTGTACTTATCATGGCTTTTTCGTCAAGACTTCTTGCGAAATATTACATTGTTTTTGCGTTTATTTTGTTGGTTGGAATCTTTATTTTGCAGTTTTTGCGAGCGGGGAGTTCAATTTTTAAAACCTATTCACTTTCAAAGTTTTATTTAATTCTGTATCTTTGCGCCCTTGAAATAGGTCCAATTCTTATCTTGATAAAGATTTTGGGGTTTTAAAAAAATATGGAAATGCACGAACCAATAGAGGAAAGAGCAAAGAAAGTAAAAAGCATCTTGGTTACTTTGCCGAAGCCGGAAAATGAAAAATCACCCTATTTTGCTTTAGCAAAAAAGTACAATTTAAAACTTGATTTCAGAGCCTTTATCCACGTTGAGGGCGTCTCTGCTAGAGAATTTCGAAAAGAACGCACCAATTTGGCGGATTTTACAGCCATCATTTTTACGAGTAGAAACGCTGTTGATCATTTCTTTCGGATTTGCGAGGAAATGCGTTATGACGTGCCCTCCGATTTAAAATACTTTTGTTTATCAGAAACGATTGCCTTGTATCTTCAGAAATACATCCAGTATAGAAAGCGCAAGATCTTCTTTGGTAAGCAAACAGCGCAAGATTTGGAAGATATTTTAAAGAAGCACGCTAAAGAGAAATTTTTATTTCCTTGTTCAAACGTTGCGGGTGAGGAGACACAGAATTGGTTAGCCGATAATGGTTATGATTTCACGCCGGCTGTATTATTTAAAACGGTAGTGAGTGATCTGTCAGACTTGAAAGAGGTTTTTTATGATATTATTGTATTCTTTAGCCCCTCCAGTGTGCAGTCTCTTTTTGAAAACTTCCCTGATTTTGAACAAAACGATACACGCTTAGCTGCTTTTGGACCAAGTACACACCAAGCTGTTTTGGATAGAGGGTTGGTTCTTGACATAGCTGCCCCTACGCCTGAAGCACCCAGTATGACGATGGCAATTGAGCAATATGTTACTCAGGTTGTAAAGTAGTTAATCCTTATAGAACTTCTAAGGCTCTTGCGAGATGAAAAACTCTTGGAGAGCCTTTGTTTGTTTAAAGCTCAATACCTGTAGAAGCTCCTCTTCTTTAGCTTCGCGGATTTTCTTCACGGATTTAAATTTCCGAAGCAGTTTCTCAGCTGTAAGCTTTCCAATTCCTGGGATTGAGGTCAGTTCGGTCTGGAAAGTTTTTCTGCTTCGCTGATTCCTGTGAAATGTAATGCCAAATCTATGTGCTTCATCTCGTAGTTGCTGAATAATCCGCAGGGTTTCTGATTTTTTATCCAAATACATAGGGTAGGGGTCTCCAGGGTAATAGATTTCTTCCAGTTTTTTGGCGATACCAATGACAGTAAGTTCTTTCTCGATGCCAAGTTTTTTCAAGCTCTTCACGGCTGAAGAAAGTTGCCCTTTACCTCCATCAATTACAATTAGCTGTGGTAATGACTGGTTTTCTTCCAAAAGTCGTCTGTAGCGCCGGAAAACAGCCTCTTCCATGGTTTTAAAGTCGTCGGGCCCTTCTACGGTTTTCACGTTAAAATGACGATAATCTTTTTTCGAGGGGCGAGCGTTCTTGAAAACAACGATTGCGGAGACAGCGTATTTACCTTGAAAGTTGGAATTGTCAAAACACTCGATATGCCGGGGCTGTTCTTTCAAGCGGAGATCCTTTTTCATTCTGTCCAAAATTCGATTGGTGCGGATCTCTGGATTTAGTTTTTCATACTGTTCCAGTTTTTCCTTTTTGAAAAAGAGTACATTCTTTTGAGACAGATCCAGTAGTTTCCGCTTATCACCCTGTTTTGGAATGGTGAATTTTAGTTCTTCGGTATTATCTATTTCGATTGTAAAAGGAACGATGATTTCCCTAGAGTCACTTTCGAAACGACTACGAAGCTCAGAGATGGCGAGTGCGAGAAGTTCAGCGTCGCTCTCATCGAGCTTTTTCTTCATTTCGATCGTTTGCGTTTGTACGATTGTGCCATTCATTACTTTTAGGTAATTCACAAAAGCAACATCCCCTTCTGAAGCAATGCTAAATACGTCGACTTTGCTGAGCGAGGTACTGACAACAGTTGATTTACTTTGGTAGTTTGCGAGGAGATCAAGTTTTCGTTTAATGGTTTGTGCGTACTCAAAGCGAAGTTCCGCAATGGCCAATTCCAGTTCGCTCTTTAACCGGTTGATCACAATCGAAATTCTTCCCTGTAAAATATTTTCAATCTGCTCTAAATTAGCATCGTAATCCTCTTCGCTCTGCAAGCCTTCGCAAGGACCAAGACAGTTACCTATCTGATATTCAAGACAAACTTTGAATTTCTTCTTCTCGATATTGTCCTCCGTGAGTCTAAGATTGCACGTACGTAAAGGGAACAGTTCCTTGATAACATCCAATATAGCATGCATCATACTAACCGAAGCATAGGGGCCATAATATTTAGAGCCATCTTTAACGATTTTCCTTGTCCAGTAAATACGAGGAAATGGCTCATTTTTGATAACGATCCAGGGGTAGGTCTTGTCATCCTTCAGCATGACATTGTACCGAGGCTGATGTTTTTTTATCAAGCTGTTTTCCAACAACCATGCATCGATCTCTGTGTCAACCAACGTGAAAGTGATCTTGTTGATTTTTCGAACGAGTACCCTGGTTTTTGTGTTATTGTTCAGGTCGTTATTAAAATAGGAACCTACGCGGTTTCGAAGATCCTTAGCCTTTCCTATATAGATTAAATTATCGTTGGAGTCCCAGTACTGGTAGACACCGGGTTTATGTGGAATATTCTTTAGTGTTTCTCGATGATTAAATGTTGACATACGGATCTCCCTGATCCCAAAGTTAGAAAGCAAAAGCGATAATAATTACTAAAATGGGTTAAAATCTTCTCTTTAGTGTCATAATTCGCTTCTCTTTGACCATAAACCAATTACAATTGATATTTTTGTTTTAAATCATTCAAGATACTCATGCTGCGTAAACCGCTATTTATTTTCTATTTTCTTTTTTTCTATGCGATCATGCAGTTGATATGGTGGGGGGTACTCCTCGCACAGATCGCTCCAGAACGTAAAGCTATGTTTATCGGCGAAGGGCTTTTCTTTTTTGTTATATTCATCGGCGGTGCCATAAAATTGAAACAAGCCTTGAAGAGAGAGAAGAAGTTACATAAACAACAACACAATTTCATGCTCTCTGTTACCCATGAGCTCAAATCGCCGCTAGCGTCGATTAAACTTTATATCCAAACCATACTAAAAAGAGAACTGGATCGCGAACAGCAACAGCAATTTTTAAAGAACTCTTTGAAAGATATTGAGAGGCTCGATGATTTGGTGGAGAATGTTTTAATTGCTACCAAGTTGGAAAGTCAAAAGGTACAATTCCAGAAGGAGCAATTCAATCTTTCTGATGTGGTGACCAAAATATCCGAGCGCCTGCAGGTCTATTCATGTACCACACAAATTATCAAGTTAAATGTAGAGCCTGACATTTTTATTGTAGGAGATCATTTTGCCCTTTCTTCGATGATAACAAATCTACTTGAAAATGCAATTAAGTATTCACCTCCATGTGAACAGGTTGCCGTCAAACTGTATAAAGATAAAGGAGATATTGTGCTATCAGTAGCTGATTTTGGAATCGGAATCAGTGACGAAGAGAAAAAACGTATATTTAGTAAGTTTTATCGTGTAGGTAGTGAAGATACGCGAAAAACGAAAGGAACCGGACTTGGACTATATATTGTAAAAACGGTAGTTGACAGGCATTATGGTCATATTAAGGTGATAGATAACAAACCTACTGGAACCATTTTTGAGATAACTTTTAATTAGTAAATATGCAACATAGTAAACAAAAAATATTACTCGTTGAAGATGAGGAACATCTTTTAGAGGCTATTAAGCTCAATCTTGAGTTGGAAGGCTATAAGGTATCAACCGCTACGGACGGTAAGAAGGCATTGAAAATCTACAAAGAAGAACGTTTTAATCTGATCATTTTGGATGTCATGATACCAGAAATTGATGGTTTCCAGGTTGCGGAAACCATTCGTCTGGAGAACTCAGACATTCCTATTATGTTCTTAACCGCCAAGAATACAAGTGAGGATCGGGTTACAGGTTTAAAGAAGGGTGCCGATGACTATCTTGTGAAGCCGTTTAATTTGGAAGAGTTGATTCTGCGGGTAGGTATTCTTGTACGGAGGAGTCTGACAGGCGATGAGTTAAAAGAACTCACAACATACAAGATAGGTGATAAAACGATCGATTTTAAATCTTTCGAATTGCGTCAAGATAACGAGGTTGTGGCTGCATTAACAAAAAAGGAAACTATGCTGCTGAAACTTTTAATTGAGCGCCGTGGTGAAGCAGTGTCTAGGGAACAGATTTTGGAAACTGTATGGAACTATGACGTATATCCCTCTACACGAACAATTGATAACTTCATCCTGACGTTTAGAAAATATTTTGAACCCGATCAGAAAAACCCAATTTATTTCCATTCCATTCGCGGGGTAGGTTATAAATTTACTGATCCTAATAAAGATTAATGCTTACATCCAAGTGGCGGTGGACGATCATAGTAGTTGCAATGATGCTTTTAGCATGGAATCTCTACAATCGTTCTTATCAACTGGTTTATTTACTGGTGGCTTTAATAGCTTATACGATATGGTCGCACTTTAAGGAGGGTACGGTTGTATCAGCGTCACAAGCTTTTAAAGACAAGGAATATGATAAGGCCAGAATGCTGTTGGCCGATATTAAGAATCCTGAATATCTCCGTAAAAAACGTCGGAATTATTATGAATTTATAAGTGGTAGCTTGGCCTTGCAGTTGTTAGATGACGAGAAAGCCGAATATCACTTTCAGATTGCTTCACGTTTACCTTTTAGACGCCCAAATGATAAGGCAATTATCTTTGTCCATCTTGCTAATATTAATTTGAGGAAAAAGAATTATGAGCGTGTAAGAGCCTATTTAGAGAAGGCCTCCGAATTGGATGTGAGTTCAAGAATAGCACAAATAATTAATAGAATAGAAAACGAAATACCTAGAAAAAAGTGAGTCAAAAAGTAGAAAACAGTTTGTTTATCCGTGCAGCTCAGTCAAAGCAGACGGAACGACCGCCAGTTTGGATGATGAGGCAGGCAGGTCGCTTTATGCCTGAATATTGGGAAATAAAAAATAAATATTCATTCCTTGAGATGTGCAAAACGCCCGAGCTAGCGGCTGATGTTACGATGCTTCCGGTCGATTTATTAGATATCGATGCAGCTATCTTGTTTTCGGATATCCTAGTGACAGCTGAAGCAATGGGTGGTGATCTAAGCTTCGAACAGGGAGTAGGACCCCGTTTCTCGAATCCGGTACGAAATATGTCAGATGCGGAAGCTCTCCGTACAGATGTGATAGATAAACTTCAATATGTTGCAGAAGCTGTTAAAGAAACACAGCAAAGACTTAATGGACGGATTCCATTAATTGGTTTTGCCGGCGCCCCCTTCACAGTATTGAGTTATTTAATTGAAGGTGGATCTACGAAAGATTTTAAGAAAACAAAACAACTGTTACATAGTAATCCCGAACTAGCCCACTTTATTTTGGATAAGATTACAAAAGTTACGATCGACTACCTAAATATGCAGATTGATGCAGGAGTCAATGCATTACAGATTTTTGACAGTTGGGCGCAGGTTCTTTCCTGGGATGATTATACTGAGTTCTCTCATCGTTATATTAAAGAAATTATCTCAAATTTGAATCGGGACAACGTTCCGGTAATTTCCTTTGCAAAAGGGAGTTCGGTTTTCGCACCATTAATGGCTGAAGCTAAGCCTGACGTGATTTCAGTCGACTGGAATGCCGATCTTCGTTCGTTAAAAGAGTCCTTGCCTCAGAGTATTGCTGTTCAAGGAAATCTTGACCCTTTTATCTTTTACGCAGATAAAGAGGTCATAAAAAAGAGAATATATAAGTTGTTTGATAGCATGCGCGGTGTCGATGGTTACATTTTTAACTTAGGGCATGGCATTATGCCTGATTTCTCTTTTGATAAAGTAAAATATGCTGTCGATGCAATAAAAGAGTATCGATATTAATTAGAAATTTGGAATATAGGTTATAAGCTTTGATTTACTTATACGCTAAATCGATCCACATTATCTTCGTCATTTGTTGGATGGCCGGACTTTTTTATATAGTCCGGCTATTCGTTTATCATGCAGAAGCGAAGCAGAAAAGCGTCGGTGAATACAATGTATTGCACCGTCAGTTTCAAATAATGGAAAACCGGTTATGGTGGGTAATCACGACACCTTCTATGTACCTGACAATAATTGCCGGAATTGTGATGTTGATCGTTAATCCGGCGCTATTACAGGCTCCCTGGATGCATGTTAAACTTTGTTTCGTTCTTGCATTGATATTATATCATTTTAAATGTCAGCAGATTATTAAAAATCTTGCATTAGAGAAGAATCAATGGAACTCCTCACGTTTAAGGATGTGGAATGAGGTTTCCACAATCATACTGTTTGCGATTGTTTTTATTGTTGTCTTAAAGAGTGCTGTTAATTGGGTGTTTGGATTGGTAGGGCTGGTTTCTCTGGCAGTCATCTTAATGATTGCAATTAAGATGTATAAGCGCTATCGCGAAAAAAAGTCAGCACAAAAAGATTAGTGTGGTATGATAAACGATGAACTGTAATAGTCCATCAAGGTAAACCTGGCCTAATATAACACGTTGAATTTAAACTCTAGTGGTTGGAAGTTTTCGATCAATTCTTCGATAAGGCGATCTCCAAATTTTAGATAAAGTGGAGCGAAATTTTCAACTCTTTCTTGCAGAACACCCTTTGGGAATAATTTTTCCTTAATCAGGTCGATCTGTTCAAGTGCTTCGGCATAATTCTTCTGATCCGCCTTTAAAAGTTTCTTTTCGAGTCGATCAATAGCTTTTTTCAACCTAGCTTCTATCGCCTCTGCACTTGGCCCGAGTGTGGGATCGATTTTATGAGCTCGCAATTTAATTTTTTCAAAGATCGAATTGAACTCTCTCCACTCGTCATGAAGATTGAGTCGATGTTTGCTGTGAACGCGAACATATTCTTTTTTTAACTCGGATGGATCCTTAAAAAAGCTCTTATAGGTGAAGTTTAACCTGAATATCTTTTCGCTCAGTTCCCTACTTACAAACATGGCCGAGTTTCGCGGTATCAAAATGGGGAACTCGACCTGATAATAATCGAAAAGACTCTTTAATTGCAGCCAATAACTTATCTCAGCGCCGCCGCCTACGTAGGCTAGGTTTGGGAGAATTACCTCCTGGTATAACGGGCGCATAATCACATTTGGACTAAAGCGTTCGGGGTGTCGATCAATCTCGATTAATAGGGTTTCTTTTGTAAAGCTGATATCACTGTTAAGTACTTCATACTCGCCTTCCTTATTAAGGACGATGCGTTCTCTCACATTGTCTTTTAAATAAAAAAAGTTGATGTCACGGGCGTGAACCTGTGCTTTATAGCCATTCTGTTCCAGCTCTTTGCTGGTTTCAGAAACCTTTTTACTGCTATTTTGCTCTACAATATCTGCTGAAATAATCGGTGCTAGCAGACGTTTTAGCTCAGCTTGATCAGCATCAATGACTACAAGACCGTATTTCCCAAATAGCTGATCAACCATACTCCGCGTAGCATCAGCTAGGGTATCATGGCTCAGATAAGCTTTTTCAACGATCGACGCGAGTTTTTCGGAATTAGATGAGAGTCCTAAAATGTTTTGATAGGCCTTAACGGTTTCTTGGATGTCAGTCGTAGATAAGCGACCCGTTGCACCTGCAGCATCACGTTCCCAACGGATCGTGTTTTTGAAAAGATGTGTATGGTTAATTTCTTCAAAATCATGATCCTCAGTTGCCATCCAGTAAACCGGGACAAAATGATAATCAGGGAACTTGGCCTTTAGCTCTTGTGTTAACTTGATTGTTGAAGCTATTTTAAAAACGAAATAAAGCGGCCCGGTAAATAAATTCAGTTGATGACCTGTTGTAACAGTGAAAGTCTTCTTGTTTTTTAACAAATGAATATTCGCTAAAGATTCCTCTGATGAGTCTGGAGACGCTAGTTTCAATAAGCTGGAAACAAGAGTTTCTCGATGTTCAAAAGTCTCTCTGCTTTTGATTTTATCGTTGAATCCACCCTCCGTTGCTTTGTTAGAGTAAAAGCTGCGGAGCGATTGCTTGCCCTCAATATAATCTAAAAGGAGAGGAGAGAAGCTGAGTGTTTCGCGATAATCAATAGGAATAGCCTTCATTTTTTATTGTTTATTTTACAAAGGAACCATAAAGATCAAAATCCTCTGCACGATCAATTTTGATGTCTGCAAACCTGCCCAATGTTAAATAGTCATCTTGTCGTGATATCAAGACTTCGTTATCAACCTCTGGTGAGTCAAATTCTGTTCTACCTACATAATAGTCACCTTCAACTTTATCTATCATCACCTTGAAAACCTTGCCGACTTTTTGTTGATTCTTTTCGAAAGAAATATTCTGTTGTATATCCATTATTTCTTCAACACGAGCATCCTTTACTTCTCCAGGGACGTCATCTTCTAGTGAAAAAGCATGTGTGTTTTCCTCATGTGAATATGTGAAACAGCCTAAGCGGTCAAATTCTGTTTCGGCAACCCATTCCTTTAGTTCCTCGAAGTCTTTTTCTGTTTCCCCCGGATACCCACAAATCAAAGTTGTTCGGAGTGCAATTTCCGGGATGATATCCCGAATTGAGTTTACGAGATCGATGGTTTTCTGCTTGGTAATCCCTCTACGCATTGACTTCAGCATATTATCAGAAATATGTTGGAGCGGCATGTCCAGGTAGTTGCAAATATTGCTACGTTCTTTCATCACTTCAATGATATCCATCGGAAAACCTGAAGGGTAGGCGTATTGCAGCCGAATCCATTCGATCCCCTCGACATCAGAAAGATTTTTGAGTAGGTCAGACAGGTTCCTTTTCCCATACAGGTCTAAGCCGTAATAAGTAAGATCCTGCGCAATTAAAATCAGCTCTTTCGTTCCATTCTTAGCCAGATACTTGGCTTCCTGGACTAAAGCTTCAATAGGTTTTGACACGTGTTTACCTCTCATTAGCGGGATCGCGCAGAACGAACAGGGCCGATTGCAGCCTTCGGCGATCTTAAAATATGAGAAATGTGATGGTGTTGTTAAGAGACGCTCACCTACTAATTCGTATTTATAATCGGCTCCGACTGATTGCAAAAGTTCTTGTAAGTCATTGGTGCCAAAATAGTTGTCGATATTGGGTATTTCTTGTTGTAGCTCTGGTTTGTAACGTTCAGAAAGACAACCTGTAACAATAACCTTCTTTAATTTCCCTTGATCCTTCAATGCACTGTACTCGAGAATTGTATCGATCGACTCTTGTTTAGCATTATCTATAAAACCACATGTGTTAATAATAACGATATCATCTTCCCGGACATTCTCGTCTTCGTGTACCACTTCGATTTTGTTCCCTTTTAATTGCCCCATCAACACTTCACTATCATGTGTGTTTTTGGAACAACCTAAGGTTACCACATTTATTCTAGGTTTTTTTATATCAGCTCCCCCTTCTAATCTTGTCTTCATTTTATCTGTTAAATAATGAGTCTACGAACTCCTTTTTGTTGAATAACTCCAGGTCATTAATACTCTCGCCAACCCCGATATACTTGACCGGAATCTTAAATTGGTCTGAAACTCCGATTACCACACCGCCTTTCGCTGTTCCGTCAAGCTTAGTCAAAGCCAGAGCATTCACATCAGTCGCCTGCGTAAATTGTCTGCACTGTTCAATGGCATTTTGTCCGGTAGACGCATCTAAGACCAATAAAATCTCATGGGGAGCATCAGGGATTACTTTCCTCATAACATTTTTGATTTTAGTTAACTCATTCATAAGAGCAACTTTGTTATGTAATCTCCCAGCCGTATCAATGATAGCCACATCTTCGTTGTTTGCTACAGCTGATTGCAAGGTGTCGAACGCAACTGATGCTGGATCTGATCCCATGCCTTGATGAACAACACGTACTCCAACGCGCTCACCCCACAGTTTGATCTGGTCTACTGCTGCCGCTCTAAATGTATCAGCAGCACCCAAGACAACTTTATTCCCGTTCTCTTTTAATTTGTGTGCAAGTTTCCCGATCGTCGTTGTTTTTCCGACCCCGTTGACCCCTACGACCATGATCACATAGGGCTTACTTTTTCCATATTCAAATTCAGAAAAATCATCACTATTGTTTTCCGCTAATAGAGCCTGTATCTCGTCTCTCAGAATCTGGTTTAATTCAGAAGTATTGACATATTTATCGCGAGCAACCCTGGCTTCAATTCGTTCGATGATTTTAAGAGTCGTTGTTACGCCTACATCAGATGTAACCAGAATTTCTTCTAGCTCATCAAGAACTTCATCATCTACAGTTGACTTGCCAACAACTGCTTTCGAAATTTTTGAAAAGAAACCTTCCTTTGTCTTCTCCAGCCCCTTGTCCAGAGCCTCTTTCATCTCGACAGTAGGTTTTTCCTTTTTCTTAAAAAAATCAAATAATGCCATGGTGCTTTTAAAAGTTATTTGTGATAAAGATAGGAAATTTGCAACTGCATAAAAGCAAAAAAGCCCTTCCAGATTGAAATTGGAACGGCTTAAAGTAAAGTTCTATGTTAGTCTATTGCTCCGTTGGAGTTTCAACGATTTCTTTAGCAACTTCTACCGCATCTTTGATATGATCGTTATGTGCGATAAGCTCTTTGAAAGAGTAAGCTCCGGTCTTAGGAGAGCGAACAGCTGTAATAACTTTTGTATAATCTTTTCCTTTTCCTGTTTTTAAGGATGCTACCGATTTCTTTGCCATTTCTTTATGTCTTTATGCGTTTACACGCTTAATAAAAAAGATGTTTATTTAATTTCTTTATGAACAGTAACTTTACGCAATACTGGATTGAATTTTTTCAACTCCAGGCGCTCGGTTGTGTTTTTCTTGTTTTTTGTAGTAATGTAACGAGACATTCCCGGCATACCACTTTCTTTGTGTTCAGTGCATTCTAAAATTACTTGAACTCTGTTACCTTTTTTAGCCATTATTGTATTTCTTAGATTTCGATCCTAATTAACAAAAGTGAATCGAAAAGTTTATTTTAAGATTCCGAAAAGCATAAGTGTGAGCAAATGCTAAACGTATCCCTTTTTGATAAATTTATTAATAACTGCGGAAATCCCTAGTTTATTGATTGTTTTGATTGCAGAGGTTGATACTTTTAAAGTAATCCAACGATCTTCTTCTGGGATATAAAACCTTTTTGTTTGAAGATTTGGGTAAAATCTACGAGTGGTCTTAACATTTGAGTTAGAAACTCTATTTCCTTTTAGTGCTGATTTTCCAGTTAAATCACAAACTCTTGCCATGACTAATGCTATTTCGTTCTAATATAATACTCTACTATTTTAAAGAGTGTGCAAATATCGATAATTGTTTTTGATTATGCAATAGAATTTTAAATTGTATTTTATTTATTGACAGTGCAAATGCAAATATCGTCGATAATTTTAACACTGTCCAAAAAGTTCGCGCTTTCTTATGTATTCCTGAAAGTATCATCGATCCCAGACGAAGTTCTTAATAGGTTAAACAGTGCGATGTTGATTTTTCGGGTACGATAACGTTTCACTTAAACTTAAACAAGCAAACATGATTTGCTTTTGGAATTTTATTCTTAAATTTAAAAATTCTAGAACCTAATCTACAATACACAAACAATAAAAGAACAGTAAAAAATAACCATGGAACTAAAAGTAAAAGATTTTGATGATTACCAAAAAACCTATGAACGTAGTATTAACAACCCAGAAGAATTTTGGGCAGAAGTAGCTGAGACGTTTTTCTGGAAGAAAAAATGGACGAACGTGTTGAGTTGGGATTTTAAAAAGCCCGACATCAAGTGGTTTGAAAATGGTAAACTCAATATCACAGAGAACTGCTTAGACAGACATATCTATAAGAATGGCGATAAACCTGCAATTATTTGGGAACCTAATGATCCTAGTGAAGCGGCTCGTATTTTAAGCTATAAGCAGTTGCTTGAAAAAGTCGAGCAGTTTGCCAATGTTCTCAAAAATAACGGAGTTCGTAAAGGTGACCGG
Organism: Pedobacter indicus; assembly: GCF_003449035.1. Classification (NCBI taxonomy): domain Bacteria; kingdom Pseudomonadati; phylum Bacteroidota; class Sphingobacteriia; order Sphingobacteriales; family Sphingobacteriaceae; genus Albibacterium; species Albibacterium indicum. The sequence continues at coordinate 1,129,090 of NZ_QRGB01000001.1, forward strand.
GTATGCGTCTATTTGCCAATGGTGCCGGAGCTGCCCATAGCAATTTTAGCCTGTGCCAGAATTGGAGCTATCCATTCCGTTGTTTTCGGAGGGTTCTCCGCACAGTCCATTTCGGATAGAATTAATGACGCGCAGTGTTCATTGGTGATTACAGCTGACGGTGGGTTTAGAGGTACGAAGACGATCGAATTAAAAAGCATTGTAGATGATGCTCTGGTGACCTGTTCGAGTGTAAAAAAGGTGATCGTGTTGACGCGCGCACGGATTGGTGTCTCCATGATCAAAGGTCGTGATGTATGGTGGGAAGACGAAATACATAAAGTAGAAAGTCAGGGCAACCCTCCATGCCCAGCCGAAGAGATGGACGCAGAAGACACCTTATTTATTTTATATACTTCAGGGTCTACCGGAAAACCTAAGGGGGTTGTTCATACTACCGGAGGCTACATGGTCTATACAGGTTATACCTTTAGTAATGTCTTCCAGTATAACCCAGAAGAAATCTTCTTTTGTACTGCCGATATTGGCTGGATTACCGGTCACTCCTATATAGTATACGGACCTTTGTCACAAGGAGCTACATCGGTCATGTTTGAAGGCATACCTAACTGGCCAGATGCTGGTCGCATGTGGGATGTCGTAGCAAAACATCAAGTGAATATCTTATACACGGCGCCGACGGCTATACGCTCGCTGATGGCTGCAGGGGATGAGTTTGTTGACGGTAAAGATCTAAGTTCGATTACTAAACTTGGATCTGTTGGTGAGCCTATCAACGAAGAAGCCTGGAATTGGTTCAATGAAAAAGTAGGTAAAGGCAAGGCTCCAATTGCTGATACATGGTGGCAAACCGAGAATGGAGGAATCTTGATCAGCCCGATTGCTGGAGTAACACCAACAAAACCAGGCTATGCTATGCTTCCTTTACCTGGAGTACAGCCTGTTTTGGTTGATGAAAATGGAAAGGTTCTGGAAGGGAACGGTGTTTCGGGAAACCTATGCATCAAGTTCCCTTGGCCTGGAATGTTAAGAACAACATGGGGAGATCATGAGCGTTGCCGACAGACTTATTTTTCAACCTATGAAAATATGTATTTCACCGGTGATGGTTGTTTAAGAGATGAAGATGGTCACTATCGCATCACAGGTCGCGTAGATGACGTTCTCAATGTATCCGGACATCGTATCGGCACAGCTGAACTGGAGAATGCGATCAACATGCACAGTGATGTTGTTGAATCCGCTATTGTAGGTTATCCTCACCCGGTTAAAGGACAAGGGATTTATGCTTTTGTGATCCTAGACAATGTGCACCATGATGAAGATTTAACAAGAAAAGATATCAATGCTACCGTTTCGCGAATTATCGGCGCTATTGCAAAGCCAGATATTATTCAATTTGTATCCGGCTTGCCAAAAACAAGATCCGGCAAAATCATGAGACGAATACTTCGTAAAATCGTTGAAGGAGATTTAGGCAATTTAGGAGACACCTCCACATTACTAGACCCTTCTGTTGTAGACGAGATTAAAGAGGGCGCGGCCAAAATGAAATAATTTACTGAATTGTTACAAACAAATCCTTACTGATCATGTTCTTTTAGTAGAATTAACAGAATATTTTAACTTTTTAAAATAAAACAAAATGTCAAATTTAAAATTAAAAGGAACTTGGAATGAGATTAAAGGAAAAGCAAAACAGTCATACGCCGATTTGACGGATGATGATTTGTTATACGAAGAAGGAAAAGAAGATGAGTTGTTAGGCCGCTTGCAGAAGAAAACGGGAAAAACTCGTGATGAAGTAGTTAATTGGCTTAATGAATTATAGTCAGATTTTCCTGATTCAAAAGAAAAGCGCCGCGACTTTTATTAGTTGCGGCGCTTTTCTTTTCTTAAATTCGTAGCATGACAAAAACAAAATCGTCTTCACCACAAAGACCTACGATATTGGTTGTTAATGATGATGGGATTACAGCTCCGGGTATCAAAGTTCTTCTGGAAGAAATGCAGAAGATCGGCGATGTGACCGTTGTTGCCCCTGATAGTCCCCAGTCGGGAATGGGACATGCTATTACAATCGGTAAACCACTGCGAATTGATAAAGTGAATTTATATCCGGGTGTAAAAATGTACCGATGTTCCGGCACTCCTGTCGACTGTGTAAAACTGGCTGTCAATAAAATCTTTAAGGGCAAGTCGCCCGATATCTGTGTTTCAGGAATTAATCACGGACTCAATAATTCTATTAATATTCTTTATTCAGGCACTATGTCGGCTGCTGTCGAAGGAGCCATAGAAGGTATCCCTTCAATTGGGTTTTCTTATGATGATTTTGCGCATGACGCCGATTTTGAAGGTTGTCGTCCTTTTGTGAAAAGCATTACCGAAGTGGTGCTAAAACATGGTTTGCAAAAAGGTACACTATTAAATGTAAACTTTCCCAAAGTCCAACAGATAAAGGGCGTACGGGTGTGTCGACAAGCAAATGCTAAATGGGCGGAAGAATTTGATGAGCGTGTTGATCCCTACCAGCGAAGCTATTTTTGGTTGACAGGAGTTTTCGTTTCTACGGATCATGGTGAAGACACAGATGTTTGGGCATTAAAAAATGGATACGCGTCACTTGTGCCAGTTCAGTTTGACATGACAGCACATCATGCGATTCCTGAGTTAAACTCTTGGTCTTTCAACGTCAATAGCAATGAGGTTCCTGCGGGCACCAATGAAAATAAAAGCGAGGAAGAACCCTTCGGTGCTAACCCGGGATTAGGATAATATATTGAAAAGGGATAATTTCTATTTCGGCACCCTCGTGGGATTAATCCTACCCTTGGCTTCTTATCTACTAATATGGGGCAACTTGTTTGCTATTCAGAAGCCGTTAGCTGTTTTTGCCGTCGTTGGTTTACTGAATCTTTTACTCATGCGTTATTTTTATCATTTTCAATTGAGTAAAAGCGCGCAGGGCGTAATTTTCAGTACTTTCATCGCATTGCTGTTTTTGTTATTTTTGAGTAATCTTCCTTTAAGTATCTGATACATGAACTACTATCTCATAGCCGGTGAAACGTCAGGCGATTTACACGGTGCAAATTTAATACGTGCTCTAAAGAAGCTAGATACTCAAGCATCTTTTCGCTTTGTTGGCGGAGATTCTATGGAGAAAGAGGCAGATAAAAAAGCAGTGATCCATACTTCTGTTATGGCTTTTATGGGTTTCGTGGAAGTGCTGGCGAACATTTTTACGATTCTGAAGAACCTGAAGCGGGTAAAAAAAGATTTACTTAACCATCGTCCTGACGCGTTGATCCTAATCGATTTTCCGGGTTTTAATCTGAAAATCGCTGAATTTGCCAAGAAAAATAACATCCGGGTTTTTTATTATATCTCTCCGAAAGTATGGGCCTGGAACCAGAAAAGAGTTCTAAAAATCAAGAAGGTAGTAGATCATATGTTTTGCATATTACCCTTTGAAGTAGATTTTTACAAAAAATGGGGAATGAAGATTGATTATGTTGGAAATCCCTTGCTCGATGCCATTAGCCGTTTTGAGCCAGAAGAAGATTTTAAGGAAAAATGCGGATTGTCGTCAAAACCGATTGTTTCCCTGTTACCCGGTAGCCGGAAAATGGAAATATCGAAACATCTGCCGCTTATGGCATCTCTACCCAAGTATTTTCCAGAATATCAGTTTGTCATAGCAGGAGCGCCTAACTTTTCGGAGAGCTATTATCAAAATTTTTTCAGTGGAGATAGACTACCTGTTGTTTTCAATCATACCTACGATTTGCTAAGCCATTCAGAAGCTGCGGTTGTGGTCAGTGGCACTGCGACCTTAGAAACCGCTCTGTTTCATGTACCTCAAGTTGTAGTCTATAAGGCTAATGCACTGTCGATTTGGTTGGGCAGGATGTTGATCAAGGTCAAATATATCTCATTGGTTAATCTGATTATGAATGTACCGGTTGTTCGTGAGCTTATTCAGGATGAATATAATCTAGACTTGGTAAAGGATGAAGTGGATCGTTTGCTTCACAACGAGTCTTACCGGGTAAATATGCTTCAGAACTACAGAGCGTTAGACCATAAAATGGGTGAGGTTGGAGCATCAGAAAGAACAGCGAAATTAATTGTAGGCTATCTTTCATAAATAGTCGGTTTCATAGATTAAAATTTCTATCTTCAAAAAAAATAAATAATACATAATAAGTTTAAGGTATGAAAATAAAACTACCATTTGCATTCCTGTTTGTTACCCTTATTGTTATAGCAAGTTGCACAGCTGTCAAGAATGCAGATGATGTGGAGTACTCCAATATCGTATTTATCGATTCGGCTGACACCGAACTTGATATTGTCAGAAAAGCAGCGAATGTTCGTCCGTCTGAAAAACAGCTGGCGTGGCAAAAATATGAATTGACTGCGTTCTTTCATTATGGAGTCAACACCTTTACAGGACGTGAATGGGGTACGGGTAAGGAAGATCCCGCAATTTTCAATCCTACGGATCTTGATGTTGATCAGTGGGTAAAAACCATGAAAGATGCAGGTTTTAAATTAGCGATTCTAACCGCTAAGCACCACGATGGCTTTTGTTTATGGCCTTCGGAGCAAACAGAACATTCCATAAAGAACAGTCCTTATCAGGATGGTAAAGGCGATATCGTCAAAGAGTTTACCGATGCTTGTAAAAAATACGGTATAAAAGCTGGAATTTATCTTTCACCTTGGGACATGAACCACCCCACTTACGGAGATTCGCCCGCTTATAATGAAGTTTTTCGTCAGCAGTTGACTGAATTGCTGAGTAATTATGGACCCATTGATGAAGTTTGGTTTGATGGAGCTAATGGAGAAGGTCCGAATGGGAAGACGCAAGAGTATGATTTCCCATCATATTATCAATTGATTAATGAATTACAACCCAATGCAGTGATCGCGATTATGGGACCTGACGTGCGTTGGGTTGGTACCGAGACCGGCTACGGTCGTCTAACAGAATGGAGCGTTGTTCCCACTGATGGGACAACGATTGATAAGGTAGCGGCTGAGTCTCAAAGTCAGGTAAGTTTCGCTCCTAAGAAAGACCTGCGTGGTGAGGATCTCGGAAGCCGAAGTGTTATCAAAGATGCTAGCGGTTTGGTTTGGTACCCTGCAGAAACCGATGTCTCGATCCGTCAAGGCTGGTTCTTTCATGAAGATCAGGAACCTAAAAGTCTGGAAAAGCTACTTGATATTTATGTGAGTTCAGTTGGAAGAAACGGCGTGCTGTTGTTAAACGTACCACCTGATAAACGTGGCAGAATCCACGAAAAGGACAGTTTGGTATTAGCTGAATTTGGAAAAATAATCAAAGATGTGTTCAGTATCAACCTGATTAAGGATGCAGAAGTTACTGGTGATGGAAAGAACCTTAACAGTTTGCTGGATGATGACTTCGATAGCTATTGGACGACCAATTCTGAGTCTGACACAACAGCAACTATCGAATTTGAAGCAGATCAACCGGTTGAATTCAATACAGTCCAGCTACAGGAATACATCGCTTTAGGACAGCGGGTGGAATCCTTTGTCGTAGAATACTGGAATGAAAATGCCTGGGAAACAGCAGGAGAGGGGACAACCATTGGGTACAAGCGGATCCTGAATTTTGACCCGGTTACAAGTTCCAAAATACGCTTGCGAATCACTTCATCAAGGTTGAATCCAAGGTTAAGTAGCTTTGGTTTATTTAATATGCCGCAGTTCAGTTCTAACGAAAATCCTTAAAGGATGTACGAGTATAAGAGCCAGGAACAGCATGGTCACCTGTCTCAAAATTAAAGTTGACTACATTCACGGAATCCAATTCTGTAAATGCGTAAGTGGCTTCTACCAAATAGCTATTCGCCCCGGCCGATCCGATACTTTGGGTCAGGTGCGTTGCATTATCTATGAAAACATTCAACGTGTCATTGCTGCGTTCTCCTAAGCGGATTAAGATTTCCGGATACTTTGTATTCAGCGCGTCAACATACCCGTCTCCGTCGGGTGTGAAACCAGAGTTGTCCGGGTTTTCGATAATATTAAAACGAGCAGCTTCTTCATCGAAAACTACCACGTATGGTAGTGCTGGCGGGGTCAGGTCAACATAAGATGTCGTATCGACAATAGAAGCACTATCGATAACTACTACAGAATCTTGCTCCTGCTCGTCTTGATTATTTTCACTTACACAAGCAGTCAGGATTAGCGATACCGACAAGACTGATAAAAGTGAGTAGTTCAGGGTCTTCATGATTTCGTTTTGTTTTTGTTATTATAGATACAACACAAAACATTAAGGTGTGTTTACTGCAACAGGCAATACTTTCCCATTAAAAAATTTATGACCTGTCAATGCGAAGTCAGCGATGTATTTCCCCATTTCAAATGCAGCTACAGGAGACTGAAACTTTGGGAATGCCTTTTCCAGCATTTCCGTTTGTGCAGAACCCAAAGCCAGGCAGTTGATGCTTACTTTTCTTTCCGCTAATTCAGGAGCCAGACATTCGGTTAAAATATGGAGAGCCCCTTTACTTGCTGAATAGGCGCTTAGGCCTGGGAATTTAACACTACCCTGATATCCCCCCATGCTCCCGATATTAAGAATATGTGATTTTTCGCTCATTAGCGGAAGTAAGTTTTGAATCATTTTAACATGTCCCAACAAGTTCGACTGGATCATCTGTGCAAATTCGATCTGACTAACCTCCATAAAAGGTTTGTTGATAAGCGCACCCGCATTGTTTATTAGAATATCCACCTCTCCCAAACGTTCGGAAACAAAGGGCACCAGTCCGCCAGCATAATCATCATGCACAATATCAAATTGTGCGGGATACAAGGTGCAGTCCGGGTTTAGACCCTTAGCAATCTCATATAGCGTGCTCAATTTACGTTGATTTCTGGCGAGCGCTATAACCTTGTGCTTTGAGTCTAAAATTAAATCCAATACGGCCTCAAATCCTACGCCGCTACTTGCACCTGTAATTACAATGTTCATTTTTTCTTAATTGCTAATATCTAAAGTTACGAAATTGAAAATAAAACTCAGTCTTCCTCGCCATCCTCTTTCTCCTCTTTTCTAGGCAGCTCCTTTTCACCTAAAGCCTGTGGATGAAAAATAAAGTAGCTTCCGGTGATTGACATGAAAGCTGCGACAAAGTAGTAGAGCAGACTTATCAAAACGGCTAAGTGTGGGTCTAGATTAAATACCTCCGCTCCATATAGAAATACAACTTCTCTTGCTCCAAGTCCGCCAACCGTAAACGGAAAGATAGCCACCAGTGAAGAAGCCAAAAACATAAAAAGATAAGGGGAAAACTTGCCATCAAAATGAAGCGCATACAAAAGACATATTGCACTTATTAACTGAAAAGACTGAACGCAGATGGCACGAAAATGCGTCATGAAGAAAGTTTTACTATATCGGGGGAAAACTTTTTTCATGACTATAAAATAGACTACCGTGCCTAAGCTTATGGCCGTTATCGGCATCCAGTTAGGGATATTGAGTTGGGGCATAAAAATAATCAAGCCTACTGTAATAAGGCATAATGCCCATAAGCCACTTAGGCGATCAAAGAAGATGGCCTTCAATATCCGCCTCCCTTTGATGCCAAATTTCTTGCGTAAAAAGAAGATCTTATATCCATCACCACCAATACCACCGGGCAAAAATAGGTTATAGAACATCCCTAACAGGTATAGTTTGAAATTGTACCACTCAGTAATACGCAGGTCTATTCCTCTGAAAAAACCGTTCAATCTTCTAGACGTGATTACTTGAGATATACCAAATGAAATAAAAGCCAACAGAAAGAAAATCGGATCGGAAGTGGTTACTGCTTCTTCCAAATCTTTTATAGATACCCGACTAAATACCAAATATAAGGAAAGAGCAGTTACGCCTATTTTAATAAAGAGCTTGGTTAGGCTCCAGAGTTTCTGTTTAGTCATTAATTCTTGTACCCGGGCTTGTTTAGTTTTCAAAGGTAAACAAAGCTATATAATTTAACGTAAACCTCATTTATAAATTAAATGATCAATGTCATGGTATAGTTTTTGACATTTTATATGTAAACTTGTACATACTAAAATTAACGCGAATATTATGAAACGATCAATTCAACTTTTTGGAATTATAGGCATTCTTGCTCTTTTTCTAGGAGCATGTTCAGCACAGCAAGGTAGTGGAGGGCCGTCTGCATCAGCATGGCGTAACGGTGTGAAGGGGCAATGGACTTTGAATTCGGTTGAAAAGGATGGCTTCCCGACTGGTGCTTCCGTTAAAACTATTTTTGAAGAAGCTCCTATCGATTGCTTTATTGGTAGTACTTGGAACCTTACTGGAAGCGGAAAGGGATCCATTACTTTTTCCAACGCGGGTGAACTTTGTGCACCTGGAGCCGTAAGAGATATCTTCTGGTCGATATTTCAAGCTGAAGGGTCTTCCAGCTCTCAATTCCAGTTTAAGAAAATAATGCCTGGCGATCGTCCAAAGGATGTTACAGCAGGGTTCCGTTTAGATCTCATGAGCGCCAATGATAGCGGTTTAGTAATGCGTATGCCCGTAGATGTTGGCGGAACGACAGCTCATTTAATCTTTAATTTCAGCAGAAACTAAAGAATGAAGACTGGAGTATCTTTAACCCAAATTTTATAGACATCAAAAAAAGCCTGATCAATCAGGCTTTTTTTGATGTCTATAAAATTAATGAGCTGGAAATTAGATTATTAATCATAATGATAAAAAAAACATTATAAATATTTTTGAAATCCATTATTCTAATCTATATTTGCAGTCCCCAAAGGGAGATTAGCTCAGCTGGTTCAGAGCATCTGCCTTACAAGCAGAGGGTCACTGGTTCGAATCCAGTATCTCCCACAACAAAAAGCCCCGAACTCCGGGGCTTTTTTTATGCAATCCTACATAGTCCTAAAAATCCGAAAAATCTTCCGCTACTAATGGAAACTTTTATATTTTTATAATGGAAACTTTTGATAACTGACTGATAATTCCATTTTTATAATTTCATTTTATGAAAAGAAAAATATCGCTCATCCAAAAAATATCGCTCATCCATGTATTTCTCGTGATGCTTGTTCCTATTGGTTTCGCTCAAAACTATTCAGCAAGCAGCCATGGGCATTCACACAACGACTATTTGCAGGACCGTCCGTTTTTTGAAGCAGCTCAATATTCTTTCGGGTCGATTGAAATTGATGTTATTTTACAGAAAGGTGAGTTATATGTCGCGCATGAAAAGGAAAGTATCGATCCGACGCGAACGATAAAGAGTCTGTACCTAGATCCGCTGATGAAACAGCAGGCAGAACATGATGGTGCGGTTTATCGGGACGGGGAACGCTTGCAATTCCTTATTGACTTAAAATCAGAGGCAGAACCCACGCTTCGTGCTCTTGAAACTTTGCTCAAACCTATTCGCGAGCTTTTCGACATAATGGATAACCCCAACGCTGTGCGGATCGTCATCAGCGGGAATATGCCTGATCCGAGTGACTTTCGTAAGTATGATGAAATTTTTTATTTTGACGGCAGGTCGAATCTGGACTATACATCCGAACAATTAGACCGTGTGCCAATTTTTAGCGCGCCCTTCAATCAATTTGCACAATGGAAGGGTGAAGAACCCATCTCGGCTGAAGATTATAGTAAAGTAAAAACATTCACCGATTCCGTACATCGCTTAAAGAAAAAAGTTCGTTTTTGGGGTAGTCCGGATACCGAGCTGGCCTGGAAAATTTTTTTGGAAATAGGGGTTGACTATCTAAATACCGATTCTCCTGCACAATTGGCTTCATTCCTAGAAGCTTATCGAGATTGAACCGCATATCCACAGGAGATCGTCAAGGAAAAATTACAAGAATTTTAACATTATTTAACGTAGAATATGGTTTTAGTTAAATTATGGGGCTTATATTTGTACTATCATAATTTAGGTTTATAATTGGTTAGTAAAGCCCCTGATCCTCCCCGTTTCAGGGGCTTACTTTTTGCACCAAATTATCATTCTACCGATATTTTTATGCCCAGTAATTTGTAGAACTCTTTTAGGATCGCGGGGTGACCGGGCCAGGCTGGCGATGTTGTCAGGTTCCCATCGGTAATGGCCTCCGTAGCTGGAATCTTTTTATACGTACCGCCTGCCAAATCAATATCAGGTCCGACAGCGTCATAGGCCGTGAGCGTCCGGCCTTTTAGAACTCCTGCAACAGTCAGGATCTGGATACCATGACAGATTGCCGCCACCGGTTTGTTGTTGTCAAAAAAGTGGCGAGTATAATCCAGAACCTTTTCATTTAGGCGGATGTATTCCGGTGCACGTCCGCCACAAACGTACAGACCATCATAGTCACTAGCATTGACCTCATCGAAGTTTTTATTCAATACGAAATTATGACCCTTTAGCTCGGCGTAGGTCTGAAATCCCACGAAGTCGTGAATAGCAGTCGCGATCGAGTCGCCAGCTTTCTTGTCTGGACATACTACATCCACCTCTAGGCCTACAGAGAGAAGAGCCTGATAAGGTACCATGATTTCGTAATCTTCTACAAAATCGCCGGCCAACATTAAAATTTTTTTACTCATTTTTTCTCGTTTTTTATGGTTAATCAGATAGGAGCAATTTAATCAATTCGCTATCAAAAAACGAGTGCCGTCCGCCAATTTCACACAAAAGTAACCTCCATCTTCAGTAACCTCCATCTTCGAAAAGTTTCGGAGCAAACCTCTTTAACACTGGTTTAGGGTACTCGCATTTTAAACTGGTATCCTTGCCGTCATGAACCCGTACATTTAATGATTTGAACGGGTTCATAACGGGTTGGCAACGGGAGCACTACGGGTTCATCTAAAACAAATCCTAAACCGTTTTGTAACGAGTTTTTATAAAATGACAAACAATTAGGTGAGAATGTGTATTTTAGACAGAGGGGTTTTTGAGTTTTGTTCGATCAGCGGCAGATTAATTTTAGATAAAAACTATAAATGCAGAATTATGGAAAATTACATGAATTATTTAAGGAATAGCCTGGCTCTAGTATTAGTTTTGGTTGGAGCTGGTACCTATGCTCAGTCAGCGGCTGCCATAGGTGGTGCTTGGGAAATGAAAGATGGGGATAAAACTTCTGTTCTCATCTTTCAAGATAATTACTTCACGGAAAGCATATTCAAAAGCAATGAATATGTTAAAAGTTTTGGTGGGCCGTTTAAGGTCAATGGTTCAGAGTTAGAAATTAATCTGGAATTTGATTCGGAAAACAACGCTCGTGTAGGATCAAAACTCAACGGAAAGATAGCGATTGACGGCGATCAGTTAACAATAACACAGGAGGGAAAAACAAAAACCTGGAAAAAGACAGATCATGGCGATGCTCCACTTGCCGGTGTCTGGCATATTACAGAACGTATGCAAGACGGAAATTTAGTAGCGATTCATCAGTCCGGCACTCGGAAAACCCTGAAGGTCTTGACAGAGGATCGTTTTCAATGGTTTGCTATTGATGCGGGTACAAAGCAATTTTCTGGCACAGGCGGCGGAACTTATACTTTTGAAAACGGTAAGTATACCGAGAATATTGAGTTTTTCTCGCGTGATAACAGCCGGGTGGGAGCCAGCCTATCTTTCGATGGCGAATTAAAAGGTGGTAAGTGGCACCACAGTGGTTTAAGCTCTAAAGGAGATAAAATTTATGAGGTTTGGAGCCGGGTGGAATAAGTAAGATCTAATAAAAGAAAGAGAGGCAACCACTAACGGGATTGCCTCTCTTTCTTTTACTAGATACCTTGTTATAAGTATCGTTTTGTTAATATCCTGGATTCTGGGTTAATCCTGGTTCTACTTTTAACGCACTTTCGTGGAAAGGCCACAAGTATTGATGTGGAGAGAATTTTCTATCCTCAATCTTCAGAGAAACCAGCTGTCCGTTTACTAATCTTGTATGGCCCATAGCAGGCTGATTTAAGACATCTTCTGCGATTCTCCAACGGATGATATCATAGTAACGAAGGCCTTCTCCTGCAAACTCAATTCTTCTTTCATTCTGAATGAGCTTCAACCATTGGTCTTGCGTGTAACTACTGTAAGAAGGTAGCGTAACATCGGCAACAGTCATATCCAGTCCAGCTCTGGTGCGGATGTCATTGATGCACTTCTTAGCCAAAGCATCAAAGTCTCCCATCATGAGTTTTGCTTCTGCGTAGGTCATCAGAACTTCTGCATAGCGCAATAGTCCAAATTCCATATTTCCATTACGGAATGCGTCATTTTCAGATACAAATTTCTTCCACCAATAACCCGATTTACTTGCACGTTGATTTTCGTAATACATCGGGTTGTTTTGATTGTAGATATCGATTGTTTCGCCATAGAATTCATCACCATGTCCAAAAATACTCACATCGTAACGGGGATCGCGATTCAGGTGTGGATCCAATTCATATTCTTGTTTAGTATGCAATGGGCATTGGTCAATTGGGCGACCTTGTTTTGTCCAGTATGCATCTACCAATGATTTGATAGGAACCATATAAGATTGGCCGGCGCCGGTTCTGAAATGAGGACCTAGATCTCTAAATGAAAATGTATTAGCACCACTAAAACTTTCAATGTTCATGTGCATAATAAATTCATTGTTATCCGAAGCAGCAGTGTATTGGAATAAATCGCCATAATTTGGATGCAATGAATATTTGCCGCTGTCCATAATTTCCTTTGCCAAGCGGGCCGCTGTTTCAAAGCGGCCGTGGAACAATGCATAGCGCATAATTAGAGCTTTGAATGAATAGCGATTGAACATGTATTTGTCAACCGTATACTCATCTGGTGGAAGCGCATTGGCTATCTCTTCTGCCATCGGGAAGATGATATTTAGAATTTCCTCTTTCGGCATTGCAGGCTGTAATGCTTGTTCCAAATCTGCAGGCTCTAAAAAGAAAGGAACATCTCCAAAGTGGAACGTGAGACGGAAATAATGCCACATTCTTAACGCTTTTAAGATATTCTCATAACGCGTTCTGATGGATTCATTTTCAACATAGGGTTCGTCAATATTTGCTATGTAATTGTTTAGTCGGCCAACATGTTTTAAACTTTCATTGTAGTAATATTGCGCCAGTACGGAGTTGCTATTCATATTGCCATTAGCAATAATCTGATGATGATCGCCAGCAACCCGTGCGTATCCGTTGTCGCTTCTACCGTCGAGCATATAAAAAATTGTACGACGGTTATTGTGATGTGTAAACCAATCATAAAAACTACTGTAGGCTACTCTCTGCAAGTCGGCTTCAGTATTAAAGAATTCTGTAAATGCCGTCGCAGTGGGGTCACTTTTGTCCAGAAATTTCTCACACCCAGTAAGTGCGAATGTCAGTAAGACAATGAAATATATTTTTATCTTTTTCATTTTAATGAATTTGATTCTTTATAAAATTGTTGCTTTTATCCCTAAGCTGAATGTAGCCATCCGGGGATAATTACCGTTACCACCGTTTCTTTCTGGCTCAAGACCTTCCCAATTGGTGAAGGTAATTGCATCCTGTGCATTCACATAAACTCGAAAATTGCGAATGCTACTTCCTAATTGTGGGAATGTGTATCCTAACTGAATAGTTTTAATTCTAAAGAAGGCTGCGTCACTTAACCACACGTCACTTAAAACGGCATTTGAGCTGTTTCCAGTCCATACGCGAGGGAAACGTGCATTAGGGTTGTCCGGAGTCCAACGGTTATCCATATAGTATTGTCTTGGACTTCCCATGTTATTATCTGTCCCATCCATCAATACGGGATATCCCTCCAAACCAGCTAAACGACCGGTCCGCTTGCCGACACCAACGCCTAACATGGAGAAGTCCCATTTTTTATAACGTAAGTCGAGTGTTACAGAATAATTTAAATGAGGAAAAGGGTCACCTAAGTCGACACGGTCCATATCATTGATAACCCCATCACCATTTTGATCAACATATTTTATATCGCCTGGCAGTGTATTAGGAAGTTTTGCATCGGTAGCATCAACCTCTGTCTGGTCTTGGAAATAGCCATTGCTTTGATAACCATAGTAGTTGTCAATTGCGATGCCTCTGTACCAGATCTTATCAGCATTGTCTTTGAATATCAACGTGTCTGTTGTGGTGTGTCCCGCCTTTAATACTTTGTTTTTGTTGTCGAATATCATACCTCCGATACTGTAAGAGAAGTCTCCTTTGGTTTCTCCCCAGCTGGCCGAGAGTTCCCATCCTTTGTTTTCTACTTCACCTATATTTATTGAAGACTCAAGAGTATGTGAACCTGTTAGTGGAGGAACCGGGAAAGCTGAATAGATTAGATCATAAGAATGTTTATTATAAAGCTCAGCCGTCAAATTTAGACGGTTTTCGAGCATGCTTATGTCGACACCAACATTCCATTGCTTTTGTTTTTCCCAAGAGAATAAAGGATTTGGAACACGCATGGTCCAACCCCAATTGTTAACAATTTCTTGCCATAAATAAGGCTCAACATTTTCATTACCAATCAAACCATATGAGAAACGGAATTTCAGGTTGTTTAGAGTGCCAGACTCTCTCAATCCATTCATAAAGCTCTCATTATGTGCATTCCAAGCAATCGCTCCCGATGGAAATAAACCCCAACGATGACCTGGTGCAAATTTACTGCTTCCATCGGAGCGTATCGTACCTTCAATCAGATAGCGATTATCAAATGAATAATTCACTTTACCAAAGAAAGAAGCTTTACTTATTTCGCGATAATCTGTATAGGTAAAGCTCATCATTTCAGAACCTGCCACCACATATAACTTATCTTTATCCTGTCTAAGGTCGGTTTCATAGTTGACATTGGCTCTCGCTGTCAATTGGCTGGAGCTCACACCCTGACTTGCGCCGACTGCGTTAGCCCAAGTTGTAACAGGTTTACCGTCACCATCAAAAAACTTAAAGGTTGACCTTTGATGTTTATTGGCTGATTTGTTAATCATGTAAGAAACATTTCCCTCAATGCGAAAATTATCGTTGATGTTATAACGAGGTCTTAAGTTAATTGTACTCCGATCGTGTAAAGCACTCCATGCTCCACCATGATGAATTGACGCAAGAGGGTTTAAGTTATTGTGTAGAATATAATGGTCGGGGCGGTCAGATTCGTAAAAGATGTCCTGTGTAGGATTCATTTTCCAGGCATTCGCATAGAGTCCGTGACCGTTATTATTTGCATAAAGACGATCTACTTGTAAACGATGTGCATAGAAATCCGCAAGTAGTAAAAATTTATCATCGATATTAATGTTTGTATTGAAACGGGCGGAAAACTTTTCGGTTCCTTCTTGATTGTTTAACCCATTTTCTTGGATATAGCCAACCATAAGGTTAAACGTCCCTACACCCCCACCGCCGGAAACACTAGCAGCCGTATTATGAGCAATAGCTTTTCTTTCCATGATCGCATCTAACCAATTTGTGGTAGCACTTAAGCCGCGATCTGCAGAATCGATCATAGCGTCGGTGTAAAGAAGGCTTTGGTTCTGTGTTGCTCTGGCTTCATTGTTCAGACGCATATAGTTTGCTCCATTTACGAAGTCTGGTAAATCGATTGGGTCGCTAATAGCTGTCCACGTATGTAGATCCACTTTAAATTGACCACGATCTCCTCGTTCTGTCTCAATTACAATTACACCATTAGCACCTCGCGATCCATACATTGATGCTGAAGCGGCATCTTTCAAAACTGTAATACTTTTGATTTGATTCGGATCCAAGTCAGAAAGCGACTGCTCCATTCCGTCAACAATTACCAATGGTGAGGCACTTTGCAAAGTACTGATACCTCGAATAGCAACCGCACCCGGGCCGGTTCCCGGTAAGTTGTGACCTTGTAGAACTGTTGCTCCCGGAATCGTTCCAGCAAAAGCTTCTTCTAATTTAAAAATAGGTCTTGATTTTACCTTTTCCATGTCGACTTCAGCAATGGATGAAGCAAGGTGCTGGCGTTCCACAGCGTTGTAGCCCATCACAACGACTTCGTCTAAGTCTTGGCTGGATTCATATAAGGTAACTTCGATTCTTGTTTTTCCTTCAGTATTGACCTCGACATCATTAAAGCCGAGTAGACTGAATATTAATGTCACATCACCATTGGTTGTAATTTGATAGTGGCCATTATTGTCGGTATTGGCTCCGATGTTTGACCCTTTTACAAGTACGTTGACCCCAGGGAGGGTTTCTCCGTTCTCATCCGTGACCGTACCCGAGACTGTTTTTTGCTGTGCCGCGGCGTGGAACGTAAAGAATAGCATCATAAATGCTATTAAAGTCCTTATTTTAAGCATAATAGATTTAGTTAAAGTGTTTCATATTATTTCGTTTTTTTGACGTATCTTATCGCTGGCTTATCTGATAAGCAGCAGCTTACCCAATGTGTTTTGTACACCGGATAATCAGAACAAAAATGGATTGTAGGTTTGGATAGTAAGTTTGTTTTACATGTAGACTCCTCTCTTTATTGTTAATCGAGGCTATAAATATCACTAATAATTTCGCTGCTTGCAAAAAAAAGCAGCTTTCATAACATTAATTTAATGTTCGCGTAACTATATGTAATAGATATTGTCGCTTTAGCGAAAGATAACGTAATATTTATGATATTTTTTGATAAACATGAAAACGGGGATAAAAGATTGTGTTTTGTAACAATTAAGTATCAGAGAGGGTTCTTCTTTCCGAAGAGATCAATGATAAAACAAAAGAAAAATACAGCTGCTGAACCAATTACGTTTAACCATAAAAATGAGATAAGGTCGAGGTTATATATGATAATGATGCTAAGCTCGGCGAGGATTGCAGAGATGAACATATTATGCCCATTAATTTTCTTGTAATAAAAAGCAACCAAGAAGATGCCAAGGATAGGTCCGTAGAACAGTGATCCCAAGATATTGACAGCTTCAATCAATGATCCCATTTGGGTAGCGAACATCGCCACACCGATTGAAAATATTGCCCATATCAGTGTATGTAGACGACTGTAAAGAAGCTGTTGTTTGCCGTCGTGTTCTTGATCTCCAGGGCGCCATCGTAATTGGATGTCTTTGTATGAAGATGAAGCTAGGGAGTTTAGAGCAGCGGAAATGGATCCCCATGATGCGAGGAAAATAACGGCGAAGACAAGGCCGATCATTCCCTGGGGTAAGGTGTTTTGGACAAAATATAAGAATATATAGTTCGTATCGGTTTTTTCAATGGTGATACCCGCCTCGTTAATGGTAGTTTCTACGGTTGTATGTAACTCTTTGATTTCCTTCTGTACAGCTTTATAATCAGCTACGGTCTGGTCTAAGTTTTCCGAGCCAGAATCACGGTCTTGCAGCAGTTGGTTGGATAAGGCCATTTGTTTCTTTTGCAACGCATTGTGCTGCTGGTTAAATTGGGTTGCAAGTTCTGGGTGCTGTTCTTCCAGGATATTATAAGAGCGTTCATTGAAATAGACCGGCGCTGGTTTGAGAGCAAAAAAGGCAAATAAAAGAGCTCCGATAAGGAGGATGCTGAATTGCATGGGTATTTTAACCAATCCGTTCAAAAGTAACCCGATCCTTCCGGTGCGGACATTTTTGGCTGAAATATACCGGCCAACCTGGCTTTGGTCGGTTCCGAAGTAGGAAAGTGCCAAGAAAAAACCACCAATAATACCACTCCATATATTATATCGATCGCTTAAATCGAAATCAGTTGTGATAACATTGAGTTTGCCTGATTTACCGGCGATGAAAAGGGCATCGTTAAAAGTAACTCCATCGGGCATCTGCTTAATTAAAAGATAGCCGGCAAAGGCCATGCTTCCTAAAATAATCAGGAATAATAGCTTTTGTGTATGTGCGATGGCCTTGGCACCGCCAGAATAGGTGTAGAGAAGTAGTAAACCCCCGGTAAGGATATTCGTAAGGTAGATGTTCCAGCCTAGAATGGTTGATAAAATAATGCTGGGAGCATAAATACTGATACCGGTTGATAAGCCCCGCGACATTAGAAAAAGAAAAGAGGTTAGAATCCGGGTCTTTTTGTCGAAACGACTTTCCAGGTATTCATAGGCAGTATAGACTTTGAGTCGTTGGAAAATAGGGATGAACGTGATGGATATGACGATCATGGCGAGCGGCAGACCAAAATAGTATTGTACGAAACGCATACCATCGGTGTAAGCCTGGCCGGGAGCCGACAGAAATGTAATGGCACTGGCCTGAGTAGCCATCAGACCGATCAGTACAACGTACCAAGGGAGTTCTTGATTTGCCAAGAGATACGATTTCGCGTCTTTTTGGCCACGACCTTTATACACTCCGTATAGCAAGATAAAAATCAGAGTCAAGAAAAGTACAAGCCAGTCGGTTAAACTCATTCCCAATATTTAGTAAAGATATAGTACAACACGATCTGGACAACCAATGCCACGACGAGCAGGATGTACCAGGTGTTCCAGTTATTTAATCGTTTATTTTTCATCCTGGCCGATTGAAAGCAGATTGAAGAATAGTTTTGAAGCTCCGCTATGTCCCACCGGCAATTGCCTGAAGAAAGAGAGTGGTGTATAAATAAAATGACCTTTCCCGTAGCTCGCGTATAGCAAGGCCCCCTTCCGTGGCTCTTCTCCCTGGTCGTGCATTTCAAATAAAGGGGTATAGGCTGAGTCCCACTCGGACGGAAAATATGGACCCATTTCTTGAATCCACCCATCGAAATCATCTTCGGTGATTTTATTTGGTGTGTTTAGAAGTTGGTGCTTTGGATCGAGGAAAGTTACTTTCGCATTCTCTTCGGCAACCCGATTACGACTTATTGTAAAGGGGTAGGGACCTATTTCGGTTGTAGACATGTCTTGCAGTGTATTAAATTGCATGATCACTGTGCCGCCGTTAAAAATATATTGATTAAGAACGGACATCCAGCGTGCCATTCTTTCTTCTACATTAATAGCGCGGATTCCAGTAATAACCGCGTCGTATTCTTTTAAGTTCTCTGCATTACTTAAATCTGCCTCTGTTAGGAAAGTGACATCAATACCTGCAAGTCGCAGAAAGGTAGGTATAAAGTCGCCTGCACCCTGAATATAACCTATCCTCTTAGCGGTCGTTGTCAAGTTCCCATTTAATACCAGGGTGCTGGCCGGTGTAAAATACTGCAGTGTTGGTATATGGTCGTATTTTATAATATGCTGGTTTTTGTTGAAGGCATGTTCCGATGTATGAAAAGTAGCTTCTATCGCTTCGTTGGGCTGAAGTTCATCAAGAGTTTCTTTTGCGAGTGTGATCGTGAAAACTGAATCCTGATTGGGGAAAAGTGTGACATCTTTGAGTACGCCGATTTCTTTTGTGTTTTGAGTTAGAATAAGGTCTCCTGTGTATTTGTTTTTATGATTTTGAATGTTAATTGTTAAATCCAACGTTGAGTCTCCTTTAGCAAAGAAAATGGGTTGCGTAAAAGAAATATTGAGAGGTGGAGTAATTTGCAATTGTTCGACAACGTCACCCTTAATTGGGTCAAGCTTTTTATAAGAAAAGGGGACGTGTACCCAGAATTCCTGTTCGCCAATAGTTAATAGGATTTTGGCGTTTAAATCAGGTTTTTGAAAAGGAAGTCCGACCTGTTCGGCTGACTCAACAGCGTATTGCGAAGTGCTTTTTTGTGGGGTGCTGAGCCAGTAGGGTTCTGTAGGCTTTGTGTCTTTTGGAATTTCCAGTTGAAAATGAAAGTTGACCAATGAGTCGGCAGGTAGCTGACGTTGAGGGTTGTCTTCCTTCGTTAGTAAGACTATCTTTTGAACAGTGACCGGTATTTGAGACCTCGAAATAAGGTTCAGATCGAACGTTAAAATTTCTCCGGGAATAGCGCTACTTTGATTGCTCACCATTTCCCCCATAAACCCGGACGACGATAGGATTATTTGGTCAATCAGGGCGAGTTTTCTCTTTTTTAGGTCGGCATCTTCTAATGATTTGAGTTTAGACCGAAGTTCCAATAAAGAGGGTAAACTTGCACTCGGCTGTTTGAAGTCATATTCATCCAATAGCTGATCAATCGCTTGGTCGATATCCGCACGATCAATATCGGCAAAGCTATGAGTAAGTCCATCAAACAGAGAGCTTTGTAGAGGTTCGCCGGCGACAGGGGAGAAATAGTCACTCCGAACACCCGCTACCGAAGGTGTTCCAGCGCCTTGACTTTGATGTTTGCTGCGGCTAACACCGGCCAGCTCTCCATAGCCCATCCCCAAAAGAGGGTCATATTGACCTACCTCCACTTTAAACTGGCTCGGGTCGGTCGTGTTATTGTCCCCAAACCGGAATGTATTCCAAAGCAAGCGTTTGGTCTGCCAGGGTTGAGTCGCTTTTAACTGTTCAGGATATTTATTGGGATCCGCCGCAGCCTTGAATGCTGCTTCAGCGATCGTAGCTGACGCAGAATGTTGCCCATGACCAGCTGCGGACGTCGGAGGGAAGCGCGTAATAATTAGATCAGGCTTGAAATTCCTGATAATCCATACAACATCTTTTGTAATACTATCCAGGTTCCACTGGGTAAATGTGTCTTCCGAGCTCTTCGAGTAGCCAAAGTCTATGGCAGTACTGAAAAGTTGTTTGGCTCCGTCTATTTTTCGGGCTTCCAATAGTTCATAGGTTCTGATTAGCCCTAATGCAGCTCCCTGTTCGCTGCCGATTAGATTCTGTCCGCCGTCGCCCCTAGTTAGGGATAAATAGGCAGTTTCAATATGCTGGTCGTTAACCAACCATGATAGAAGCCCTGTGTTTTCATCATCCGGATGAGCTGCCAGATAGAGAACCCGTGGTAGATTCTTCAACATCTTGATCTCTTTATGGATCCTGTCAGAGGATTTCGGTCGGATTTGTTGAGAAAAAACAGGACGCAAAGAAAAGAGAAGACTCAATACTAACAGGATTCGGATCATATAGAGAGGTTATTTGTTATAAAAATAATAATTCCAGTCAAAAACAACCAAGACTGAGTGTTTTTGTTACGAATAGCTAATATTCTGAAGAAAATATTTTGTTCTACATATGGACAAAATCAATAAGATTGATATATTTGTTGATTTCAATATAAAAGTTACAATGGGCATAAACGGACTCACAAATGATTTGCAAAAGATAACTGCGCCGACGATGGCTGATATTGTCGAAGTTAGATTAATTGAATTTTTGAAAAAAAAGGCTTTTAAGGCAGGTGATGCTTTGCCAAAAGAAATGGAAATGGCCGAAGCTTTGGGGGTAAGCAGAAATGTTGTACGAGAAGGGCTTAGCCGTCTGAAAATGCTGGGATTGATCGAATCGCGGAAGAAAAGAGGAATGGTGTTCGTCAACCCAGATATATTAGGTTCGTTTGAGAAAATATTAGATCCATTGATTATCGATGATGCAACTATAAAAGACATCTTTGAGCTGCGATTGGTATTGGAAATGGGGTTAGGTAAACTATTGTTTCAAAACAAGACGGAAAAGGATGTTGCCGACCTGGAAAAGATAGCGAAGGATCAGGATCTTGAAGATGATTCTTTTCGAATTAAGCATGAGATCGATTTTCATGGGAAGCTTTACGAAATTACGGCAAATGATACACTAAAGCGTTTCCAAAAAATGTTATTGCCAATTTTTGGCTATGTCACCTCTTTAGAAGGTAAGCCGACGAGAGGAAAAACAAGTCACTTAGATTTGGTGGAAATCTTAAAGAACGGAACTTTAGAGGAGTTCAATAAGGGGATGGAAGAACACTTGCAGCCTCATTTCGACCGCATTAAAAAATTTTAATAATTCAGTTACATAAGCAATCTTAGGTTAAATTTATTTTGCTTTTATGGTTATCTTTTCTACATTCGATATGTAGAACATATAAACTTAAATAAATAACCATTTAAACAATGAAAAGAAACCTAACTTTTTTGCTTATCTGCTTATTGTGTGTCTCCTTTTTTCAATCTAATGCCCAAGAAAATGGCTTTACAGTTTCAGGTGAAGTTGTTGCGAGCAATGATGGGATGGCTCTCCCGGGTGTTAATGTAAAATTAAAGGGAACATCAATTGGTACTGTAACTGACCAGGAAGGTAGTTACGTGATTGAAACCAAGACCCCGGACGGTGTTTTGGTTTTTTCTTTTTTAGGATTTATTACACAAGAGGTTCCCATAAATGGACAGAGGAACATACCTGTTTCGCTGGAAGCTGATACAGAAACTCTAGATGAGGTAGTTATTATTGGATATGGAGAGCAAAGCAGGGAAACTGTAACCAATTCGATATCTCGGGTTGGAGCTGCGGAGTTTGATAAAGCTCCTGGGCAAAATCCATTGCTCCAGTTGCAAGGAAAGGTAGCTGGATTGTCATTGCAAGTCCAAGACGGACAGCCCGGATCCAGTCCTCAGATATTTATTCGGGGAGGTAGTTCTACTTCTCCTGAGGGTGACGCTCCTTTGTTTATCGTTGATGGGCTGGTTTCACAAGGTACGCGCAGTATTAATGACCTGAACCCTGATGATATTGAGTCTGTTCAAGTGTTGAAGGATGCTGCATCTACCGCCATCTACGGAGCCCGTGCAGCGAACGGTATTATTATCGTTAAAACCAAAACCGGTAAAGAAGGCAAGCCGGTAATCAATCTTCGTTATACACACGGTATTGAAGAGCAGATGAAGCGACTACCCTTATTAAACGCCCGGGAATACGTCTATTTGACGCGTAAAAATACGATGGAATTTAATACGACCAATCCAGATTTCTATCTGGGGGGCGGGCGTTATGGCATGTCTACAGGTAACCCGCGAAATTCGAATAACACCTTGGAGTTTTTAGACGTATATATTCGTGACTATGGCCAGGAATATGTTGATGATTTATTAGCTAACCAAGGATGGGAGACCATGGAAGACCCAGCAACCGGTAAGATGTTAATCTTTCAAGATAATGATTATCAGGATGCTACCTTTCAAACAGGCGGGAAGCAGGAGTTGGATTTTGATATTAGTGGTGGGACCGAACGCGCGAGGTATTATTTTGGTTTGGGATATCTGAATCAGGAAGGAATCGTTCGTGGAACGGATTACCGGAATTATAGTGCGTTGTTTAATGGTGATTTCAAGCTTAGCGACAAGTGGAGCGTAAATACGAAATTTACATATCAACAAAGGAAATCCAACGCCCCTAATAACTACGAATGGGTGCTCAGTAGAAGTGTTTTGATGCCTCCAACGTATCGGCAGTATTATGAAGATGGTTTACCTGCACCGGGTGAAGGAATATCTTCTTTTAGGAATCGTTTGCATGAAATATATTATAAAACGAAGTACAATGATGTTAACGTATATCGTACGAATATCCAAATCGGTGCGAACTGGGATATTTTGCCAGGCTTAAAATTCCAGCCATCGGTATACTATTTTACAGCTGAGGGTATTGAAAACTATTTTGAAGCTTATAATCAAACCGTAACCAACAGGCCTGCCTCGGCAAACCATAACTTTGACAGGCATTTTCAGGTGGATGGTTTGTTAACCTATACTAAACAGTTCGGAAGTGGTCATAATGTGAATGCAATTTTAGGTGGAAGTTATAACAATGACTACGCTTACCGTATGAATGGAAGCGGAAGAGAAGCTTTGACCGATCATATCCCAACATTAAATGCTTCCTCTGATATTACCCAACGAGTATCAGCAACGAAGTCATACGATGCTATGTTAAGTTATTTCACACGGGTGAATTATGATTTTAACCAGAAGTATATGTTCACCGCTAGCTTACGTGCTGATGGGTCATCACGTTTTGCTGAGGATAATAGGTGGGGGTATTTCCCTGGAGTATCAGCTGGTTGGAATCTTCATCGTGAAGATTTCTTCGAACCAATTTCTTCAACCGTCTCCCATTTCAAACTGAGGAGCAGCTGGGGAAAAACGGGTAATAATTCTCTTAGTGTTTTTGATTCGCAAGGCCGTTATTCAACAGGCTTCGCCTATATGGGTAATGTAGGTATTTTAAATACTGCTTTAATGAATAGTAAGCTCATGTGGGAGCAGACTGCTTCGTTTGATGTGGGTGTGGATTTAGGTTTCTTAGGCGATCGGGTAATGCTTTTGGTTGATTATTATAATAAACTAACCGATCGCAGGCTTTTCGATAAACCGCTTTGGTCGCAAACTGGATACAGCTCGATTCGCAGTAATTTCGGATCAATTCGTAGTCGAGGTTTTGAAGTTGAACTACAAACTACACCCGTACGAAATGAGAACTTTCAGTGGAACTTGGACATGACTTTTGCGTACAATCGGTCAATAGCCGTAGAATTACCGGAAAATGAAGAAGATAAGAATCGCGTCGGAGGTAATTACGTATACGATCCAGCTTTGGGAGATTATGTAAAAGTGGGTGGGATTGCCGAAGGTGAACGTTACGGTGGAAGGTGGGCCTATAGCTATCAAGGAGTTTATCAGACCGATGAGGAAGCTGCAAATGCTCCGGAAGATAAGAATGCATCAGGAAGAACTAAAACCGCTGGTGACGCGATATTTGCGGACTTAAATAATGACGGAGTTTTAGATAATAATGATATGGTCTTTATGGGTTACATACGCCCGGATAAAACTGGTGGAATGGTCAATAGCTTCCGTTATAAAAATCTATCAGCACGCTTTGTTGTCGACTGGGCTGTTGGTCATGTTATCGATAATAGTTTTATGGGAAATGTGATGGGAAGTAGCCGGAACAATAATAATGCATTCAGAGAGGCGACGACTGAGAGTTGGCAAGGAGAAGGACATCAGGCCACTTATCCAAAATACACCGTTCAAAGTGATTTTGATTACAATTTCCGTAACCATATGAGATGGGATAATGCAATTGGTAGCAATGGGAGTAACAATAGTTTGTATTATGGAAAAGGGGACTATATAGCTTTTAGAGAAGTTTCTATAAGTTATCAGTTGAGATCTGAGTTTTTGAAAAAAGCTAGAATAACAGGGCTGGAGATCTTCGGCGGCGTTTACAACCTTGGGTATATTACCGCTTATAAAGGGATGATGCCTGAAATTTTTGACGGTGTAGATTATGGAACCTATCCGCGTCCACGTCATATCAACTTTGGATTAAAAGCTACATTTTAACGTTTAAAATCGAAGAAAATGAAATACTTAATAAAAATTTACACTTTGGCTTTCGCAATTTTATTGTTTTCGAGTTGTGAGAAGTTGCTGGATTTGGATAATGTGTCTGATATAACCAATGCTGATTATTGGGAATCGCAGGGTGACGTAGAAAGTTATCTTTTGGGTATCTACAGCGAGTATAGAAATTTGAATAATACGCTTACATACTTTGAAGATCGAGGGGATTCGTTTGTGCCAGGTATGGAGGGAGGCCCTTCAAACGCATGGAATCAGAACCTTACACCGCAGAATGCTACTAATTGGATTGACTTTTACGAAGTTATTCAGCATTGTAATTTATTGATCAAATATTCTGGAGGGATTACATTTAGTAGCGAAGCTGATAAGAATAAGCTTCTCGCTGAAGCCTATTTTATCCGTGCCCATACTTATTTTAGTTTGCTTAGGATATGGGGCGAGGTTCCCTTAGAAATAGAGCCAACTGAAAATGATACGAAGGAGATGTTGCCGCGTTCTTCTGCGGATGACGTTATGAACCAGGTGCTAGCCGATGTTTCACAGGCAATTGAGTTCTTCCCAGAAGGAGCAACCGAAAAAAGCAGAGCTAGTAAAGCTGCGGCCTATGCACTTAAGGCGGACGTATTGTTGTGGAAGGCGAAGGTTCTTAAAGGTTCATCATCTGAACTGGAAGAGGTGATATCGCTGGCAGATAAGGCGAGTCAAGGGCATAGTTTGGAAGAAAATTTCGGAAATATATTCTCTAACGAAAACAAGAAAGGTAAAGAAGTTATATTTTCGTTATATTTTCATCGCGACGAAAAAGACGGGCACTATAGCAGCCGCTTGAAACCAAGGGATATTTTTGTACAGGATGCTGTGAACCGTGACGAAATAGCATTTGCTCGTAGTGGCGCAAGAAGCCAGTATGCACCATCATCAAAATTACAAGAGGCATTCGCCGAGAACCCAACTGATGTGAGGACCGATCAGTCATACATTGTAGCGCTTACAGAGGGTAATTCGGTGATTGGTGTTTTCGATAATAAGATGCGAGGAAGCGTAAATGCAGGGAATCGTTATTATGATTCAGATATTGTGATTTATCGTCTAGCGGAGATGATTCTATTTAAAGCAGAGGCTTTGGCTGCGCTTAACCGGACGGATGAGGCGATCGTGGAACTTAATAAAATTCGCAATCGGGCTCAAATAGGTGATTACACCGGATCGACGTCGAAAGCCGCTGTTGAACAAGCGATTCTTCAGGAACGCTTTAGGGAGTTTTATCTTGAATTAAAAAGGTGGCCTGACCTAGTTCGTTTTCACACTGCAGGTTCAATTGATATATATGATGAAGTTCCGAATTTGAGTGGTAAGTCGGTTCCTTTGTTTTCACCAATTCCACAAACAGAAATTGATAAAAACCCAAGCCTAAGTCAAACTGACGGCTATTAAAAAAACGAGAGAAATGTGTAAAGAAAGTATCAGACGAAAAGTATCTATTTTGTTGATGTTTTTCATTGGGTTTTACTCCTTTACTTCCTGTGGAAGTGAAGGAACGGTAGACCCTATAGATGATCCGGTAGAAGAGCCTGATGACGATCCGAATAATGGTTTTAACTATGTTTTTAAAGAAGAGTCTAATGGTTACCAGGTTTTCAGAATACCGGCGATTGTAAAGTCAACTGATGGCAAATTGCTTGCTTTTGCGGAGGCCCGAAAATTAAGGAGTAATGGCGACTCGGGGGATATTGATATGGTTGTTAAGGTTTCAGAAGATAATGGGAAAACATGGGGGGATATGATAACCATTTGGGATGACGGGTTAAACACTTGCGGCAACCCAGTGCCTATCGTTGACCAAGAAACGGGAAGAATTCATTTACTACTTACATGGAACCATGGCGACGATCGTTGGGGCGATTTAACAAATGGAACAGGAAAGGACACAAGACGGGCATTTTATACTTGGTCTGATGATGAAGGGCAGACATGGGAAGAACCTAGAGAAATTACTGAAAGTGTGAAAAATAAAGAATGGGATTGGTATGGCACTGGCCCTGTTCATGGAATACAGATTTCTAAAGGTGAACACAAAGGGAGATTGATTTCTCCCAATTATTTTACAGTGCGAGAAGATGGAAGTAGAAAAGATTATTCTCATGTTATTTATTCCGATGATCATGGAAATACCTGGAAGTCTGGTAGTCAGACCGTTGAGGGAGGCGTTGGCGAATGCACCGTTACTGAGCTATCTGATGGAAAATTGATGTTGAACCTGAGGGCAGGCAGCGGAACTGCAAGAAAGTTCTGTATTAGTGATGATGGCGGTGAAACTTGGGGGCCAATGCAAACGGATTATAACTTGATTGATCCTTCATGTCAGGGAAGTCTTTTTACTGACCATGGAGATAATGCATTGCCGCTATATTTTGCCAATGCTGCAAGTGCCGAGAGAAAAAATATGGCGGTTAAGAAGAGTTTGGACAATGGAAAGACATGGTCTGCCGAGCTGGTTGTTCATGAAGGGCCATCAGCTTATTCTGATCTTGTTGTGACCGAAGATGGTAAAGTTGCTTTATTGTATGAAGGCGGCGTAGGTAGACCGTACGAGGGTATCGCCCTGAAGCTGATTGATGTCAGTGAATTTAAATAGCATATACTTGGATAACAATACGATACACTAAATTTAATTCTATGATGCGCATTTTTTTGCTTTCTAGTTTGATTCTTGTTTTTTTAGGGTTCAAAGCCGATACGGAGATTTCAGAACACCAGTATCAACTACCGGTTCTGAAGAATAAAGAGAACAACCCTATTTTAAGAGTGAAAATTACAGCTGATAAAGAGGGACAAACTTTAACTGATGTGAGGTTCAGTACATTGGGTACAACTGATTTAGGTGATATAAAATCGGCAAGACTCTATTATTATGGACAAGATTCGCTACCGGGTAAAATGGAGGATATTGAGTCGCGCTTATTTGCTTCGGTGACCGGGGTTGGAAAAAAGATGGTTTTTTCCGGTAATCAGGAATTGAAAAAAGGTGACAATTTCTTCTGGTTGTCATTTGAGTTAAAAGAAGGCGCATCCTTGTCTAATTTTGTTGATGCTCAGCTTGTTTCTGCAAAAATAAATGGGAAAAAAGTTAGAGCTAAAGCGCAGAATGAACAACTTGTTCAGCGGATTGGCGTGGCTGTTCGTAAACATAAGCAAGATGATGTTCATACCTCACGTATTCCGGGACTGGCAACTACGAACGAAGGAACCTTGATTGCTATTTTTGACGCTCGCTACGAAAGTGGTCGTGATCTACAGGGGCATATGGATATTGGTATTCATCGCAGTGAAGATGGTGGACAAACATGGGAACCTATACAAATTGTGATGGACATGGGTGAGTGGGGTGATTTGCCGCAGAAATTTAATGGTGTTTCTGACGCTGGAATCTTGGTAGATCGGAATACGGGTGATATCTACATTGCTGGATTGTGGATGCATGGCCTTCTGGATAAAGAAGGTAATTGGATAGAAGGTTTGAATGAAGAAAGTGAGGAGTGGGATCATCAATGGAGAAACAAAGCTTCACAGCCTGGTTTTGATGTTAAACAGACATCGCAATTCTTGATTGTGAAGAGTACAGATGATGGCAAGACTTGGAGCAAACCGGTGAATGTTACCAAAATGGGGAAGAAAGAGGAATGGTGGCTTTGGGCGCCGGCGCCGGGACAGGGAATTACGTTAAAAGATGGTACGCTCGTTTTCCCAACTCAGGGAAGGAATAAAAATGGGCATCCGTTTTCAAACATAACTTATAGCAAAGACGGGGGCAAAACTTGGGTTTCGACCAATCCGGCTGTAAGTGAGGGTACGACAGAATGTATGGCGGTTGAGTTAACTGATGGTTCGATCATGTTGAATATGCGAGCCAACAGCAATCGTGGGGATACGACGTCAACAAACGGGAGGGCAATTGCGGTTACACGTGATCTGGGTGAGACATGGACAATGCATCCGACCTCGCACAATGCTTTGATTGAGCCGGTGTGTATGGCGAGCATTATTCGGCATGACTATCAATCTGGCAGTGAGGAGAAAAATTACCTACTTTTTTCGAATCCAGACTCAAAAACGCAGCGTAACAGACTTTCTGTAAAGGTGAGCGACAATGATGGGGAGAACTGGGATCAGTATCCTGCGTTGATGTTAGACGAGTTCAACAGCCGTGGCTATTCCTGCCTAACCTCGGTTGATAATGAAACAATTGGAATTTTATATGAAAGTAGTCAGGCTGATATGGTATTTCAGACGCTGACTATAGACGAATTAACAAATAAAAAGTAATATTTATAATACGTATAATCAAACAGAAAGATGGAAAAAATAACAGGATTGGTAGCCGCAACATTCGCAGCTTACAAGGGCAACGGAGAAATTAACCGCGACGTTATACCCGATATTGTTGAGAAATTGATTAAAGATGGGGTCTCGGGTGTTTTTGTATGTGGAACCAATGGAGAGGGTCCTAACCTAACTATTGAAGAACGCATGGCTATTGTTGAGGCATATGTCAAAGCTGTGAACAAACGAATAAAAGTTATGGTTCACGTGGGACATAGCTCTGTTAGAGAGGCTCGTAAATTAGCCGCTCATGCGCAAGATGTAGGAGCGGACGCGTTTTCCTCAGTTTCCGCTTTCTATTTTAAACCAGCTTCTGTAAAAGCATTGATATCGAGTATGGCGGAGATTGCTTCTGCAGCACCAGATATTCCGTTTTATTATTATAATATTCCTCATCTTACTGGTGTTGCGATGAATATGTTGGACTTTATGCAATTAGCAGAAGAGATTATTCCTAATTTTAGGGGATTAAAATATACTGCGACCACTTTACATGAATACGAAGCCTGCTTGAACTATAAAAACGGGAAATATGATATTTTGTATGGCCTCGATGAAATGCTATTAGGTGCATTGGCTGTAGGAGCGAAAGGTGCCGTCGGTAGCACGTATACTTTTGCTGCGCCGCTGTATAGAAAAATTATAGATAATTTTGAGAATCACCGTATTGAAGACGCTCGTCAGCTGCAGATGGATTCTATCAAGATGGTTCAGTCGTTAGTCAAATTTGCGCCTATTCCGGCGCAGCGTGCGATTGTGGGTATGGAAGGCATTGAGCTTGGCCCGTGTCGTTTGCCCTTAGTTGATCTAACTGATGATGAAATTGAAGCGCTGAAAAATGATCTGAATAAAAAAGGATTTTTTGAGGCTGTAAATCAATGCCGTGATGCTCGAGTAAAAGCGTAATGAATTATGAAACTCCTTTCTTATTTGATTCTATTTCTTATGATTATAACCTCTGCATGTACACAAGAGCCATTAAAATGGGGTAATTTACCTAGTATTCCTGATACGGTGGGTTTCGCCGGATCGTTTGCTGGCGTCTCGAATAATACATTAATTGTTGCTGGTGGGGCAAACTTCCCAGATGGGGGGGCGCCTTGGACAGGATCAAAGAAGGTTTGGGATGATCAGGTGTTTGCACTTGAAAAGGGTAGTCAAGAATGGAAAATAGTGGGAAAATTACCCAGACCATTGGGGTACGGGGTCTCGATCAGCACGGACGACGGTTTGCTTATCATTGGTGGAAGTAATGAAGAAGGACATTATAGTGATGTATATCAACTGAAATACGTAGGCGACAGTGTGTCTTATACTGATCTTCCGAGTTTACCTGAACCCTTAGCGAATTCGGCAGGCGTATTATTAAACAACACCGTGTATGTAATGGGAGGAACTACTGATCCTGCTTCTAAAGACGCGGAAGGGAGTTTTTGGTCTCTGGATCTAAACAATTTAGATGCTGGCTGGGCAATAAGAGAGTCTTGGCCGGGTCCTTCAAGAATGTTGGCAGTTGCTGGTGCAGATGACCACGCTGTTTATCTTTTCAGTGGTGCTCATTTAAAGGAAGGTATTCGCGAGTACCTTTCGGACGGTTACCGATTTTCTGAGGAAAATGGATGGGAGAAACTGGCTGAGCTTCCGAGAGCGGTTGTGGCGGCACCTACGCCGGCGTTTACTGACGGGAATTCAAATCTACTTGTATTTGGTGGAGACGACGGTAGCTTGGCGGGGATAGATCCGCAAAAAGAAGAACATCCTGGCTTTTCAAAGGGAGTGTTGAGTTTTGATCCTGATAGAAATGAATGGAATACGATTGCGGAACAACCGGGACATGCGGCAGTGACAACTTCGCTCGTTGTATGGAATGAGGAAGTTGTTATTCCTGGAGGGGAAATAAGACCTGCCGTTCGAACTACACAGGTTCGTACCGTTATTGAGAAGTAGTTATTCTCTGTGAAATATTGAAATAAACCTAATCTATGAAAAATGCAAAATATTATCCATGGCTGGTTGTCGGCTTGCTGTGGGTTGTCGCCCTCCTAAATTATATGGATAGACAGATGCTGTCGACTATGCGGCCTAGTATGGAAGCTGATATCCAAGAGCTGCAATCGGCTGCAAACTTCGGACATTTGATGGCTATTTTCTTATGGATTTATGGGTTTATGAGTCCGGTAGCTGGCACGATCGCGGATAAATTTAGTAGAAAATGGTTGATAGTAGGTAGTTTGTTTGTGTGGTCGGCTGTGACTTTCGCGATGGGCTATGCTACGACTTTTAATCAGTTGATGTGGCTGCGAGGTATTATGGGCGTTAGTGAAGCTCTGTATATACCAGCCGGCTTATCACTTATTGCTGATTATCATAAGGATAAAACCCGATCCTTGGCAATAGGTATTCATATGACCGGATTGTATATGGGGCAGGCTCTTGGCGGTTTTGGCGCTACATTGGCAGAGGCCTTTACATGGCATACGGCGTTCAGGTCGTTTGGACTTGTAGGGATAGTCTATGCTTTAATTCTTTTGTTTTTCTTGCATGAAGTTAAGACTTCATCGAAGGAGAAAGTTGTACTGGATCCGGTGCCGGACGGTACTTCTATTAAAAAAGTTACCATATTTAAGGGGTTAAGTGTGCTTTTGTCGAATATTGCGTTTTGGGTTATCTTATTTTATTTCGCTGTTCCGAGCTTACCAGGCTGGGCAACAAAAAATTGGCTGCCGACATTGTTTGCGGAGAATCTTAATATACCAATGTCTTCGGCGGGGCCTTTGTCGACGATCACAATCGCCGCTTCCTCGTTTATCGGTGTGATTTTCGGGGGTATTCTTTCGGATCGATGGGTACAGAAAAATGTCCGCGGCAGGGTTTATACAAGTGCTATTGGAATTGCATTAACAATTCCATCTTTATTATTATTAGGTTTTGGTAACTCATTGTTTCATGTAGTTGGTGCTGCTTTATGTTTCGGTTTGGGATTTGGTATGTTTGATGCGAATAATATGCCGATTCTTTGTCAATTTGTATCAGCAAAGTACAGGGCAACTGCTTATGGCTTGATGAATATGGTTGGTGTCTTCTCAGGAGCCTTTATTACCGATTACCTAGGTAGATCAACAGATGCGGGTAACCTTGGGAGTGATTTTGCCAAATTAGCGGCTATCGTCGCCATCGCTTTGGTCGTGCAGTTATACTTTTTGCGTCCTAAAGTCAATGATTTTACAGATGATTGAAATTGATCAATCGATTGCGTGAAAAAAAAGTTGGATTAGTTTGGAAAATACAATACTTAGTGTTACTTTTACACTATCAAAATCAGAGCAATCAAATTTTGGTAATTGGTTAAATGTCTTTTCATAATTTAGGTTTATAATTGGTTAGTTCAAAACCCCTGCCCATCAGGGGTTTTGTTATTTATAAGTTTTCGGTAATTTCGGATGATAGAGGTTTAACTGCTGACCGGTAACGATGAATTAATTTCCCGTTTTCATCGATAAGAAATTTTTCAAAATTCCATTTAATCTCTCCTGTGAAATCAGGGTTGTCCGCAGAAGTTAGGTAGTCGAACAGAGGACTAATGTCTTCCCCTTTCACGCTTGTCTTCTCGGTGAGCAAGAAAGTGACTCCATAATTCTTTTCACAGAACGACTGTATGTCCTCGTTAGCTCCAGGTTCCTGATTGCCAAAGTTATTTGCCGGCACACCGATTACAACTAATTGATCTTTGTACTTTTTTGACAATTCCTCCAATTCGGCGTATTGAGGAGTGAAACCACATTTTGATGCTGTATTGACTAATAGTATCTTTTTCCCTTTAAAATTGGAAAGGTCAATGGATTTGCCATCAATGCCTTGTAATTTGAATTGGTATACATTGTCTGGGGGCGTTGCGAATAGAACGCTAAATAGTATAAGCAGTGTTTTCATGATAAATAATTCTAAATTTTATAAATTTAAATAGTTACTTTTTTGTGTTTCTTTCTCCACAACAAAAGCATATAAATCCTGTATGGGTTGCTGAATGATTTTTCCGATTCGAACATGATTGTTTTTACATACGACTTTTAATTGTTCACTATAAAAATAGGCAATCGACCCGACAAAATGACATTCGTAATCTTCATAGTCAGCATAACTGAATATATTCGTTTTCACGAAATCTTCGAAACCATTACAGAGCATATCTGTGATGTAATCATGGCTAGTGTGGTCCGCAAGGAAGGGTGCGAATGAAGCAAGATAAGCATTAGGATGAGGCTCTTGATAGACATTTTTCATGACGATCTCTTTGTTGACCTCATAGGTTCCAGCAAATTCTATGCTGATATCTGAAGGCATTTGATCATATAGAAAATCGGTGACCAGTTTCTTTCCGAACCATGCGCCAGAGCCTATGTCACCAAGGATAAAGCCAGTGCCGAACCTGCTTGGTAGTGCATTTTCACCATCAAAGAAAGAAATATTAGATCCGGTGCCCATTGTGCTGATAAAACCCGGACGGTCGCCACATGTGGCATAAGCGGAGCCGATTAAGTCCGTGTCAACAGAAACAAAAGCGTTTTTAAAAACATGAGAAACTGCATTCGAAACAATCTCTCGTCGGTCAGGAGATGTACAGCCGGAACCAAAAAAATAAATTTCGGAAATGTCGTTAACATAAGGGCTGATCTCCTTAAAAGACTGGATAATTTTAACTATTTCCTTTTCCTGAGTGAAGAATGGATTGATTCCCTGCGTGCGATAGCGTTCAGGTTTTTTGCCATTCGGAGTGAACATCCAGTCGGACTTAAAAGAACCACTATCAACTACAAGTATCATAACTAATTAAAATTTCAAAAAGCATAGATTCAAATTTACAATAATTTTAGTTAATCTTGTTGGAATTAGCAAAGGTCCGATTTCCTGATTTTTAATAATATCACTATGAGAAGACATTTTATTTATTTGTTTATGACTTTAATGATGACAACTTTGACGAGTATTGCCCAACCTAGAATTAGTTTTGATGTTTCATTTAAAGAACCTCAGGCTCATTATATAGAGGTTCGGATGGAGATAGATAACTTGGAAGAAGGCTCAGTCGATTTGAAAATGCCTGTTTGGGCACCCGGGTCTTATCTTATACGAGAGTTCCCGAAAAATGTAGAGCACGTGTTTGCGAAAGCTGCCGGCTCAAAAGATCTGCCTGTTAAAAAAATTGATAAAAATACATGGAGGGTTGAAAATGGTGCTGAAAAAAAAATTGTAGTAGATTATCGGATATACGCTTACGAGGTTTCTGTAAGGACAAGCTACGTTGATGAGAGCCATGCATTTTTATCCCCTACCGGTGTTTTTATGTTTATCGACGGTATGATCGATCTTCCATCCGAAGTTGAGGTTACTCCCTATAAAGGATGGTCAAAAATATCAACGGGTTTAGAGCCTGTTAAGGGTAAAAAGAATACTTTTTATGCTGAGAATTTTGATATTTTGTTTGACTCACCCATTGAAGTCGGCAATCAGGATGTTTTTACGTTTAATGCGGCAGGCGTAGAACATGAAGTGGCGATGGTCGGTGGCGGAAATTATGATGCAGCGCGTTTGAAGAGAGATATGGCCAGCATTGTGGAGGAGGCAACCAATGTTTTTGGTGTAAACCCAAATAAACGTTATGTTTTCATTGTTCATAATTATGCATCTGGTGGCGGAGGTTTGGAACATTTGAATTCTACTGTCTTGGGTGCGTCTCGTTTCGCTTATAGTAATCCCGATCGTTATAACGGGTTTTTAGGACTTGTTGCACACGAATACTTCCACGTATGGAATATTAAAAGATTGAGGCCCGAGAACTTAGGCCCGTTTAATTATAGTGCTGAAAACTACACTACAAACCTGTGGATATCAGAAGGGTTCACTGCTTATTATGATAACTTGCTAGTTCGCAGAAGCGGCTTTTATGATGAGAATAGTTATCTGAAAATGTTGACAAATGACATTGAAGCTGTTGAAAATAGACCGGGTAACCTCGTGCAACCACTTGATTTGGCTAGTTTTGATGCTTGGATCAAATATTATCGTCCGGATGAGAATTCCGTCAATACCACGGTCTCATATTACAATAAAGGTGCGTTGATGGGGATGCTGCTTGACTTGAAGACATTACATGCGACCAAAGGGGAGAAGCGCTTAGATGATATTATGCAAGCTATGTATCAGGAGTATTATGAGAAGCAGGATAGAGGGTTTACTGATGCCGAATTTAAGGAAATGGCAGAAAAGGTGGCTGGCACCTCAATAGACGATATTTACGATTACGTGAATAATGCGAAAGCTGTTGATTATAATAAATATCTGGGCTATGCGGGCATGAAGCTCGTGAATCAATTAGAAGGGATCAGTTTGCCGGATTTTGGTGTTCGTTTAGTGAAGAATAGAATCGTTTCGGTTAGCAGAAATAGCGGAGCGTGGAACGGAGGTTTGAACGTTCACGATGAATTAATCTCTATTAACGGATACCGGATTGATGAAGACGGCAGAGAGATGGATCGCATTCTTAGTCAGACGGCGGTTGGAGATGAGGTAACTGTCTTGGTTGCGCGAGATGGCATAATGAAAGAGTTTCGTTTTACGCTGCCTGAAAATAAACGTGCTGATTATGTAATTGAACCGGTAGCTGATGCAACGAAAGAACAGATTGCTATCAGGAATGTCTGGTTGTCAGTAAATTGATTGAGTTTGTGGGGAAAAAGAAACGGCGACTATTCAAATAGCTGCCGTTACTTTTAATTGTTGATTTGTGATTGGGTTTAGTTAAAATGCGAAACGAATCGATAGTCCGATGCCTTCTGCGTCGAAACCTGTATCAGGCGTAATCTCTAAGGCAGGTTTCCAGTCCAATGAAACATTAATAGGTGCCCCATTGAATTTGTAATCTAACCCTAAAACTCCGTCAATACTCAACGCAATGTCAGAATCATGATGATCATGTTTGTAATCCCATACACCAATTCCGGCACCACCACCATAATACCATCTTAGTCCAGGTGCATTGTTGATGGGAAGATGTCTTTCATACAAACCTATTAAACGAAACGTCGAATATTCGTTTTTCTTACTACGAAAATTTACGATGAAATCCAACGCATCATTGCTGTTAACGAAGTGTTTGAACGTGATACCGTTAGCAACACCAAAACGTCCCCCGATAGCATTTCTGTAATCGTGTCCCAAAGCTTGAGCTTTTGCCTCTTGGCCCGCAATGCTGAGAACACCAACAGTGAATAATAGTAAAAGTAATTTTTTCATTTCTTTTCGTTTTGTTAATACGCAACGCGTAAACCAAATTTGGTGCCAAATAACGTTTTTTTCTTTTTAGAACTCGAAATCATAAAATAGTTTCAATATCCTAGGAGAAAAGATTGGAATTATTTTCGTATTTTAGGTCAGTTGCAACTCTCTAAAACGGGAATCATGGCGGAAATAAAACGAATGTTTGACATTTTGGAAAATTATCGAAAAAATTTTTCAAATGAGGAGATGGTGTCTGGGAAATTTGACGGCCAACGGAGAATTTATAGCACAGCCGAATTTATTGAAAATGTGGATACACTAACGCGCGCTTTGCTGGAGTTTGGGATTAAGAAAGGTGATAAGGTTGCCTTAATGTCAGCTAACCGTCCAGAGTGGAATTTTTGCGACTTCGGAGTTATGCAATTAGGAGCTGCCATTGTTCCGCTTTACCCTACATTGTCAAAACAAGATCTGAAGCATATATTAACAGATGCTGATGTGAAGGTGATTTTTGTTTCTACCACGGAATTGTATGAAAAATTGAAAGAAAGTGTGGATGAGTTGTCTGCATCTGTGGAAGTAATTTCATTCGATAATGTTCCGGACACAACTGCCTGGGAGGATTTTCTAAAGACCGGCGACCCCAATGTTGATCTTAATGAATATAGAGAGCAGATAGACGAGGATGATTTGCTTACATTGATATACACATCGGGTACAACGGGTAAACCGAAAGGTGTATGTTTGAGCCACCGCAATATTATTAGCAATATTTTAGCCTCGAGTCATTTATTTCCGACTGAGTATAAAAAAGCGATTAGCTTTTTGCCACTTTCTCATGTTTTTGAGCGAATGGTCGTGTATATGTACTTTTCTTTGGGCATTGAAGTGCATTATGCTGAGAGTATGGACACGATAATTGATGATGTTAAAGAGGTAAAGCCTGATGGCTTTACCACGGTTCCGCGAGTATTGGAAAAGGTTTATGACGCGATTTACGCTAAAGGAAAAGCCTTAACTGGTTTGAAGCGTTCGATTTTCTTCTGGGCTTTGAATTTAGGTTTGAACTATAAAGAACCCGGAAAGAACAGTGCTTTTTATAACCTTCAATTGAAGATAGCAAGAAAATTAGTGTTTAAACAGTGGCAGGCTGCTCTGGGTGGAAATATCGTTGCTCTTATTTCTGGGGGTGCGGCATTGCAAGAAAGGCTTGCACGGGTGTTTTGGGCAGCGGACATACCTGTATTGGAGGGCTATGGACTGACCGAGACTTCGCCGGTTATTTCGGTAAACGGATTAAAGCCTGATCAAATTAAATTTGGTACAGTGGGTAAGGTTCTTTCTAATTTAGAGGTAAAAATTGCCGACGACGGAGAGGTTCTTTGCAAGGGACCAAGTATTTTTTTGGGCTATTATAAAAATGAGGAGGCGACGGCTGAAGTTGTTGACGAGAATGGCTTTCTCCACACCGGGGATATTGGTGAGCTCAGCGAAGAGGGGTTCCTTAAAATAACTGATCGAAAAAAGGAGATGTTTAAGACCTCTGGCGGAAAATATGTCGCTCCTCAAGTTCTAGAAAATAAACTTATGGAATCGCTGTTTATAGCTCAGGTAATGATTGTGGGTGAGGGTCGTAGATTTCCGTCGGCTCTGATAGTACCTGCGTTTGACAAGCTGAAAAGTTGGTGTAAGGTCAAGGGGATCGAATGGAGGTCTAACGATGAAATCGTTAAGGATCCGCAGGTTATCGATAAATTTCAGCGGGAAGTTGATTTAATGAACAAAGGGTTTGGGCACTGGGAGCAAATTAAGAAGTTTATTCTTTTACCTAAAGAGTGGAGTATTGACGCAGGAGAACTGACTCCTAAGCTCAGTCTTCGGCGAAAAGTGATTCTAAGTAATCACACAGACGAGTTAGATGAAATTTATAAGGGAGAGAAGTAGTAGAGGGAAAGAACTAAGCGTCGATTAACTTGTTGATGTTTTCCATCTCACCAAAAATTACCAAAATATCTCCTTCTTCCAGTCTTGTGTGTGAAGTTGCTATGCCCGAAGCCTCTTTTGTGACTTTTGCCACTCCTTTGACAATTTCTTCCTTTACTTTAATTGTTGTAAGAATAATGACTTGATATTGATTTGTAAGATCGGCTTCAATGAGTGTTTTGCCGACATAACGTTTAGGGACTTTTGTTTCAACGATACTGTATTTTTCCGAAATTTTGAACGAGTCAACAATGTTGAGGTTGACCAGTTTAACGGCCAAGCGTTCTGCTGATTCCTCTTCTGGCATAATGAACTCTTCGATCTTCATGGCCTCAAGCACTGTTTGTTGAAGATCTGAGACGACTCGTGCAATGATGCGTTTTATTTCGAATTGCTTCAATACTGCGGTCGTCAACAACGAGGATGCTTCGTCTTCACCAATGGCTACGATAACAGCGTGTGCATCTTTTAAAGGCAGAGATGCTACTGCGTTCTTGTCGGTAGCATCTAGGCATACTGTGTGGGTGATCTCGTCTTTGAACTGTTCGACTTTTTTCATATCGTTATCAGCACCGATAACCTCATGTCCGAGTTCAGTAAGTTTAAATGCGAGTGATTTTCCGAAGTGTCCTAACCCAAAAACGATAAATTTCATATTTATTTATATTATAATCTTACAACTGTACTGTGTCCGAAGGATATTTGTATGCTTTGATTTTCGTGTCTTTAATAAAAGCGATTAATAAAGTCAGTGCGCCGATTCTGCCGATAAACATAGCAAATACCAGGATGATCTTTCCTCCCTCCGAAAGGGTCGGTGTAATCCCCAAGCTTAGACCGCTTATGGCAAATGCGGACATGCTCTCAAATGCCAATGCCTTATAGTCATGGTTCCCATCGGTCAGGGAGAGTAAAAAAAGAATAATACCGTAGACTAATACCGATAAAATAATAACTGCTAAGGCGCGTATGCTCGTTTCCTTGGTTACTCTCCTTTTGAATAATTCAAGGTTTTCTTTTCCTCTGGCAATACTGAATATATTTAAAAAAGAAATGGCAAAGGTGGTAGTCTTAATCCCTCCACCATTTGATCCTGGTGAGGCGCCAATCCACATAAAGAAAAACAGAAGCATAATAGAGGGAAATGTGATATTTTCCATACTGACTGTCGTGAATCCGGCTGAACGTGGTGTTACGCTAAGGAAGAAAGAAGAAACCATTTTCCCCCATAAGCTGTCATGTTCCTGTAAGCTGTTGTTGTATTCGAGTATAAAAAAAAGGATCGTTCCCGAGGTGAGAAGAATAAATGTTGTATAAAGGATGATTTTAGAGCTAAACTGGAGTTCCTGAGCTTGATAAATAAATCTTTCGTCGTAACGTAGCTTTCGGTAAATATTGACAGTCCATCTTTTTAAATAAGAGTACGTATTCATAAGGATATTGAATCCTAGACCACCGAAGATAATAAGCACAGATATTACCAAATGAATATTGTAATTGGTCTTAAATAAAGGATTGTACAGGCCATCATGAATGGTTGAAAAGCCAGCGTTACAAAAAGCGGAAACGGCATGGAAAATAGAAAAATAAACTGCCTCACCTGTAGATATGAACGTGTTATCGGGTATGTTGAAGAAGATAAATGCGGCGCCAATAATTTCAAATAACAAGGTTATATATACGATTCTGGAAAGTGTGTTAATGACTGAACCAATCTTGTTTTCGTTAATTAATTCGGTGTACATTAATCGGTTTTTATAGGAAAATCCGCCTGTAAAGAAAAAGCCAAAGAACCCGGTAAAGGTCATAATACCCAGGCCTCCTAATTGAAAGAGAATTAAGATGATTGTTTGCCCAAACTGGGTGAATTTCGCTGATACGTCGAAAACTGTCAATCCGGTTACACATACTGCACTTGTTGATGTAAACAGAGCGTCCACGAAACTAATCTGATTATCTGTTGTTGAATTAGGCAGTATG
Source organism: Pedobacter indicus (assembly GCF_003449035.1). Lineage (NCBI taxonomy): Bacteria > Pseudomonadati > Bacteroidota > Sphingobacteriia > Sphingobacteriales > Sphingobacteriaceae > Albibacterium > Albibacterium indicum. The sequence continues at coordinate 1,169,934 of NZ_QRGB01000001.1, forward strand.
AGCAGCAGTGTGCCGACCAGGATCAAAAGAAGGAAGCTAATGACAAATAAGAGGGTTGGGTTAAAGTAAAAATCGTCAAAGAAAAGGCTAACTTTAGATACTTCAATGAGAAGGGTTGCGAAGAAACCCAGATATAACCATTCGGACTGAAAAAAGTTGATACCTAGGTTTTTAAAACCGAAAATACTTAGGATAATGACAAAGAAGAAATAAATAGATATGATGATTTCCCCATAGTGTATCAGTCGTCGTTTTTTGTATAAAAGCGTAATTAAAATCAGTCTGGCAAGGTGCAGGGCGCCAAATAAATAAAAAAGATAGCGCAGAATATGGTCAACAAATAATACCGTTTCGATATTTTTATTATAACCTAGGTTGAATAAAATGGTAACTGTGCAAGCGATGCTAAAATATAACAGTCCTCTGTCGCCAAGCTTAAGTAATTGTGTTATTTTTTTCGCTAGGCTTGTCCCCATTTAATTATAGTTAATGATCGTATTCTTTCTCGCACATTACATTCTTTCCCACAACGAATAGATATCTGTATTTTTATTTTTGAAATTTAAAATTAGTAAAAATATATTTGGTCAAACTTGCTGATGTTGACGGTAAGATTTTTCTCCTCTTTTCAAAGCAACGTTGATTTTGTAATCAAACCAATGTTGTTTAAATAGTTTGCGCATCGTGTTGTCAAAATGTCTCGTGATAACTAGGTTTCTAAAGCCACGCAACCTATCAATGGGTTTGGTTGGCAGGGCACGCACACTGATGGAAAACCCTTCAGTTATATATTGTATGAAGTGCCAGTATCCTGAAGGCATAAAAAGCGTTTCGCCTGTTTTTATTTCCGCTTCCAGGCCATTGATAAATTGCAAGGCTGGAAACTTATCGTAATCAGGCTCCTTTAGATTGGCAATACTATGAAAGTTGTATGGCAATTTATATAGCTCCGTAGACTGCTCAAGTGGAAAAAGCCAGATCTTTTTAATTCCTCTATATTGTGATATGAATACGTGGGACATATCGATGTCATAATGATTTCTTGTACTGGATCCCTCACCACCGAAAAATAGATAAGGGAGCCATTTTAAAATCTTACCCCCGGTGGGGTCATTGTATATAATATCCTGGTTTAACTCCGGCTTCAGTTTCAGTAAATTGAACAGAAAAATTCGCAGATCCGTCGGTTCCCGCTCTATTAGGTCAAGATAGTCGGCAAACTTCATTTGTGTTACAGGGGCGCTGGCAACTCGATCTCGCGAGGTCTCCTCTTTGCCATAGAGAGAGATGGTTTGGTCGCCTGCAATTTCTTTGAAATAATCATATGTCCATTTTGCGAATGCCGGGCTGTCTGAATCAATGAAGTCTGTTAAAATAACAGGATTCCCAGGTTTAAGGTAATTGGCAATGAAGTCTTCACTGCTTATACCTGATACGCGTTCTATTTTCTCTAGTTGCACAGTAAATTAATAATTAATACGAAGTAAGCACTGCAAAAATACAAATAAACTATATCTCTAGCAGAGACGAATAAAAATTTAAAAATACTTGTTTTCTAAAACTTTAAGAGTTAAATTTGATATGCAAGCATAATAATTTTTGTATGTCGAAAATTAATACCATTGATTACTACCTGAAAACAGCTTGGCAATCTGTTGCTAACTCATATAATCAAGTAGCGTCGAAAGTAGGATTGACGCAGGCTTCGGGTTATGTGTTAATAAATATTCATAAAGAAGGTACCGCGGTGTCACAAATAGCAAATCTTTTGGGTGTTCGGTCTACAAGTCTTTCGAGGATGTTAAACGGAATGGAGGAGCAGGGACTGATTTTTAGGGAGGCTAGTTCTCAAGATAAGCGATCTGTTAAAGTGTTTCTTACTGAGTTTGGTATTCAAAAACGTGCGGAAGCGAAAAATATTGTTCGTGAATTCAATAATTACTTAGTTGATAACATGACGGAGAATGAACGTGTACGACTAGAAAGCTCTCTAATTAAAGTTAACCAATTAGCACAGAGGTATATCCAGGAAAACAATAAAGGTGATTAGTTATGAAAAGAAAGATTAGAAAAGTTGCGGTTCTCGGATCCGGTGTTATGGGGTCGCGGATTGCATGCCATTTTGCTAACGTAGGTGTCGAAGTGTTGTTGCTGGATATAGCTCCGTCAGAATTATTGCCACAAGAGGAAAAAAAAGGGCTGAAGCTTCAAGATCGGGTAGTGAGAAATCGTATTGTTGATTCACATCTGAATAATACAGTGAAATCGAACCCCTCTCCTGTTTTTAGTAAGTCTGTTCTCAAGTTGATCAGAACAGGAAATTTCGAAGATGATATGAAGAGTATCGAATCGGCGGACTGGATTATCGAAGTAGTTGTCGAGAAGTTGGAGATCAAGAACAAAATTTTCGACCAAGTAGAGCAGTTCCGAACAAAAGGAACGTTGATTACTTCCAATACTTCCGGTATTCCGATCCATTTAATGTCCGAGGGGCGTTCGGATGATTTTAAAAAGCATTTTTGTGGAACTCATTTTTTCAACCCTCCTCGTTACCTTAGGCTCCTCGAAATTATCCCAACGACAGAAACCGAGCAAGACGTTGTTTCCTTTTTAATGGATTACGGTGATAAGTTCTTGGGTAAAACGACAGTGCTCTGCAAAGATACACCTGCCTTTATTGGTAACCGGATTGGTGTATACGCGATGTTGGGAATGACGCACTTAGTAGAACGCTTTGGCCTGAGCGTGGAAGAAACCGATAAATATACGGGACCAATTTTGGGTAGGCCGAAATCGGCGACCTTTAGGACTGCCGATGTTGTTGGTCTGGATACTTTAGTGAACGTCGCCAAAGGCTTATATGATAACGCAAATGATGACGAAGCTAGGGAGATGTTTAAGCTACCTGGCTATTTGCAGCAGATGGTAGATAATAAATGGTTAGGTGAGAAGACAGAGCAAGGCTTTTATAAGAAGATTAAAGAAAAAGGGAAAACAGAAATATTATCGCTAGATCTAGAGACATTAAAATACGGTCCGCAAAAAAAAGTAAAATCTGAGACGTTGGAGCGGGCGAAAGCTGTTGATGACATTCGTCAACGGATGAAAGTTTTCGAAGAAGGAGATGACATGGCAGGCAAACTATTTCGGGCTGCCCACTATCCACTTTTTGAATATGTATCGAATAGAATTCCTGAGATATCTGACGAACTTTATCGAATAGACGATGCGATGCGTGCGGGTTTTGGTTGGGAATTAGGGCCATTTGAAATTTGGGATGCATTGGGAGTGCAAGGTGTTGTTGATAGAATAGAAAGCGCAGAGTTATTGCTGCCGGGGCAATCGGGCAAAGTGGCACCGTGGGTTTATGAAATGCTGGAGGCTGGGAACGACCATTTTTACAAGATTGAAGAAGATGGCAGAAAATATTATGACCCTGAAACCGGAACCTATAAAGTTATTCCGGGCTCAGAGGGGCTAATTGTTTTAAACGATTTGCGAAAAAATCATACAGTTTGGAAAAATAGTGGTGTGAGTATTATTGATTTAGGGGACGGGGTGCTGAATGCCGAGATCCATACAAAAATGAACACGATTGGCGGAGATGTGATACAAGGTATTAATAAAGCAATTGACCTGGCGGAAAAAGACTATAAAGGCTTAGTTATCGGGAATGATGGAGCGAATTTTTCTGCTGGAGCGAATATCGGGATGATTTTTATGTTGGCAGTAGAACAAGACTATGATGAGCTGGGAATGGCTGTTAAAATGTTTCAAGATACTTCCATGAGAATACGCTATTCATCGATACCGATTGTTGTCGCGCCCTTTAACTTAACCCTGGGAGGTGGTTGTGAGTTTGCAATGCACGCCGACTTTGTACAGCTTCATGCGGAGACTTATATGGGACTTGTTGAATTTGGTGTAGGAGTTATCCCAGGTGGGGGTGGTTCAAAGGAGATGGCTATTAGAGCATCAGATGAATATAAAGAAGATCAGATTGTCCAGAATATATTGAAAGATAAGTTTTTAACAGTAGGGCAGGCAAAGGTATCGACTTCTGCTGTTGAGGCGGTAGAGCTAGGTTATTTGCAGGCCGGTAAATATGCTATAACAATGAACAGGAGTCGCCTTTTAGCAGACGCAAAGGCGAAAGTTATAGAGCTTGACGAAGCGGGATATACGCAGCCTGTAAGACGCACGGATATTAAAGTGCTAGGTCAGCAAGGCTTAGGGATTGTTTATGCAGGCGCGAATTCGATGAAGGAGGGGAACTATATTTCTGCACATGATCAGCTGATTTCTGAAAAGCTTGGATGGGTGATGTGCGGAGGCGATCTGTCTGAACCAACTGAGGTTTCCGAACAGTATTTATTGGATTTGGAAAGGCGAGAGTTTCTGTCATTGGTAGGTACAAAGAAAACATTGGAACGGATACAGTTTATGTTAACTAAGGGAAAACCTTTAAGGAATTAATATGGAAGCGTATATAGTAGCAGGGTATAGAACCGCAGTAGGCAAAGCGCCAAGAGGAGGATTTCGATTTACTAGGGCAGATGATCTCGCTGCTGATGTAATTAAATATCTGGTTGACTCTGTGCCGAATCTTAATAAAGAAGAGATCGATGATGTTATTGTCGGGAATGCAACGCCAGAGGCAGAACAAGGATTAAATATTGGTCGAGTGATTTCGCTAATGGGTTTGGATACGGAAAAGGTTCCCGGTGTGACGATTAACCGTTATTGTTCCTCCGGATTGGAGACTATCGCGACAGCAGTTGCTAAAATAAAAACAGGAATGGCTGACATGATCATTGCAGGTGGTGTTGAAGTGATGTCAGGGATGCCATTCGGGGGATGGAAATTAGTTCCCAATGCTAACGTTGCTAAGAAGCATCCCGACTGGTACTGGGGAATGGGACTAACTGCTGAAGCCGTTGCTCGAGAGTTTGAAGTAAGCAGAGAAGATCAGGATGCATTTGCATTAGCTTCACATCAAAAAGCATTAGCGGCTCAAGACAAGGGGCTCTTTAAAGATGATATTGTGCCAATAACTGTTAAGGAAAACTATTTAGGTGCTAACAACAAGATCGCAACGAGAGAGTATATCGTAGATCAGGACGAGGGACCGCGTGCCGATACGAGTCTTGAACGATTAGCTGCTTTGAAACCAGTATTTGCTGCAGGAGGTTCAATTACTGCAGGTAATTCCTCACAAACATCAGACGGAGCTGCCTTTGTGTTGGTTGTTTCAGAAACAAAATTAAAGGAATTAAACATTGAGCCAATTGCTCGTCTGGTTAGTTATTCTGTTGCTGGTGTTCCACCACGTATTATGGGTATAGGCCCTATCGAGGCTATCCCAAAGGCTTTGAAGCAAGCTAATATGTCGTTGAATGATATTGATCTCATTGAGTTAAATGAGGCATTTGCTTCACAATCTTTGGCTGTGATCAGGAAAGTTGGTTTGAATTCCGACATTGTTAATGTAAATGGAGGTGCGATTGCGCTTGGACATCCTTTGGGTTGTACAGGTGCAAAATTATCTGTTCAGATCTTTAATGAATTGAAAAGACGAAACAAGAAATATGGGATGGTGACGATGTGTGTAGGAACGGGGCAGGGAGCTGCGGGTATATTTGAAATGTTATAAATATCGGGGAACCTTTAATCTAAAAGCAATGGGAAATGCTATGAAAAATGTAATAAAAGGGGGTGAATTTGTTATCCGCGAAACATTGTGTGAAGATATTTTTATACCAGAGGAATTTGATGAAGAGCAGTCTATGATCCGGCAGACTTGTCGTGATTTCATAGAAACTGAAATTCTCCCAAATCTAGATGCGATCGATGAACAAGAAGAAGGTCTGATGCAGACGCTTCTGGATAAAGCTGGAGCACTTGGTTTATTAGGCGTTTCGATTCCCGAAGAGTATGGTGGTTTTGGGAAAAACTTTAATACGTCTATGCTCGTTGCTGATGCCGTTGGCGCGGGACATTCGTTCGCAGTAGCTTTGTCGGCACATACGGGGATTGGGACTTTACCCATATTGTATTATGGGAATGATGAACAAAAAGCGAAATACATTCCTAGGTTAGGAACTGGAGAATTCAAGGCTGCGTATTGTCTTACAGAGCCCAACGCCGGTTCTGATGCTAATTCGGGAAAGACATCTGCCGTATTAAATAAAGAAGAGACTCATTACATTGTCAATGGTCAAAAAATGTGGATAACGAACGGTGGTTTTGCTGATATTTTTATCGTATTCGCAAAGATCGACGACGACAAAAACCTGTCCGCATTTATCATCGAAAGAGAGTTTGGGGGAATAACAATGAATCCCGAAGAACAAAAAATGGGAATTAAGGGGTCTTCAACAAGACAGATATTTTTCAATGATTGTCATGTGCCAATAGAGAATTTGCTTTCACATCGAGGAAACGGTTTTAAGATTGCAGTTAATATTCTCAATATTGGTAGAATAAAATTGGCGGCAGCAGCAATCGGATCATCAAGAATGGCAATTAACCAGTCTATAAATTATGCAAATGAGCGGATGCAATTTGGGCTACATATTTCAAAATTTGGAGCAATTCGACATAAATTAGCCGAAATGGCCATCCGTAATTTTGCTGTTGAAAGCGCCGCCTATCGAGCTGGCCAGAACATAGACGATGCCTATGATAAATTGGTTGCAGATGGAATGGAAAGTGGGCAGGCACGCTTAAAATCGACTGAACAGTTTGCGATTGAGTGCGCGATACTGAAAGTGTGGGGCTCTGAGATGCTCGATTTTGTTGTCGATGAAGGGGTACAGGTTTATGGGGGAATGGGTTTTTCAGCCGATGCCCCGATGGAGCGTGCTTATCGAGATTCACGAATTAACCGAATATTCGAAGGTACTAATGAGGTTAACAGGCTGCTTATAGTTGATATGTTATTGAAAAGAGCAATGAAGGGAGAGTTGGATTTGATGGGGCCTGCCCAGGAGGTAGCAAGTGAATTGATGTCTATACCTGATTTTGAAGAAGCGACTGATTCTTTGTTCGCCGCGGAAAAAAAGATATTAAGAAATTTAAAGAAAGCGGGATTACTGGTTGCCGGTGCAGCCGTTCAAAAATTTATGATGTCTTTGTCAAAAGAACAGGAAATATTAATGAATATTGCAGATATTATTGGATCCGTGTATGTTGCTGAATCGACTTTACTAAGAGTAGAGAGGTTGGCTTTAATAAAAGGAGCGGGAGCGATAGAAGGTCAAATCAATATTGCGAAGGTATACCTGCACTCTGTTGTAGACGAAGTTTACATCGCTGCGAAAGCTGCTTTGTATTCATTTGCTGAAGGAGATGACTTAAAAATGATGTTGATGGGTCTTCGCAGATTTACTAAAGTAGAGCCGTTTAATTCGAAAAATGCTCGACAACTTATTGCTAAACAGATGATTGAGGAGAATAAATATTGCTATTAGTAAAAGTTTTATCTAATAATGAAAGTCGCTGTAGCAATTGTTCTGCGGGTTTCGTTTTTTTATTTAGGTTTAACCTTTCAGGTTTGTGCTGTTAAAAAATGTTAATTCCTAAATAAAATCAATTAAATAAATAACTTTGCACTGATAGTATGAAAAATTCCATGAAAAAAATTAACTTTCTTTTTATTGCTTTGATCATTGGTTTGGGCTTTACAAGCTGTATGAAGGATAATGATATAGAGCCTTATGATCCTGATAAGTATTTCACATTAGAAGCTCCGATACTAAGAAACTATGTTGACACAGCTGAAGGACTTGAAGGTGCAATTCTTGATGAAACAGGAATATGGTATAAAATCGTTGAACCCGGTTTGGTAGATCCTGAAGATGACGATTTCTATGAATATAATTTTAATAGCAATAATCAATTAGAATCACCACGAATTACAGTCAATTACGAAGGTAGACTGGTTTCAAACAGTTTAGTATTTGATGATGGTGAAGAAGCAACATTTTCTCTCGGAACATTATTGGGAGGGTGGTTAGTTGCCTTTTTACCTGAAAACATGAAAGATCGCAATGGCGATATTGTTCTTGACCAGAATGGAGACCCAGCAAAATATGGCTTAACTGAACTTGGTTTGCAAAAAGGAGCAATTATTCGCATTGTATTACCGTCCCCATACGGATATCAATCACAGGCTCAAGGAGACGTTCCTGCGAACTCTCCACTGGATTTTTACATCGAAGTTTTGGAAGTACAACCGCCTTCACCATACTAATAAAAATTTTAATTACAGCTCTTTAATGAATATACGGTATAGTCGATTCTTGATTTTGTGTCTATTGGGAGTAATGATATTTAGCTCCTGCGATAAAAAAGAGTATCAAACGATTGTTGAACTTGATGAGGAAAATATACAGGCTTACATCAGGAAGAATAATTTGACGAACGTTGTTCCGTTCGGAAATACGGGAATGTACTATCAGGTTCTTGAAGAGGGCACCGGTGCCCCGCTAAATTATGATAGCAAGATTCCATTAGTATATTCATTTATCACCCACGATGGTAGTTACCAGGCTATAGATACTTTTAGCATGGCCAACCGATATGCTGATTTTTTAGGTTATTTTCCCTATGGATCCTCTGTGGCAAATGGTAATTCGGGCTCGCCGCTAGATAAAGAAGAGGGTTTAAAGTTGGTATTGCACGATGCTTTGAAGAATGCGGGCGGAAAGATACGTGTGCTCGTCCCTTCTCGTTTAGCATATGGACGCAATGGTTCTAAGTTGGTCGGTTCAAACATGAGCTTAGATTATACAATCCATGCGATCGATCCCGAGACTTTGCCAGAATATGAATCGTACGTCATCGAAAAATATATTCCCACGATCAACGGCATGCAGGTAGCTGATTTCGAAAAAAGTGAGACAGGAGTATATTATAATATTTTGGAGCCAGGAACTGGGGATGTCGTGTCTGAGACCTCAACGGTTAAATTGGGATATGCGTTGAGATTATTGAATGGTAATATCTTAGAAGAATCTTCAACAGACTCGACCTCATTAACATTATCCAATACAATTGATGGCTGGAAGGAAGTACTCCCAAAACTGAAAGCAGGAGGTAAGGTTCGTATGATTGTGCCTTCGAGCCAAGCCTATGGGACAGCAGGTAATTCAGGTAGTAGTAGCGGTGGTGGAGGTATACCTCCCTTTTCACCTTTAGACTTTGAAGTGAAAATTAAATCGGTCAACGATTAATCGTAGAGAATTTGGTTGCTAGGAAATAGCTTCTAAAACAGCTTCTTTAAACGTTAAGCATGTGTGGGGAAAAAGGTCATGAATCTTATTGTCCTCGCATAGCAGATCACCTTGAATATTTTTACTAAAAGCTCCGGCAATTTTTTTAGGTAAACCGCCACTTGTACTTAGCCAAAAGGTGGAAAAGAATGTATGAACAAACGGTAGAGTTATGACTGTTCGTTTTACTTTTGAAAGTTTCATGAACTCCAACAACATCTCTTTATAACTTAATATTTCTGGGCCTCCGATATCGAAACTTTGATTGAATACTGCCGGATTAAATGAGATAAAGTCCAGATAAGCAATGGCATCAGATAGTGCTATGGGCTGGCATCGGCTTTTAGCCAATTTTGTATTTGAAACTATTGTCAGATTTTTAGTCATCTTTTTAAAAATCTGCATTAAGAGTGAATCTTTCCCTACAATATTACTGGTTCTAATAATTGTATAAGGAATATAGCTTTCCTCGAGTAAGTCCTTCACCTCATCGATTACTGGAGAGCGCAGAGGTAGCACGTAAATTAAATGCGAACAATTGACGCGTCTTGCTTTCTTTATGTAATTTTGTAAGGATAACAGTTCGAGTTCTTGATAAATATCACCTCGTTCTGCTATATAATAGCTAAAGTAAAATGCGACATCAAGATCTTCAGGGAAGTTTTTAGAATATTTTTCGCGAATTAGATCTCCTTGTATCGTTGATAAATTTTTCTCAGTTTTCTTGTTGGCATAAAAAAGTGTTTCACTCCGTATCAAACACGTAACCCAATAATCTTTCTTAAGAAAATACGATACTAATTCCTGTCCTAAATAGTTGTTGACGCCGGTTAATAATATGTTCATTTTAGAAAAATTCGTATTCCTTTATACTACTACAAATTAATAGCGTCAAAAGTTTCTTTTGCATGTATTTAATATAGGGTATTGTAAATAGAATGTAAATATCTCCATTATAGTCGAATTGTTGAAAAGAACGTTCAAATATGAAGTATATTTGTTTTACACGAATTACTTCTAAGAATGGATAAAAGGACCATATTACTTTGGTTTAGAAACGACTTACGAATTTGTGATAATGAAATGATTAGTCTGGCAACGGAAAAAGCCAGTTTAATCTTGCCTGTCTATATTTATGACACTCGTTTGTTTACCGTAACAAATCAACAGTTTAAAAAAACTGGTGTCATGCGTGCAAAGTTTATCAACGATAGCGTTCGCGATTTACAACAATCTTTTCGTGCGATGGGTGGGAATCTGATTATAGAGCATGGTTTGCCAGAAGAGATACTGCCTGTCCTTGCCAAAAAATATAATGTCGATGAAGTTTATCATCATCGTGAGGTAGCTCAGGAAGAAACCAAGGTGTCGGGTCTTGTAGAAGAGGCTTTGTGGAAACTTCAATTAAATCTACGTCACTTTATTGGACACACTTTGTACCATAAGGAGGATTTGCCTTTTCCCATTAGAGATATTCCCAATGATTTCAATGTTTTTAAACGAAAGACAATAAAAGAAGGGGTTATTAGGCCTAGTATTGAAGTCGGCTCGAATATGAATTTTGTCGAAGTTGCTGAAAGTAGTGATGTGCCCGATCTGACAGTATTGGGTTTTGATAAGCATGAAATTGCACAGGCTTTAGCATCTCCGATTAAAGGTGGAGAAGGAGAAGCAGTTTTACGTCTAAATAATTTGATTAAAAGCATGGATAGTGACTGGCCTGAATCAGGTTTGTCTCCGTGGTTGAACTTAGGCTGCCTTTCCGTCCATACCTTCTACCATGCTCTTGTAAAGCAGACTAATTTCTCGAAAGCAACCCTTAACAGGTTAATGGATGAGCTGTGGTGGCATGATTATTACCGATTCATGTTCAAGAAGCATAAAAATCAATTTTTTAAACTTGAAGGGTTTGCGTCTCAGGCTCCCGTCTATACTGGCACCGACCAGGATTTTGAGAAATGGAAAAATGGGACGACAGAAAATGTTGAAGTAAATGAAATTATGAAATCCCTTAATGAAACTGGCTATATAGATCGTCAAAAAAAGCTAATTGCCGCATCGTATCTCGTGCATGACCTAAATGTGAATTGGCTTTTGGGAGCTGCTTATTTTGAGGAAAAATTAATCGATTATAGTCCAGCAAATAACTATGGGAGCTGGGCTCATGTGGCGGGTGTTGGTAGTAGCTCTAAACATAATCAGAATTATATTGTTAGTTAATTAAAAAAATCCTAGATTCCTTACTGCCACAATCATTTAATTTATAACTTTGCTTTATACGTATAAAAACATGAATAAGCTTTCTTTTTTGAGTAACGCTGACTCACGTTATATTGATTCAATGTATGAGTCATATAAAAATGATCCAGAGTCTGTTGATTTTGGGTGGCAAAAATTCTTTGAAGGGTTTGATTTCGGTTCATCATCTCAAGGAACCGGTACACCTACCACCGCTGAAACTCCTGAACATATTTTAAAGGAAATCAATGTATTAAATATGATAAATGGCTACCGAGAAAGAGGCCATTTATTTACAAAGACTAATCCAGTCCGTGAACGTCGACAATATTTTCCAGGCAAAGAGCTTGCTACATTTGGTCTGGAGGAATCGGATATGGATACCGTATTTAATGCGGGTGTTGAAGTGGGATTAGGCCCTGCTAAGCTCCGGGATATTCGTCAACTAATTGAAGATACCTATTGCGATACAATTGGTGCAGAATTTAAATATATTCGTCATCCGGAAAAAATAGCATGGCTTCAGAGTAGAATGGAGGGTGAGCGGAATGAGCCTAACTTTGATATCGAGACAAAAAAGCGGATACTTCAGAAACTGAATGAAGCCGTTGTGTTCGAAAATTTTTTAGGTACGAAGTTTTTGGGTCAGAAGCGTTTTTCACTCGAGGGTGCTGAAAGTTTAATACCTGCTTTGGATTCTGTAATTCAGAAAGGAGCTGACTTAGGTATTGAAGAATTTGTGATTGGTATGGCGCATCGGGGAAGGTTGAACGTATTAGCCAACATATTGGGTAAAACATATGAAACTTTATTTAGTGAATTCGAGGGTAAGACCACGGAAGATACTGAATTTGGAGGCGATGTTAAATACCATTTGGGTTTCTCGACTGATGTGACTACTGCAAGTAACAAAAGCGTTCATTTAAGCTTGTGCCCAAATCCATCTCACTTGGAAACTGTCAACCCGGTGGTTGAGGGAATTGTCCGTTCAAAGATTGATATGAAGTATGATGGGCAAAGCTCTAAAATTGCTCCTATCCTCATCCATGGAGATGCAGCGGTAGCAGGACAGGGAATTATGTATGAAGTTATTCAAATGTCGAAATTGAGTGGCTACAAAACCGGAGGTACAATTCATGTAGTGATAAATAACCAAGTTGGATTTACCACAAATTATAAAGATGCTCGGTCATCCACATACTGTACCGATATTGCCAAAGTAACCCTTTCACCTGTATTTCATGTAAATGGAGATGATGTGGAGGCTTTGGTCTATGCGATTAATATGGCTGTGGAGTATCGTCAAAAATATCATACTGATGTATTTATCGATATGCTTTGCTATCGTCGCTATGGGCACAATGAAGCAGATGAGCCGAAATTTACGCAGCCTTTGCTATACAAGGCAATAGAGAAACATCTTAATCCACGCGAAATATATAACAAAAAACTTCTTGAGCAAGGGAGTGTTGATGCTAGCCTTGCGAAAGAAATGGAGAAAAACTTTAGAGCATTATTACAAGAGCGGCTGGATGAGTCTAAAGATGACGAGAATATTCCGGATGTTAATCCGATGTATTCCGGTGCATGGAACGGTTTAAGAAAAGCAAAATACGAGGATATATTTGTTCCCGCTGATACTGCTGTCTCCGAGAAGGACTTTATAAAGATAGCCAAAGAAATTACACAGTTACCTGAGGATAAGAAGTTCTTCAGAAAAATTGAACGTCTATTTGCTGAGCGACGGAAAATGGTTGAGAACAAAACGTTTGACTGGGCTATGGGTGAATTGATGGCTTATGGTACCTTATTGAATGAGGGCAAAAGGGTGCGTATTTCAGGTCAAGATGTTGAGCGAGGTACCTTCTCTCATCGGCATGCCATATTGACCTTGGAAGATTCTGAAGAAGAGTACGTGCCCCTCGCACAGTTGAATGACGGAACCGCGAGGTTTGATATTTATAATTCTCATCTTTCGGAATATGGAGTTTTGGGTTTTGAATATGGTTATGCGTTAGCAAATCCACACTCACTAACCATATGGGAGGCCCAGTTCGGGGACTTTGTTAATGGCGCACAAATCATTATCGACCAATACATAGCCAGTGCCGAAGCAAAATGGCGGCGTTCGAATGGATTGGTAATGTTGCTTCCTCATGGCTACGAGGGACAAGGGCCTGAACATTCTTCCGCTCGTCTAGAGCGTTTTCTGGAGTTATGCGCGGAGAATAATATGCAGGTAGCAAATTGTACGACTCCCGCCAGCTTTTTCCATATTTTAAGAAGACAACTGCACCGAGATTTTAGAAAACCTCTAATTGTATTTACACCGAAAAGCTTATTGCGCCATCCATTGGTGATGTCAAAATTAGAAGAGTTTACAAAAGGAAAGTTCCGAGAAGTTATCGATGATAATTATGTACGCTCTGCTAATGTCAAACGAGTTCTGTTTTGTACCGGTAAAGTTTATTATGATTTATTGGATAAACAGCAAACGGCCAAACGTAAAGATGTGGCAATCGTTAGAGTTGAGCAGTTATATCCGATTCCTATGGATAAGCTCCGCGCTATAAAAACAAAATATAAGAACGCTGAAGAGTTTCTCTGGGTACAGGAAGAGCCAGAGAACATGGGGGCTTGGCCGTACATATGTCGGAAGTTACGTAAATCAAGAATTAGCTTGGAAGTAATTTGCCGTAAAGAAGGAAGTAGTCCGGCAACAGGTTATCAAAAACAGCACATTGCCCAACAGCTGGTTATCGTCGAAAAAGCTTTCGAAACCAAGGTTGGCACAGAGGTCAAGGAGACTATCAAGAAAACAACCAAAGAGGCAGCAAAAGTAGATTAACAAAACGAAGCATTTATGAGTTTAGAAATGAAAGTGCCTACCGTAGGCGAGTCAATTACAGAGGTAACCGTGGCCGAGTGGCTAAAGAATGACGGTGATTATGTTGAGATGGATGAGGTTATTGCCGAGCTTGAGTCAGACAAAGCAACTTTTGAGTTACCAGCAGAAAAGGCGGGTATTTTACGGCATGTAGCCAGTGAGGGAGATACACTGGAAATCGGTGCTATTATCTGTAAGATTGAAGAAGGCGGTAAATCCGAAGGATCTGCGGAAAAAACAGATAATGAAAAACCGGCTGAAGAGGCTAAGGATGAACCGAAAAGTGATTCCCAAGCCAGTGCAAGTACACAAACAGAGACTCAAGATACTTATGCATCAGGAACTGCTTCTCCCGCTGCTGCTAAGATATTGAAAGAAAAAGGTATTGACCCGCAATCTGTTAAAGGTACAGGCAAGGACGGTCGAATCACGAAAGAAGATGCTTTAAATGCTTCACCTGCTAAATCGGAAGCAAAAGCCGATAATCAACAAGCATCTGCTTCTGCAAGTCCGGCAACTTCGACCGCGGCGTCAAGCGGAGCTAGAGAAGAAAAGAGAGAAAAAATGTCCTCTTTGCGTAAAACAATAGCGAAGCGATTGGTTACGGTGAAGAACGAAACGGCGATGTTAACAACATTTAATGAAGTTGACATGAAACCTATCATGGATATTAGATCGAAGTATAAGGATAAGTTTAAGGAAAAACATGGTATTGGACTTGGGTTCATGTCATTTTTTGCCAAAGCAGTTTGTATGGCACTAAAAGAGTGGCCATCTGTCAACGCAAGAATTGAGGAAAATGAAATTGTATTCAGTAACTTCGTTGACATCTCAATTGCTGTTTCTGCACCTAAAGGGCTTGTTGTTCCGATTATTCGGAATGCAGAATCAAAGTCTCTTCAAGATATTGAGAAGAGTGTTGCTGAACTGGCAGGTAAAGCTCGAGATAATAAACTGACAATCGAAGAGATGACGGGTGGAACCTTTACGATTACCAATGGCGGTGTGTTCGGTTCAATGATGTCAACTCCAATTATTAATGCACCTCAATCGGCAATCTTAGGAATGCATAACATTATCCAAAGACCGGTAGCCATAAATGGCGAGGTAGTGATCCGACCGATGATGTATGTTGCATTGTCTTATGATCACAGAATTATCGACGGACGAGAGTCTGTGAGTTTCCTGGTTCGGGTTAAAGAACTACTCGAAGATCCAACGAGACTCCTATTGGATGTTTAATTTTACAAATAAAGAGGGATTACGACGTTAATCCCTCTTCAATTATAGGTCCTCTCTAGAAAATTATTCCTTGAAAAGATTTTATCTCACGGTCATCCTTATGTTATGCCTTATCCAGATAAAGGCACAGATGCTGGAGTGGGATGTAGGCTTCTTCGGGTTTGTTGATAATAGGGAGTACGCTGCTTCGGGTAGGGAGTCAGCTACCTTTCTAGGCACCCAATTGAGTCCGGAAGTTGGCTTGCTGGTAGATAGTACACATCGAATCCGTTTTGGGATGAATCTTTTACACGAGTTCGGAACCAAGCAATTTAGTAATAAGATTAGCCCCACAGTTTATTATAATTATCAAAAAGATCACATCAGCTTCTATATGGGGGCCTTTCCTCGTAGAGGCTTAACAGATGACTTTTCAAGGGCGCTACTGAGTGACACGCTTATCTATTTTCGTCCGAATCATACTGGACTACTCTTTAAAGTTGAAAAGCCCCTGCTTAATCAAAATATATGGATTGACTGGGTTAGTAAACAATCAGTTGATCAACGTGAACAGTTTATGGTCGGGGCTTCCGGTAAGGTTCAGCTAGGAATGTTCTTTGTTGCTCATGATGCGTTGCTTTGGCACAATGCACTTCCTGATAATCCCCCAGAGGACATGCATCTTCAAGATAATGTCGCTATTACAGCACAAGTGGGCATAGACATGACGAAGATTTCTGATTTAGACTCTTTAACTTTCGGAGTTGGGGGTATTTTATCAGCCGACCGTTTACGCGGTGTTTACGATTGGAAAGGGGCGCGGGGTGCTTTGATTGAAGTTCATGGAGCTTATCGTTCATTTTTCGTTCACAATACATTTTATGTCGGCGACCGACAAGCTCTTGCACTTGGTGACGATTTTTATTCAGAAAAGCTATACAATCGCTTAGATTTAGGTTGGTCACCGTTGAGAAATAAGCGGTTTTCGGCAAAATTGATCGCGAGTTTTCATTTTACAGCGGGTGCGATAGATAATCAACAGACCCTATTACTCCGCTATAATATCGGGTCAGCACATCTTTTAAAAAACACAAGGTTTAAGTAGTTTTACGGTATGAATTTAATTGAAGTAAATAGTGTTGAGCTGAGCCGGGATTTTATCGAGATGGCACCTCAATTCTATAAGGGAGATTCCAATTACATCAGACCACTCGATTCGGACGTAGAGAAAGTATTTCAACCATCACAGAACAATTTTTTTAATGACGGCGAATGCATACGCTGGTTGCTTAAAGGTGCCTCTGGAAGGTATATCGGCAGAATAGCCGCATTTTATACCAAGCAAGAGCCTAGGGGCGCCGACCGTCCCGCAGGTGGATGTGGTTTTTTTGAATGTATAAACGACCAAAAAGCCGCTGATATCCTGTTTGACGCTGCGAAAGAATGGCTCCAATCAAAAGGTTTGGAAGCCATGGATGGTCCTATCAATTTTGGTGAAAGAAATAACTGGTGGGGGCTGCTGGTGGATGGTTTTTACAAGCCTTGTTATATGTGTAACTATAACCCCGCTTATTACCAAACATTATTTGAAAATTATGGCTTTCAGGTTTATTATAAGCAATATACCTATTGGCGTGATGTTCAAGAAAAACTCGATACGCGTTATGCCGAGCGTGCCAAAAAGATCTTACAACATAAAGGTTATACCTTTTCACATGTCGATAGGGCCAATCTCGAAAAAGCTGCGACAGACTTCAGAACTGTTTATAATAAAGCTTGGGTAAAACATGCAGGTGTTAGTGAAATATCTGAAAAACAGGCAAATGATCTGTTAAAAGATATGAAGCCGATATTAGACCCCAGACTTATTTGGTTTGCTTATTACGAAGAAGAGCCTATTGCTTTCTGGATTTCGCTTCCTGATGTCAATGAGCTGATTGTACAGAAGTTGAATGGGAAATTAACATTATGGGGTAAATTACTATTCCTTTGGCGTAAACTTACCAATCAATGTAAGACGATGTTTGGTGTAATTTTTGGAGTTGTGCCTGAGCATCAAAAAAAAGGTGTCGAGATCGCTTTAATTGTAGAATCTGCTCTTTTGGTGCAATCCGAATCTATGCCTTACAAAAACTTGCAAATGAATTGGATAGGCGATTTTAATCCGAAAATGATGAGAGTAGCTGAACAAATTGGTGCAAAAATATATAAAACGCATCATACCTATCGTTTTTTATTTGATCAGAGCTTGGTTTTTGAAAGATACCCGATAATCTAAATCACTTCTTTGTAAAAAAATACAAAAACATCTTCTTTAAAATCTTCGAAACATTCGCTAAATGTGTATGTTTGTATTGTTAAACTTGATTTAATCTAAAATAAAAAACAAAATGAAAAAACTATTTTTAGTGCCAGCGGCTGCGGTTGCTTTATTTTTGGCATCATGTGGAGGTAGTAACTCAAATACCACTGAAACTGCAACAACTGATGAGTCAGCTCCAGCAACTGAAACCGTTGCTTCTGGCGAAGCCTTAGAAACTGCTGTATTTGAAATTGAAGCTAATGACCAAATGAAATTTGACAAAGATCTTTTCACTGTCAAAGCCGGTCAGGAAGTTCAAATTACATTAAAAAACGTTGGAGAGTTGCCAAAAGAATCAATGGGGCATAACTTCGTCGTATTAGCGCCAGGAACAGACGTAGCTGCATTCGGTGGTGAGGCTTTCAAAGCGAAAGACGCTGAGTACATTCCTGCTACTTTTGCATCATCAATCATCGCACATACAAAATTATTAGGACCTGGAGAAAGTGATACTATTACTTTTACTATTGACGAACCGGGTGAATACGAGTTTGTTTGTAGCTTCCCTGGTCACTGGGGTACGATGCGTGGTAAAATTGTTGTTGAATAATACAATCACGGTTATTTTAATATAAAAAAGAAGGCAGTCAATTTTGGCTGCCTTCTTTTTTGTGCTATTTTTGATCATTACCTTTGTTATACAATAAGAAACAAAAAATATGGAATATGACGTAGTTATAATTGGGAGCGGACCTGGTGGATATGTTAGCGCAATTCGCTGTGGTCAGCTCGGTCTTAAGACCGCAATTATTGAAAAATACAGTACCTTTGGAGGAACCTGTCTAAATGTTGGCTGCATCCCATCAAAAGCACTTCTAGATTCGAGTGAACATTTTCACAATGCAAAGCATCGCTTTAAAGAACATGGAATCGGATTAAAAGACCTATCTGTTGATGTTGGACAGATGATAAAAAGAAAAGACGAAGTTGTACAACAAACCACCGCTGGAATCTCGTTTTTATTCAAGAAGAATAAGGTGACATCCTATCAGGGTGTAGGTTCTTTCGTCGATAAGAACACGATCAAGATTACCAATGAAGGCGGTAAAGAGGAAACAATAAAAGCAAAAAACGTAATTATAGCTACAGGCTCCAAGCCTTTCTCATTACCCTCCATTAAAATTGATAAGAAAAGAATTATCACTTCCACCGAGGCCCTCAATCTGAAGGAGGTTCCAGAACATCTTGTCTTGATAGGCGGTGGGGTAATCGGCCTAGAACTAGGTTCGGTATATGCACGCTTAGGGTCAAAAGTCACCGTTTTGGAGTACGCAGACTCGATCATCCCTACGATGGATAAAGGTCTGGGCAAAGAGTTACAAAAGTCCCTTAAAGCTTTAGGCTTTGAATTTTTACTAGGACATAAGGTAACAGGTGCTAGCGTACGAGGTAAAAAGGTCACTGTAACCGCCGAAGATAAACAAGGCAAAGAGGTAAAAGTAGCTGGTGATTATTGCTTGGTGGCGATCGGTAGAATAGCATATACTGAGGGGTTAGGCCTAGAAAATATAGGCATAACGGTCGATGAAAAGGGTAAGAAAGTTCCAGTTAATGAACACCTTCAAACAAGCGTAGAAGGGGTATATGCAATCGGTGATGTCGTAAAAGGTGCCATGTTGGCTCATAAAGCAGAAGACGAAGGGGTTTATGTTGCTGAATATATTGCTGGTCAAAAACCCCATATCAACTACAACCTTATTCCAGGAGTAGTTTACACATGGCCAGAAGTAGCGAGTGTAGGTAAAACAGAGGAGGAATTAAAGAAGGATGGTCAGAAGTATAAAGCAGGTTCCTTCCCGTTCAAAGCGAGTGGACGTGCGCGCGCCAGCATGGATACTGAGGGCTTTGTTAAAGTCCTCGCTGATCCAGATACCGATGAGATATTAGGTGTTCATATGATTGGACCCCGTGTAGCTGACATGATCGCCGAGGCGGTCGTAGCAATGGAGTACAGAGCTTCCGCTGAGGATATTGCACGTATTTGTCATGCTCACCCAACCTATACAGAATCCTTTAAAGAAGCAGCGCTAGCAGCTACTGCAAACCGAGCGATACATATGTAAGATTTACGAGCGGAATTTATTTCCGCTCTTTTTTTGACTTTCTATGAATTTTTACACACGTAAGTGGGTTAAACCCGAAGATCTGAATCCTAACGGCACCTTGTTTGGTGGAACATTATTACGATGGATAGATGAAGAAGCGGTAATTTACGCTATAATTCAACTTGGTAATCCAAGGGTTGTTACCAAATATATATCGGAAATCAATTTCGTAAGTTCAGCCCGGCAAGGCGATATTGTTGAACTGGGGATAACTGCAACACATTTCGGGCGGACATCAATTACCTTGACTTGTGAAGTACGGAACAAAATAACTAAAAAGAGCATCCTTACAATCGACCAGCTCGTTTTTGTAAATGTAGATGAAAATGGAACTCCCGTTCCCCATGGTAAAACCGAAATTACTTACGCCTACCGATAGCCTCTTGGTAGTCGAACTTAAACATATTGTTAAATCAATATGAATATAATGTAAAAATAGATATTTTTGCTGCTACCCTTTAACGCAGCAATGTCGGCAAACAAAACTTTTAAAACGAATATTTACGGTAAGGTTCTGTACCTTTTTATTATTCTCCTTTTGGTATATGCACTCTTGCGATTAGGGTTTTATTGGTCAAATCGGTCGTTATTTCCGGGTGTAGACACATCCAGCTTGCTAACGATGATGCTTGGCGGCGTCAAATTCGATATTGCAGCACTGATCTATATTAATTCGCTCTATATTTTAACGCAGAGTATTCCATTTACATTTCGCTACAAACAATTGTACCAGAACGTAAGTAAATGGATATTCATCATTACAAATACGGTCGGTATTATATTGAACCTGATCGACTTTGGTTATTATAAATTCACGTTAAAAAGAACGACAGGAACCATATTTCAGCAGTTTTCAAATGAAGAGAATATGCTCAAGCTATCAATTGATTTTCTCGTTGATTATTGGTATTTGCTAATTGCTCTAGTATTACTCGTCGTTTTGCTCCACTGGCTGTACAATCATATAGAGATCGTGAAGCCAGTCAGGTTCCGAACTGCTCAGTACCTTGTTCACAGCGCTCTTTTTGTTGTCATCGTTCTTTTAAGCATAGTAGGTGTCAGAGGCGGGTGGCGACACAGCACGCGGCCAATTACCCTGAATAATGCAGGTGATTTTGTTGAAAGACCGGAACAAATGTATATCGTTCTTAACACACCATTTTCTATCATCAGGACTTTGGGCTCGGTAGACCTCAAGCCGGTTGAATATTTCACTGAGTCCGAGCTTTCAGAAATATACAATCCTATCCATCAACCAAGCAATACAGAGGAGTTTAAGCCCCTAAATATTGTGTTATTGATTATAGAAAGCTTAGGGAAGGAACATATTGGTACCTTGAATAAAGATTTAGATAATGGCAAATACAAGGGTTACACGCCATTTCTGGATTCACTGATTACCGAGAGCTATACATTTACCAGAACGTTCGCTAATGGTCGTAAATCAATAGACGCCCTACCGGCTATTATTTCAGGGGTTCCGAGTATCAAAGAACCTTATGTTTTGTCTATTTATTCGGGTAATAAGATAAATAGTTTGCCCAGTATATTGAAAGGAAAAGGGTATGAGACTGCATTTTTCCATGGAGCTCCGAACGGATCAATGGGCTTTTCAGCTTATGCCAAGTTAGCTGGATTTGATCATTATTTTGGAAAAAATGAATATAATAATAACAAGGACTTCGATGGTATTTGGGGAATATGGGATGAACCTTTCCTCCAATACGTTGCCAATGAAACTGGGACATTGAAAGAACCGTTTTTGTCTGCATTTTTCTCATTGTCTTCCCATCATCCGTTTCAAGTGCCAGATCAATATGCAGGGAAATTCCCAAAGGGGAACCTTCCTGTTCAAGAAGTCATCGGTTATACTGATTTAGCGCTCCGGAAGTTCTTCGAAACAGCAAAAGAGCAATCTTGGTATGATCGTACATTATTTGTTCTTTGTGCCGATCATGCAACGGTATCCTATTATCCCGAATACCAAACACCGCTTGGGGCATATTCGATACCTATTGTATTTTACTATCCGGGTGGTGAGCTGAAAGGAATGTCAGATAAGTTAGTTCAGCAGATCGATATAATGCCTACTGTATTGAACTTTTTAAACTACGAGAAGCCATACTTCGCATTCGGTTTTGATGCTTTTTCAAGTGACACAACCAACTTCGTTGTCAATAACAACGGTAGTGCTTTTAGCTTTATTCAGGGGGACTATCTTTTAATCGGTGATATAGATCACAGCACCGGCTTGTTCAACATTAAGCAGGATCCTTTATTGAAAAACAATCTGATTAGGAAACATAAAGGGACACAAGACTCACTTCAAAGACATCTGCAAGCCTTTATTCAACAGTACAATAACCGCATGATTAATAATAATCTAACTGTTCACTGAGGTTGAGGGTTTAAGTGATCCCTCTTCTTTCAATTCTAGTTTTAATTTCCGTTCAACCCAAAATGGTGCTAAAGGAATTAAAGATGCTAAAAAGAATACAGCAAGTCTTTTAAAGCTCCATTTATAAATATACCAACAGCTAATCAATAAAACTAAATATGCTATAAACAGCAGCCCGTGAGCCCAACCCACATACTTTACCCCCAAAGGCCAATCTGCTAAATACTTGAGAGGCATTGCGATAAAAAATAAAATAACTGTCGATATACCTTCAATAAAGGCTACCTGCATAAAGCGGAAAAGCGTTGAATCTTTCATATGTATAAGCTATAAGAATCCATTAAGCCCCGAAAATACGGCTTTTGTATCCAGCTTCAGAACTTTCTTTGTAAGCTTGACAAAAGCTTGACTATCTGCGCTGACTAGTGTTCGTATTCAGGCTTCAGCTCTTTATGCTCATACTCTTCCACCATCAGCTCATCTATCGGTAAGCCTTCTTTGTCCAGTCCCAGCTTATGTAGGATGGTGTCAAATAACATATACACCACCGGCACAACCACCAAAGTCAAGAATAAGGAACTAACCAAGCCCCCAATAATTACCCATGCCAAGCCGTTTTTCCATTCGGCTCCGGCGCCAGATGCTAAGGCGATCGGCAACATACCAAAGACCATGGCGATCGTGGTCATTAGAATCGGGCGGAGACGTGCGTGGTTCGCATTGATAAGAGCCTGTTTGGTAGTTTGTCCTTCCGCTTTCATGTGATTCGTAAAGTCAACCAATAGAATAGCGTTTTTAGCCACCAACCCAATCAACATAATGAGTCCAAGAATAGTAAAGATATTCAAGCTGTTGTTGGTCAATGCCAACGCCAATAACGCCCCAATAATCGATAAAGGAATCGAGAACATCACCACAAAAGGGTATACAAAACTGTCGTACAAGGCTACCATAATAAAGTAAACCATAACGACTGCAATCAGTAAAGCAATACCCAATGTTCCGAAGCCCTCAGATTGATTTTCCATATCACCACTCCAGATATAATTTACACCTAAAGGTTTATGTATCTTCTCTAGCTCTGTTTCAAAGTCAGCCGCTATACTTCCGGCTGGTCGGCCTACCGTTTGTCCTTGTACTTTCACCGAAGTGCTCTTATCCCGTCGTTCCAATTGCGTAGGTCCCGAACCTTCTTTTACATCTGCAAATTGGGATAGTTTAATCAACTGCCCCTGATTATTAGCAAACAGTAAATTACTTACATCATTTACATTTCGCCGATCATAGTCATCAAATCGAATATTGATATCGTATTCATATTCACCCTGACGGAATTTACCGTCAGTGTTTCCATTAAACGCCGTTTGCATCGTTGCACCTACCGTTTGGAGATCCAAACCTAATGACGACATCTTGTCACGGTTCACGACTACCTCAACTTCTGGGTTTCCTCCTTCAACGGAAAGTTTCGTTCCCGTCGACCCAGGTATGTCTGCCAAAATATCACGCGCCTTTTCTGCATAATCCATGATACTATCTAAGTTGGAACCCGTTACAATAAGTTCAATTGGCGCCTGTTCTGCAGTTCCCATAATACTGACAGGCACGGTTTTAATTTTTACGCCAACCAAAATATCGGCAAGCTCTTTCTTGATTTTAGCAGCATAAACATCGGAAGGGTCACGTTCACTCTTATCAATCAATTTGACCGTAATCTCTGCTTTATAAGGAGTAGCAAGTGTTCCCATCATCCCATCGCTCGATTGACCGACCATCGTGATCATCGATGTGATTTCCGGTTTCGTTGACAAAAACTCTTCTGTTTTCAGAGCCACTTGGTTTGTTTGCTCGATAGACGCATCTTTTGGCAATTCCAATTGAACTAAGAACTCCCCACGATCACTTTGTGCAAAGAACTCCCCTCCAATAAAGCCGGCGATTACCAATCCAAAAGAGCCGAAAAGCAGTAAAGTAACAACGACTAAAGTAATCGCCTTATGGCCTAAACACCATTCCAAAATATTGGTGATCCAATTGGTAAATCGCTTCAATAGCCTTTCAAAACCCAGGATAAAACGACCACTAATTTTCTCGGATGTAATTTTTTCCAGTTTACCGAAGCGCGATGTTAATAGCGGAACGATTGTAAACGAGACCAGTAAACTTAGTAGCGTTGAAATAATAACCACCACACAGAATTCACGTAGAATACTGGACACCATACCTGTACTCAAGGAAATTGGCAGAAACACCACGACAATTACTAATGTAATCGAAACCACCGTGAAGCCGATCTCTTTAGCACCGTCTATAGAAGCTCTGACTTTATTCTTTCCCATTTCCATATGTCGGTAAATATTCTCGATTACCACAATGGCATCATCGACCAGAATACCCACGACAAGCGATAAGCCCAAAAGGGACATCAGGTTCAGCGTAAAGCCGAAAAGCAACATACCGATAAAGGTAGAGATCAAAGAAACCGGTATAGCAACCATAACAATGACTGCATTCCTAAAGCTATGCAAAAAGAGGAGCATGATTATTGCTACCAAAATGATCGCAAGAATCAGGTCAAATACCACAGCATTAGCTGATTCCAAGGTATAAAGCGAGCTGTCATTCGCAACTTCCAGCGATAATCCGGCAGATGCATGCTCGGTTTCCAATTGTCCCAGAATCGCACGTACCTCCTGACTCACGGCTACCGCGTTAGCGTCTGAAGTTTTTAGAATTTGGATCGCAATTGAGGCACGACGATCAACCCTAGATAATTTTTCAACATCTTTTTGCGTGTCCTGAACATCAGCAAGGTCTTTAACCCGTATCTGAGCCCCGTCTGCAGTCGTGGTGACAACTAGGTTGCGAAGTTCATCTACATCTTTAAACTTCCCGGCCAAACGCACCAAAATATCCTGTTCAGTAGTTTTGATACTACCCGTTGGGAAGTCAAGATTAGAAGAAAGGATAATCTGTTGAATTTGCAACGGCGAGATACCATAAGCTTCTAACTTGCTCGCATTTAAATTTACCTGTATTTCTCTTTCCTGCCCCCCGATTAGATTGACCTGCGCCACCCCCGGTACCTGCGATAATATCGGTTGTATGGTTTTGTCAATAAGATCATAGAACTCAGCATCCGCCATATTAGAGGTTGCCGAAAGTGTCACGATTGGCAAGTCATCAAACGAAAACTTAGCCAATGAAGGGGCATCCACATCATCAGGCAAGTCTGCGAGTATCGCATTGATTTTTCTCTGCGCATCATTCAGTGCCAGATCGACATCCGTTCCACTGTTCAATGTGATAATTACCAAAGAAAGACTCTCAAATGAGGTTGCGTCAATCTTTTTTACATTTTCCATCGATGCTACAGCATCTTCAATTTCTTTGGTAACCGTGTTTTCTACTTCGTTAGGAGAGGCTCCCGGGTAGACAGTCGATATAGAAACTACCTCGGGCGTGAATTTCGGTAACATCTCATAATTCAATGAAAAGTAACTCAAAATACCCATTAAACTGAGTGCAGTGAATACAACGATAACGAGTGACGGCCTTTTTATGGAGACTTCTGATATTTTCATTAATTATACGTTTATCTTGAAAATCAAGTTTTTCAAATGTTTATGACTGCGGACTAACTTTTGTTCCGTTCACGAGGTTAATTTGTCCACTTGTAATAACGGTTTCACCTTCCTTTAATCCACTTACAATTTCTACCTGCTCACCCATGATACGTCCGGCAACAACGTCTTTAAGCTGCGCAGTAGTATCTTGTCCGAGAACATAGATTTGGTTGCTGCTTACTCCACCGACAAAGGACGAGCGCGGAATAGTTATCTGTGGCGCTTGATCCGGAAAATCAAAACTGGCTGTAGCATACATGCCCGCACGCACTGTATTAGCTTCTGGGTTAACTAGCTCTACTTTAACAGGGTAATTAAGTGCTGCATCAGCCTTTGGTGCGATGAAAGTCACCACCCCTGAAAATTCCTTGTCCGGAAAAGTCGTTGTTGTAATCTTTACTTGATCACCCGTTTTGATATTGGCAACTTGCGCTTCATTAACTGTAACGTTGAGTTCTAACGCGGAAATGTCAACAATGTTAAAGAGTAGTGTAGTAGGCGTTACGTAGGCCCCTTGTTCGACATTCCGCCTGTTAACCACTCCCGATATGGGTGATTTAATGTACGTATCCTGAACTCTTCTTTTCGCCTGTTGAACCATTGTTTCCGTGTTTCGGAGGTTCAGAGCCACTTCATCCAGTTGTGCACGCGTTACACCGCCTGTTTCATACGAGCTTTGGTAGCGCTCCATGTCTGTTTTTGCTTTTTGATATGCAGCCTCCGCTTGTTGTAAGTCTAGGTTTGCATATTCAGGGTCAATTTTAATCAAGGTTTGCCCTTTTCGAACCTGGTCACCTTCATCAACCAGCAGTTGGGTTACACGACCGTTCGTTTCGGCTAGCAAGTCTAAATCCTGCTTAGCCGCAAAATTACCGTTCACAGAGAAATCAAGTTGCAAGCTCTGCTTCTCTGCAACCGCTGTCTTTACAACGATCGCCCCACTCTCGTCGGCAACAATCGCGGTCCGAGCTTCGTTTTCTTTTTTATTATTGATAAGTATCCATGCAATTAATCCAACCACAACTGCGATAATACCTATGGTTAATATTCCTCTTTTCATTACTCGTTTATTAAAGATTTGATGTTTCCTTGAGATTTTATTAATTCTATTTCAGCAATTTTATAATTTAGCAGCGCCTGGTTATAGCTGTTTTGCGCCGTCACCAATTCTGTTTCTGCCGTCAAAAGATCGGTTAAGCTGGCTAGACCATTGTTATAGTTGTTTTTTGTGCTATGATAAACTTCCTCTGCTAAAATCTTGTTCTGATTCTGGGTTTCTATGGTGATTAGACTGTTGTTGATTTGAATCTTTGCATTTTCATAAGCCATTTGCAGCCCATTGGAAGATTCTTTTATGTCTTCCTGAAGTTTTTGTATATCTAAAGATGCCTGCTTCAACCTCGAACTTCTTGCACCGCCGTCAAAAATCGGGATTCTCAATGTCAGTGTTAACGCTGACATATCATAATTCAATGCATGTTTTGTATAGAGATTGAAGTCATTGCTTTGTGTATTATACATATAGTTAGCTCCCAGTGAGAGGCTTGGGTAAAATTCAGCTTCAATCGCTTTTTTCTGAAAACCTAAAAGTTCTTCCTGTTCCTTTAATACCAAAAATGAACTAAGCTTATTAAGGTCAAAGTTGTTTTCAGCAATCAGGTTAGCGGTTGTCGCTTCCAGTTCTTCAAGGCTTGTCTCCGGGATAACAATACTTTGGGTAACCGGCATACCCATATAATATTTCAAAAGGTTTTCTTGTTGGGCTACAGCATTCAGCAGCTCCTCTTTTTGTGCCTTTAGGTTACTGCTGTTCACTTTCACGCGGTCCAGATCAATTTTTCTGGCCAGGCCAACTTCATACTGGCTTGATACTGTCTTTTCCAACGTATTATTGCGTTCGATATTGGCATCGATGACCGCCAGTTGTTCCCGAGTAATAATTACCTGATAATAATTCGAAGCCACCTGCTGCAAAAGGTTTTCTTCAGCAACCTTAGCCGCCATCAGGTAAAAATCTTTTGAGCTTTTTGCGGCCTTTAACCCTGTAAATACCTGTTGGTTAAATAGCTGTTGGTTTAGTTGAACCTGCGCCAATGAGCTCCAAGTCGTTCCTGCTTTTACAGCGATAAATTCACCCGGCTCGCCACCCATGAATTCAGCTGGGAGGATAAACTGCTGGGCTAATATATTATTCGTCAACGTAGCGGTACCATCAATTTGAGGCAAGGCTCCTGCGCGAACCTCTTTTATTTGATAATCACCTTTTAAGATATCTAACTTCGCTTTCCTGACCGCTTCGCTGTTGTTTAAAGCATAGTTAAGAGCATCCTGCAAGCTTAGTGTTTCTTGTGCCTGACTAGCGCTTGTGAAAGAAAGTATAAAAATTGCGAAAAAAATAAATTGCTTTCCAAAAGTCATATATAAATTACTTATTTCTTGTACCTATAAACGGTGTCACAACACAATTAATGAGCAGTTCATTTTTCAATTAAACTGCCGAATACAAGAAGGTCTTCCATTCTCGGGTATTAAGACGAGAACGGGGAGTAATTTGTTACATTTTTTTTGACTTTTATTCGCTTTTTTCCGTTTCTTCTATTTGTTCAAGTGGTGGAACATTGCTTTCGTATCCTGAATACCCTTTGTTTTGATTGATATGCCCTTCTACATTTGCTCGAATAGCATCTTGGGGCATCGGCCATAGCACATGGTAAGGACTGATCGTATATACGAACAGCGTTGATGTCTTGGGCAGCTGCTGCTAGATTTCCATTCCAATAATGAGCTTCGGCTCGTAATAAATAAGTTTCTGCCAGTCTGAATACATACCAATCTGTATGCCCACCTTGCGGTGGTGTGTTTTCTAGGTCGGGTATGTTGAGTTTGTATTGAGGCCAGCCGAATGGTATCTGAAACAATAAGCTGACCTTTGTCATTGTACATTTGGAGTGGCTTCCCATAATAAGGGTTTTTGCCCTTCAAGGCAGGAGCATTATAAACCAAATCTTCCATATTAATCCAGTTTCCTTCAGCATGTCGCAAATCATTCTCATCGTCCCAAATACCCCATTAGAAGACTAGGCCTCTCAAGCGTCGGAACATGAAAATCATACTTTAGGTGTTTAGCTTGAATTAAAGGTAGAAGCTTAATATTAGATTACAACCGATTGCAATGTTAATTTTTCCAGATAGACAGATATCTTTTTATCTTTGGTTTCTTACTTTTCAAACATGGAAAACACCTGGCAGACGGATAAGTCCCTTGTAAAATTAAATACCTTCGGCGTAGATGCTAAAGCAAAATATTATATCAAAATAGAGGATGAAGAGGCATTGAAAAGTTTAGTAGCTTTACCAAGCTTTGGATCTCAGGCCACACTGATCCTCGGAGGTGGCAGCAACATACTCTTTACGCAAGATTTTCAGGGTCTGGTTATCCACATGTGTATCGGAGGGATAGAGGTCTTTGAAAAAGGAGATGAAATATACGTTACCGCCGGGGGAGGGGTTGTATGGAACGATTTGGTACAATACTGTGTTGACCACGGCTATGCTGGAATAGAGAACCTAAGTTTAATTCCGGGCACAGTGGGTGCAGCACCCGTTCAAAATATCGGTGCCTATGGTGTAGAACTAATGGACGTATTTGCTAATTGCCGGGCCTTCGATATCCAGGAAAAATCGATGAAAGTTTTTGATCATGATGCCTGTCAATTTTCTTATCGCGATAGTTTTTTTAAAAACGAAGGGAAGGGTCGGTATGTCATTACTCAGGTAACGCTTCGGTTGAATAAAAAACCAGATTTGAATCTAAGTTATGGGGCTATCCAGAGCGAATTGGATCGGAGAGGCATCAGTGAGCCTTCGCTGCGAGATGTTGCTGATGTTGTCTCGGAAATCCGGGTGAGTAAACTTCCCGATCCGAGAACTATCGGTAATTCAGGTAGTTTCTTTAAAAACCCGATCATTTCGGTCGAGGAATTCCGGACAATAGAGTCCAGTTTTCCAGACATCGTATATTACCCAGTACAATCTAATAGGATCAAATTGGCGGCAGGCTGGCTGATCGAAAATTGTGGTTGGAAGGGGAAGCAGGTAGGCAATACCGGTACATGGAAAAATCAGGCTTTGGTTCTTGTTAATTATGGAAATGCTTCTGGATCAGAAGTTTATGAGTTTTCTGAAAAAATCATTGAAAGTGTGTATGCGAAGTTTGGAGTGCTTTTAGAACGAGAAGTGAACACGATTTAAAGTTAACTAATTCTTTATTTTATGTTAATTTAAGAAAAATTGGAACTTTAGCACGGTGTTTGCAAAGTTTAGGGAAAATGCATTTAAGTAATATGATTTTCTAAACCTGAGCAGCAGGGATCCAATACGGTAACCGAATGCTCCCTAAACCCTACGCAAATGACTAAGTACGAATTCAAATCAATGGTTTCAAGCCACGCCGAGTCGTTAAAAATGTATGCTTTTCATTTTACTCACGATGATGAAGATGCAAATGACTTAGTTCAGGACACAGTTTTAAAGGCAATCACGTACCACGATAAATTTAAAGAAGGTACGAACCTGAAAGGGTGGTTATACACCATCATGAAAAACACCTTTATCAACAACTATCGTAGACTTGTAAAAATCAGTAGCATGGTGACTAAATCAGACGAAATTTCGTCTTCCAATTTAGTCTATAGCTCAACGAATAACCGTGGTGAGAATCAATTCGTGATGGATGATATCAAAGCTGCATTAAACGAGTTATCTGAAGAATACTATGTTCCTTTTACGATGTATTTCGAAGGATATAAGTATCACGAGATTGCCGATCATTTGGATATTCCTATCGGCACAGTGAAAACCAGAATACACGTAGCTCGTAAATCACTGAAAAAATCACTCAAGCCGTATGCATATGGCATACAATCTTCCGTATTTCCTGGAGTTAACTTCTGATTTTTTCGGAAATAAAAGTTCCAAATATCTATAAAACATGTGGTAAACACAGAGAAAAACTTGGTTTACTCCCAGATGGATTTATAGTGCAATGATCCCGCATTACATCCGCATTTTAACTCAAAAAAGCGGATATAGTGCGGGAATATTTGTTTTTGAATCCACCCTGATGCAAAACAGTTCTTCAAGGTGGTTTAACCATTGTCAGTTTCGGTTGTTGTCGTTGGCTATTGTCGTTTACGCGTCCAGCGTAAATTGGCTAAGGGCAGTGAATTGCTTGATCCGGTCTGAAATTTCTTTTTGACTCAAATTTTCTAATTTCTCAGCACCAAATTTTTCGACACAAAAGGACGCGAGGGCCGAGCCGAAAATCACCGCATTCTTCATATTGTTAAAGTTGATGGTGCCGACCTTGGCGAGGTAGCCTATAAAGCCGCCGGCAAAGCTGTCTCCGGCACCGGTAGGATCGAATACTTCAGCGAGGGGCAAGGCCGGTGCAGAGAATATCTGGTCCTTATCAAAAAGCAGCGCCCCGTGTTCTCCTTTTTTAATAATCAGGTAACGTGGCCCCATTTCCAGTATTTTTCTTGCTGCCTTAACTAGTGAGTATTCACCAGAGAGTTGGCGTGCCTCTTCATCGTTGATGGTCAATACGTCGACATGTTTCAGTACTTTCAAAAGATCATCAAGCGCTATATTCATCCAGAAATTCATCGTATCGAGGACAACGAGTTTAGGTTTCTTTTCTAGTCGCTCCAGCGTTTTTAATTGGATTGCTGGAGTTAAGTTGCCTAGTAGTAAGTATTCACAATCCTGATAAGAAGGCGGTATAATGGGGTCAAAATTCTCCAAGACGTTCAGCTCAGTGGTCAGTGTATCACGACTGTTCATATCATTGTGATACTTACCAGACCAGAAGAAGGACTTTTTCCCTTCTTTGATTTGTAGTCCTTCTACATCGATCCCTTTCGAGGTAATTTTATTGATATTCTCGTCGCCGAAGTCATCACCGATAACGCTGACTATTTTAATCTGGTCATAAAGATAGGATGCAGCAATAGATGCAAAAGTAGCAGCGCCACCCACTATTTTATCTGTTTTACCAAAGGGTGTTTCGATGGCGTCAAAGGCTACCGTCCCGATTATAACTAAACTCATAATGATAGATTAAAAAAATGAATATAAACAAAAAAGCCGGCTATTGGCCGGCTTTACGCTCCTGAAGCTGGGCTCGAACCAGCGACCCTCTGATTAACAGTTATAGGGCCTATCCTTTATAAAGGAGTCAAAAATATGCCTTTCCGACTTACAGAAGCAATATATGAAGATTTTTTGGAACTGTAAAATTTTGGGCTGTTACATATTTGTAGCATTTTCTTGTTTTGTATCAATAAAGAAAAAGGGAGTTGCGACCTTTTTCCTACCACTGAACTACCAATCCCCATCGGGGTGTGGTTGTTCAATGGCAAGTGAGGTTTTTGTGGGCAGCACGAGGTACGAGGGTTGTACGTACAAAAACACAACTTGCAGATTGCGAAACAACAGAGAGGGGTTATACGGAAATATGCCTTAACGACACAAAAAACAGGCATTCTATTTTGAAGCATCTGAACACCCAGACATCTATATCTCCATACACCTAGATATCTACACATCTAGATATACGCATATTTATACACCTATATGCCTAGGCATCTATGCACCCAGATACCTCCCAAAAAATAGATAAAGGCAAGTGGGTAGATTTATTTCTATAATGCTGTGTTCAGCTATCAAAGAACGGTCTGGTTTAATCAAAATTACAACCATAAGATTAGCAACTAATCTTAAATTCAAGATAATAAAAAAATCGAAATAAAAAACTATTTAGCTAAATAATAAATCTAACCATCCTAAAGGGTATTTTCCGTGTTGCATTTATATATTTATATTAAGCACATAAATTATTTCTCCTTGCTTTTCTAATGACCTAGGTACCTGATTCGATCAGTAAATTACTGGATGCGCTCCTTAGTTTTTAGCTATTTTATAATAGCTAATATTTATACTGTGTTTGATTTTTTTACCCTACCTTTACTTATGATCTTATAAAGGTGGTTTCACAAATTATTATTGTATTTTTAGCATACGGAAACAATCACCCAAACGTTCTATTTCATTTAAATACTTTAAAAAGGCAGCAATTCACACCCGAAACCAAGATTGAATAAAAGAGAAGCAATCTCATCTTCCTTATAATTATCCCCTTCGATTATCAGCATATTATCAACATCTTCGAGGTCAAATTCGATATTGATTTTAGGATACATACATTCTAAATGATTGATAACAAGTCTCGATTCTTGATTATTAGTCACGTTGGTCTTAAATACTGATACCATAATATTATTTTAAAATATAAGTCTGTATATTAATCTATTTGTTGTCCTCTATTAACGAAAAAATTAATTTTTATCGCCATTAATTACTTCGTAATACTCCTCTTTCAAATCTTCGATTTTGTCTTTTAGCTCTTTTCTTAATTTGCCGGGAAGTGTTTTCAGTTTTTTCAATTGGAAAGCCAATACAATAGCAGATATTCCAGCAAAAATAAACGATAAAGCTGTTAATACGACCAATGACATTCCTGTAAAAATCGGATTAGCGATTAGTAGAAACGAGAATATTATCCCCAATACGCTCAAAATTGCCAGATTACCCCATTTGATGACACCGTAATTTTTCAGTTCAAAGGCAAATCCTAATCCTTGGAAAGAACGGAACAGCAAACTAAATCCTACGAAAAACGGCAGTGTAGTTGCAGCAACTTCGGGTTTTGCAACTAAAACAAGACCAATCAGTAAACCAAAAATTCCACTCGTCAGGTACCAGCCCCAACCTTCGAGTTCGTCTTTGTTCTGAACAGAAAACACGATTTCTAAAATCCCAGAAAACAAGAAAGTCAAACTGAAAAATATAGTCAGTGTTAAATAAGTCGCTGCTGGAACTGTGAATAAATAGCCTCCAAGGAGAATGAATAACGCACCAATGATTGCCGGAATATACCAGTGTTTTACGGTGTTGCGAATGGTTTTGAGAAATGTTGCCATAATAATCTATTTTGAATTAAAAATTTTGTTAAAAATAACTATAAAATTTGGTACTAAATCGAAATCAGTTACTGTTATAAATCAGTAAAGCGGTGTTTGAATATTGTAGCAAACGCTTGCTGTAATTGGCTCTGAACAGCCATTGCATAAAACTCTTGTGCCGATGAATCACACACAACACATCAGTTGGGTTGCTGTTCATAAAATCGTTTAATCCGTCGATTACATCGGGATTTATGACGATTTCCAACGAAAATTCAGGGTTACTGATATTCGATTTCCATTGTTCTATCTTCGTCTCGACTTTCTCTATTTCCTGTTCACTTCCTGCCACATACACACATTTTAGCTGATTTCCTCCAAAAGTCTGCAAACTTTCGTTCAAACGATTTACGATTTTATATTCGTCGTCGTTCAGCATTACAGCGAGGGTAAAATTCCGTACTTCGGAAAAAGCTATATCCGCTGGAATGGCAAGCAAAGGGATTTCCAAATGATTCATCAATTTTTCGGTATTAGAACCAAACAGTTTTTTATCGACCGTATTCGCTCCGGAAGTCCCCATCACGACGACATCAATACCCAATTCATCAATATAATCATCTACAACCTCTTGAAAATAGCCTTTCTCAAAATGAAATTCTACAGGAATTCCCAGTTTGTTATTGTCCTCTGCAATCTTTTCCAATTTCTCAGCCTCGACTTTGAAATCAGACCGTTCGTCGGATTCCAGTTGTTCGTTATAGAAGGCAGCAAAAGGATGTATGCGACTCTGTTCCTCTTCATCTTTCGTCTCTATAATGTGTGTAACGTGAAGAATGTGAACTTCTGCCTTTATTTTCTCCGCAGCGGACAATGCATAGATAAAAGCATTTTCGGCTACTTTAGAAAAATCCGTTAAAAACAATATTTTTTTCATTTTATTAGTTTTCAAAATTTCTAAAACCTATATCCTTTAATGGAGTCTCCTCTAATCTTTTTACGTAATAACACCACTCGTTTGTAATGGAAACTACCGTAAGAATGTGTTGCTATGAAAATCAATATCGGCACAACCAACCAAGTCAATGTTCCCAATACGATTTTTCCTGAAGCCATTAACGCGTTCAGACTAATGTTTTGGTAAATTGCCATACCGTTCGGAATAGCTCCTGCATCGAGATACATCGAAATATCGTTCAAGCTTTGCCATTGTGATTGATAACTTGCCCACCCGATAATGGCACCACCAAGAGCTGTAGCCAGAAAAGACCTAACGACAATCAATACAGCAATCATTCCCATCATCTCATTCATTCCCAGGTTGAGCGAGGCATAAAACCATATCCCAATAAACAGAATACCCATTCCCAGACCTTTTAATATGGACGCATATTCAAGGTAACGTATGTCCATTTGAGGTTGAATAATCAGATAAAGACAAAGCGTATGCAGTGCAAAAAATACAAATCCTAAAGCAATGTAATACTTGAGATACCATTTATTTTTGAAGCCGTAAAACGCCAGTATTCCTGCGATGACGATACCAGGTATCATCCAAAGATTGGTGTGTGCATTAACTAGATTGTTGTATCCCAAGACACCAATCGCATACTGTGTATAAACCGAGGAACTTGCCAGATATAAGCCCAAAAACAGCAACAATATTAACGAATGACTGACATTTCTCTTTTTGAAAACCGAAAAATCAAGCATCTTCCGCTTGAGGGAATTTTGTCTGTATATTAAGGCAATAAATAGTCCCACGCCAATCATCAGCGAACCAACAATATTGGGTGAATGAAACCAGTTTTGCTGTTTCATAAACACAAAGAAATAATTCAGCGACATCATCGAAGCTGCGAATACAACCAGTGAAAACCAGTCAATTTGATACAGTGGCATCTTAAAACCAAAACGTTGATTGTGCTGAAAAATAAGTGATAGTGCTGCAATCACCAACATTATTGCGGACATAAACAAATACGGTGTCTGCCAACTGCCGTCGAATACCATCTGAGCAAAATAATACGCCGAAAGTTGTGCAAACCCAATAGACAACGGATAGAATATCGCATAGAATTTCCCTCGGTCACCTGTTGGAGAAAGAATGAACATCACTGGCAAAACCATTTCAATCAACGGAAACATCTTGAAAAAGCCTATAAGTAAGCTACATACTATCAACACAACAGGGCTGTCCGTTGTTCCGCACATATAGGATAATATGGCGAGGATAATTGCTGAACCGGCAATGATTTCTTTGGTACGGAAACGCATCTTGATGCGCATCAGTATCATAATGGCACAGCCCATCCCGATGGCTCCAGCGTTATTAGCCATCGAGATATATTCTGTATAAGTTGCTAAAGCTCCCGAAATATCCGTGATGTTGCTCGTATATACGCCCGAAACGGTCATCACTGGGAATAATATTCCCAAAATCAATAACAACATCACAGGTTTAGGAACCCAACTTGCAAAAGGTGCTTTATTGTACATAAATTTTGTTTTTCCTCACCCCAACCCTCTCCAAAGGAGAGGGAGGAGTGATGAGTTAACTATTTCAATGTTACTTCCACGTTCATACCGGTGCGAAGTTGCTTGATTTCTTCGGGTTTATTGTTTTCAGTAAATTCGATACGAACAGGAATACGTTGCTGTACTTTCACGAAATTACCCGTTGAATTATCTACCGGAACAGCTGCATATCTTGCTCCAGTAGCTCCCGAAACTGCGGTAATTTTTCCTTCAAAGGCTTTTCCGCCCAAGGCATCTACTTTGATAGTAGCCAAACCGCCGATTTCTACATTACCCATTTGTTTTTCACGGTAATTTGCCGTAATCCAAATGTTTTCTGTATCTACAATCGTAGCGACCTGTTGACTTGGATTCAACAATTGTCCGACATTAACAGTTCTCCTACCCATTATTCCGTCGTGTGGAGCGGTAATCACGGTGTACGAAAGATTTAGCTTTGCCATTTCCAACGCATTTTCGGCACGTTTGATTTCGGCATCGTTCATACTTAATCTTGCCTGCACTTCGTTTACCGACAATTCGCTCGTCGTTTTGGAGTTAATCACAGATTGATATTGTGAAATCTGAGCTTCCAGTTGTGCTTTTTGTGCCTCGAAATCCGATTTTATCTGGTCGAATTGTTGGCGAGTTACAGCTTCGTCTTCCAATAAGTTTTGGTAACGGTTGAAGTTTTGCTCGGCATTCCACAACCGTGCTTTGGTCGCTTCGATATTTGCTTTAGCTGCTTCCACATTTGCACCGACCGTATTGACATTGTTGGCTGCTGTCTTGACCGAAGTTGACGTCGCATTTTTAGATGCTACAGCCGCCATATAAGCTGCCTCTGCTTGTCCTAATTGTGTGATGATTTCACGGTCATCCAAAATCATTAAGGTATCGCCTTTTTTCACGTATTGATGTTCTACAAAATGAATTTCTTTGATATACGCTGAAACCCGTGTGTTAATCGGGTTGATGAACGACTCTACCTGTGCAGCATTGGTATATTTATCATTCCCAACATTGAAATAAGTTTTTACTACAAAATAAAGCCCACCCAAAACCAAAATAAGTATAAAAATATTGAGGATTTTGGTCTTTTTCTGCTTAGACTTTTGCTTGTTTTCCTTTCTCGTTTCCGCAGATTGTTGAACATCTTGCGGTGTGTTTTCTTGGTTGTTATTTGTATTTTCTGACATTTTAGTATTTATTTAAATCCCCAAATGGGAAATATTATCCTTGTTATTTTATCTTAATTCCTTACTCTTTGTTTCTTTTTACAAATTCCCGCTTTCTTTCAACAATTTGTAGTATGCATATACAATACTGATTTCCGAATTGGCAAACTGCAATTCCGCATCTAATTTCTGATTACTTGCATCAATCAAATCCAGCAAAATCGCTAACTGATTGTTGTATTTACTGTTCATAATCCTGTAATTTTCATCTGCCAAATTTTTGTTTGTACCCAATGTGTTGTTTTGCGTCAATGCCTCGTTGTATTTGACATAAGCGGCATTCACAGCAACATCAATCATTTGTTCAGTTTCAATTGCCTGAGCAACAGCTTTGTCTTTTTCAAAACGTGCCTGCTTCATTTTCTTCGGTGCTTTGTATAGGGCATCGATGTTGAAATTCAGCGAAAGTCCGGCACTCCAACCGTGGTTGTACATATCTAACACAGGCGAAGATGTCGTAATCGGGCGAGCCAATTGATTCCCTGCAAATGCCGAAAGTGAAGGCATCATATCTGCACGTGCAATTTTTTCGGAAGTTTCGTAAATATCCACCGCCTTTTTGGTCATCAATACCGTTGGATGATTCTGAGCAAACGTTCTGTAATCGTCCATCAACAATGCTTTTGGAACGTCGTTCAGCAAGGTTTCGTCAGGCACAATTTGTGTACTTTCTGGCAATCCCAACGCCGTGGTAAGCTGTTTATTGAGTATTTGACGGTTATTTTCTACTACTTGCAATGCCAAGTTGAGGTTAGACAATTGCAATTCGCCACGGATAACATCATTCCGAGTGACCATTCCTTCGTTAAAAAACTTATTGATGTTGTCGATACGTTGCTCTGCCAACTGGATATTCTGTTGATAGACATCTTTTTGATTGAGCAACTTGTACAAATCCAAGTAATAACCCAAGACCAAAAGTTTGATATTCTGCTCGTTCGATTGATAATTGAGCTCCATCAATTCCTCTTGCAAAGTTTGCGCTTTGATACCATTTTTGACCAAACCACCTTTCCAAATCAATTGGCTTGCCTCCACGGAAAACGTATTCCCGAAGTGCGGCATATCTACTCGTGTAGAGTTGGAAAAATCTTTGTCGATGATATGTGCATCGCCCAAATAATATGCTTGCAATCCGGCACTGAATGAAGGAAGTTGTGCGTTTTTAGCAACTTCAACACCTTGCCTTGCAATATCAATATCTGCTTTTGACACTGCCAGATTTGGGTGGTTTTCTTTAGCAAGCTCAAACAATTCATCCACAGAAATCTTGCGTTCCTGTCCGTACATTGTGCTTATCGACAATATACCTGCTATCAGCATCGGACCTAATTTTCTAATCTTCATTAATTTTATATTAAACTGTTTCAATTCAAACTATTTATTCAAAAAAATAGACTTAGTCATTAATTCTATTACGCATCTTATTGAGTATATCAACTGTATTACTCATTTCTTCAGCAGAAATATCCACTTGAAAAGATTGATATACTTCATCGAGAATCGGAATTAATTTTTCTTGATAGCTTCTACCTTGTTCGGTCAATACAATCAAATTATTACGTCTATCGGTCGGGTCAGGTTTTCTTTCAACCAAACCACGATTTGTCAAATTATCAATCAACGAAGT
Organism: Pedobacter indicus; assembly: GCF_003449035.1. Classification (NCBI taxonomy): domain Bacteria; kingdom Pseudomonadati; phylum Bacteroidota; class Sphingobacteriia; order Sphingobacteriales; family Sphingobacteriaceae; genus Albibacterium; species Albibacterium indicum. The sequence continues at coordinate 1,209,455 of NZ_QRGB01000001.1, forward strand.
AAGACTTGCCTTATTTCGGTTTGTCTTATCAACGATTTCCTGTTGATTGACATTGTCTTTATTCCACAGAACATACAGTACCTCAAGCATTTCCATAGTAACATCGAGTTTGTATTCCTTCACTTTCTGTGAAAAATGTAAATACAAAGCTTTCCGGATATCCCGCATAACTTCCATCAATTCTGCTATTTTAGCTATTTCTGTAGCTTCTTTAATTTTCATTGTGCAAATGTAAAACAAATAATTTGAATTCAAACTATTTTCTAAAAAAAAGTTTTATATCGAACTGTTTTCTATCAGTCGTAGTAATTGTAAACTTGATTTAGTGAACAGAAGACAAAGATTAGAAAACGATTATTTGGGATAAACTCTATCTGCAAAATAATCCTATTTTAACACATTTATCATTGACCTCTAGTATTTTTAGTTCCTTAATCGTAACGTTTTACACAATTTTTACAACAAAAAAAGGATTCCCATCAGCTTTGCTTCAGCTTTTCTTAGCCGTGCAATGACTTTCCCTTGCACATCATCCACAATCTTCCAATCCTTGGCGATATAAATATCAGTTGTACGGTTGCCCTCATCAACGTGGTTCAGTGCAAGGGCTACATCATCTTTGGACATACGGCAATCATTCCTTGCGGTATTGGCAAAGGTGTGCCTTGCCCAATAGAATGTTACGCCCGCCAGCCCCGTCATACGGCATACCTGCTCCATTCCTTTGCTCAAAGCTTTGTTCAGGCATCCGATAGTGGAATAACGTGCTGCCAGCTTGCCGATATACTTTTCCAATAAGGGTTTCGCTTCATCCGTGATTTTGATACTGATAAAGGCATTGTCCTTTCTCCGTTCCGTAGTTTTTGAACGGTTGTATTCAAGCCGTCCGTTTCTGATGTTCTGTTGGCCTATCTGATAAAAATCTACAGCATTTGTACCACAGAGATAAAACGAAAGCATATACAGTTCTTTGGCAAGTTCTGCACGGCTACCGGATTTTGTAACACAATTCTTGATAGCCACAACTTCTGCAAGGGTGTTGTGCTTCTCTTTCGTCCGTGGCGGTGGCGAACCGACCTTGTATTTTTTGAACGGATAATGCTTGATGCGGAATATACCAATATCCTCTTCGTTGTAACGGTTTCTTGCACCGTTGAACAAGGTGCGGAGGTCTCGCATATAGTTATGTACCGCCGAACTGCTCACACCTTTTACCGTTGTCGTGACAGGATTGCCAAATTGATTTATTCGGGTCATGGTACGTTCGGATTTCAAGTAGCGTTCATACGACAGGAGCATCGTGTAATGAATTTGATTTATAGAAAAGGAGTCCGTCTTGAAGTAGTCCACGAGACTGTTACGCACAACATTGAAATTTTCTGCGCTCTTGATTCTTCCAACCTCTTTTAGTCCCTTGATATGCTCGTCACAGAATTTAACGAAATCAACATCTTCGTCCATATCCCTTAGAAAATCCCGCAGGGTTTCCGCAGAGAAATGGTCGAGCTTTGTCTCCAGATCGCTGATCGTTTTTCGGCAGTCCCGCAACTGTCGCTCGACGACATCCGCAACAAACGGATCTTTGATCTTGAAATCTTTGGTCAGTTGCTTTCTGACCACGTAATGGGTCGTGTCAATGTACTTTCTTTTACCTTTGTGATAGACACAGATTTTCACATTGTAAGTGCCATCAGCTTTCTTGTGATGTTCATAAATTTTTGCGCTTACGGTTGCCATAATTTTTTCCTTAAGCACGCCAGAATTTCTGTTACATATTTGTAACAAAATGACGTGAAGTTCAACAAAAAACTATGTAAATCACACCGAACCGGAGAACCCGATCGGCCAAGCGAAGATGTCTCTAATCCTCGTTTAAAAAGCAAAAAAGCTGTTTTTCTTATCGAAAAACAGCTTTTTTTGTTTGCTCCTGAAGCTGGGCTCGAACCAGCGACCCTCTGATTAACAGTCAGATGCTCTAACCAGCTGAGCTATTCAGGAATTTCTTTATACTGGTTATTCGTTATGTCAAATCGTACGCAGTGGTCTTTTTATAACACGTTGTACGGGTAAAAATTTTGCTCCTGAAGCTGGGCTCGAACCAGCGACCCTCTGATTAACAGTCAGATGCTCTAACCAGCTGAGCTATTCAGGAATTTCTTTATACTGGTTATTCGTTATGTCAAATCGTACGCAGTGGTCTTTTTATAACACGTTGTACGGGTAAAAATTTTGCTCCTGAAGCTGGGCTCGAACCAGCGACCCTCTGATTAACAGTCAGATGCTCTAACCAGCTGAGCTATTCAGGAGTGTTTTTTATCTGGTTAAGGCGGTTATCCGCATTAATTCCTCTTTTTAAAGGACTGCAATATTCGGAATTTTGTTCTGAATAAGCAAAAAAATTGTAATATTTTTTGTGATGCATATAGCGATGCGTATAAATGATATAAAAGCTGGGGTGCCTGAAGTATGTAACCGCGAGGAGCGTACTTAGGTAAACGGAAATCTTTTGAGAGTTGTTTTCATTGAGACTTGTATAGGACTTGTTATGGGTGTCTCCTTGGTGGTACCCCAATGCTCCCGATGTGGACTCGGTCAAACGGCTATTCCACCGAGTAGATTTGGGTTCAACCGGCATAGCTTTAAGGAAAATAGCAATACAAGCTATTGACAGCGTTTGTTAGGAATTCATAAAAAATACCTAATTTAGCAGCCCTGTTTGTAAATAGGTTAAATACGAAAAAATGAAAACATCGTTCGATTTTGAGAAACCCATAGATGATTTACTTGGTCAGCTTGATAAGGTAAAACAAGTTGCTGAGAAGACAAAGGTTGACATGTCAGCTACCATCAGTGAGCTTGAAGCTGAATTGCAAAGGACGCGTGAGCATATTTATGGCAATCTTACGGGTTGGCAAAAGGTGCAAATGTCAAGGCACCCAGATCGGCCGCAGACCTTGGATTATATCTCGATGATGTGTGATAACTTTTTGGAACTTCACGGCGATCGGACGGTGAAAGATGATAAGGCGATTGTTGGCGGGTGGGCAAATATTGATGATCAGTCGGTTATGGTTATCGGTCACCAAAAAGGCAAAAACACAAAAGAACGTCAGTTTCGCAATTTTGGTATGGCTAACCCTGAAGGATATCGGAAGGCTTTGCGCCTGATGAAAATGGCGGAAAAATTCAATAAGCCGATTGTTACCTTGATTGACACCATGGGTGCGTATCCTGGTCTGGAAGCAGAGGAGCGGGGGCAAGGCGAGGCAATAGCCAGGAATTTGTTGGAAATGTCCGTTCTGAAGGTTCCGATTATCTGCATAATCATTGGTGAGGGTGCATCTGGCGGTGCCTTGGGTATCGGTATTGGCGATCGTGTTTATATGTTAGAACATACCTGGTATTCTGTAATTTCACCAGAATCGTGCTCTTCTATTTTATGGAGGAGTTGGGATTATAAAGAGCGCGCTGCTGAATCTCTAAAATTGACGTCAGAGAATATGCTGGCTAATGGTTTGATTGATGGGATTATCCCTGAACCGTTTGGTGGTGCTCATCAAGACCCTGCATTGATAGGGCAGACAGTTAAACAGCAAATATTGACCGACCTGGAGTTGCTAATAGCTAAGAATACGGATGAAATGGTGGCAGAACGTATTGATAAGTTCTGCAAGATGGGTGTCGTGGTGGAGCAGTAGGATAAACGATAGGTACATTCCTCTATAAACATGAACAGCATCGAGATTCTCGATGCTGTTCATGTTTATAGAGGTTTAAATAAATTTTAATTCAGCCCCGACATCTGATAGCGTGTCTCAAAACTTTTGAAGAGTTCTTTGAGGCGTGTGTTTTCTTCGGTTTGCTTGTATTCTGCTGTAAGCTGATCCAAGGCGTGAAGTACATACATGCCTAATTGCATGTTATTCATCTCCAGGTTGGGTTTGGTTTCAGCAATGGTGAAGAAATAATTGAGGTTATCTTCAATGTAGTCCGTTGTATTGGTCACGATCCGATTTGCATTTTCGATGTCGCCTACCATGTAAAGACTTTCGGCCATGGATTGCTTCTGAATCGTCTCGCGCATCGCATAGATCTTGTCAGGAACTACTTCCAGGCTACGTGCCATTACTTTCTTTGCTTTATCCATTTGGCCTTCTTTTACAAGCTCATTGCTCAACGTGTTGAAGTTGTTCATAATCAGATTCAACATTCCATAGGATTCCGGATCAAGATATTTCGCATTCTTTAGATTACCCCATACAAACTTGTCCACTGTGTTGGTGTACATAGCTTCCGTATTAATCTTTTCTACCATTTGATCAGGACTCTGAGTTGTGTCTGGGGTTAAAGGCATCAAACGATAGGTAAAACCTTCAGATACAAGATAGTTGTCAAGACCCAGGTAATTGTCACTTGGTACCGTCCGCGCGAAATAAATAGGTCTTTCCCAATTGTTGTGGACAAGTATATCCATAATAGCCAACTCAGTACGGCTGACATAGTTTCTAGGGTAAGTCCACACCAACGAATCTGCAATTTGGTTTTGCCAGGTGCTGGGAACAACATTATTTTTTATTACATCATCGGAATTTACCGTTAATTTGAAATTTTTGGTAGGCAGGAAGTTTTCACGACTGCCATCTTGCATTGGCTGTTTATCCTGTGGGTTATCGGATAGTAAGATGTTGAGTATATTTTGTAGCTCAATATGACCTTGGATACCGTAATCGGTATAGCGGATAATATCTCGTACACCTTGAACGAATTGCTCGTTCTTCATGCTGATTGGTAGTGCATCGGCCTCGTTAACCTTTTCTTTCATTTGTCTTAAGTACCAGTCGGCACTCAATAGACTCAGGTTTACAACGCGTATATCTGGTCGGATGTTCTCCACTTCCTGAGCATACCATAATGGGTAAGTATCATTGTCTCCATAGGTGAACAGGATGGCATTTGGTGCACAGCTCTCTAGGTAGTTAATAGCTAAATCACGTGCGGTAGTTTTCCCAGACCGGTTATGATCATCCCAGTTTTGGGAGGCCATGAGTACTGGTGCGGCCAGTAAACCGATTACAGTAGCAGCAATAGCAGCATTTTTTGGATTGGCTTTCTTCTTGATAAAATCGCTAATTGCCAAAACTCCAAACCCGATCCAGATAGCAAAGGCGTAGAATGATCCCGCGAAGGCGTAATCACGTTCTCTTGGCTGCATCGGGTTTTGGTTGAGATACAGTACAATAGCTATACCTGTGAAAAAGAAGAGCAGACCTACGATCCCTGCATCTTTTTGATTGTATTTAAAATGCCAGAAAGCGCCAAGCAAGCCCAGGATCAATGGTAAAAAGAAATAGGTATTTCTTGATGGATTATTTTTCTGTGAATCAGGGAGAGCGTTCTGTCCACCCAATCGCATCTGATCAATAAATGAGATACCACTGATCCAATTTCCGTCTGTAAAATTGCCATGGCCCTGCTGGTCGTTTTGTCTACCAGCAAAATTCCACATAAAATACCGGGCGTACATATGTCCGATCTGGTAAGAAAACAAGAAGCTAAGGTTATCTCCAAAGCTGGGTTGTTCACCTTCGCCAAGGTTTAACCAGTTACGATAGACCTGTGCATGTTCGGAACTATAAATCCGCGGCAAAAAGGTTTCACGGTCATATTTGTATTTGGGTTTATTGCCTACTTTAATGTAATTGTCTTCGCCTTTTCTGTAAATAGCGGAACCTTCGACATATTCAATGGGTTGTGAATCGAAGTACGGACCTTTGAATAGCGGATCATCACCATATTGTTCACGATTTAAATAACCTAAAATGGAAAATGTGTCGTCTGGGTCGCTGTTGTTTAAGGTTGGGTCAGCATTGGCACGAACGACTACCATAGCGAAAGAGCTGTAACCGATCAGGATAAAAGAAACACACAGCAACATAATATTCAGCATTGGTTTGTGGTGTTTTATCGAATAGATAATACCGTACGTCAGTCCCCCGATCACCAAAACGGCAAAAAGAATGATGCCTGACCCGAATCCAAGTCCAAGTGAGTTGACAAAGAAAAGGTCGATATAGGCAGCTGCTTTAATTGAGTATTGGATGATGCCCCATAAAATAAGGGCTAGGATAACGCAGCCTAATAGCAGCGCCTTGATGGTGCCACTGTTGGTTGGTTTCGTCGACTTCCGGAAATAAACAACAAGTGCAAGTGCAGGAATAGTCAGTAAGTTCAATAAATGGACACCGATTGACAGGCCCATTACATAGGCTATTAAGATCAGCCATCTTTCTGAATAAGGCTCATCTGCATGGTAGTCCCATTTGAGTATCGCCCAGAATACAACTGCGGTACACAGAGACGCCATGGCGTATACTTCAGACTCAACCGCTGAGAACCAAAATGTATCGGAAAAGGTATAGGCCAATGCGCCAACCAGTCCCGCACCCATGATCTGGATCAGTTGTGTTTGGGTTAGTTCAGCATCCCGGGGTGCGATGACTTTACGGGCGAGTGCTGTAATTGTCCAAAAAAGAAATAAGATCGTTAGACCGCTGGAAACCGCCGAGCCTACGTTCATCCAATAGGCGATGAGCGCCGGATTTCCCATAGCAAAGTTAGAAAAGAGGTTTTGGAGCATGAGGAAAAGCGGGGCTCCGGGTTGGTGAACAATCTGCATTTTATAGGCTGCAGCGATAAATTCACCACAATCCCAAAAACTTGCTGTTGGTTCTAACGTTAATATGTAAGTTGTTGTCGCTATTAAGAAACTTAACCAACCCAACAGGTTGTTCACTTTGCTATAAGTCATCATATATGTCTCAAATAAAAATCGAAAATAAGTATTTGAATTGAATTACCTATATTTTCTTTAAATATCGAGCGGATTTAGAGCTGTTTGGAGAAAAAAAATAAAATATGTTTGCAACATATAAAATATCGCTCTATATTTGCAGTCCGATAACGGAGATGCCTTAAATAAGAGGTATTTTGCCCGATAGTATAAAGGTAGTACATCTGATTTTGGTTCAGATTGTCTAGGTTCGAATCCTGGTCGGGCAACTGAAATAAGAACTCGGGTTGTTGCTAACAGCCCGAGTTTGTTTTTTTAAAATGAGTATAGCGCCATGCCTTTACAATTTAACACAGTAAAACTTTTTTCCGGGTCAAGTAATGTTGAACTGGCTGAAAAGATTGCTGAGTCCTACGGGAAAAAGCTAGGAGAAAAAACCCTCTCGCGCTTCAGCGATGGTGAAATGCAGCCCTTTTATAATGAATCTGTTCGCGGTAGCGATGTTTTTGTTATTCAGTCGACGAATACGCCGGCAGATAATATTATGGAGCTCTTGCTGATGATTGATGCGGCAAAGCGTGCTTCAGCGCATTATATTACTGCGGTGGTTCCTTATTTCGGTTACGCTCGCCAAGATCGGAAAGACAAACCAAGGGTAGCTATCGGCGCAAAGATGATCGCTAATCTAATAACTGCAGCAGGTGCACACCGTATTATGACGATGGATTTGCATGCGGCGCAGATTCAGGGTTTTTTTGATATCCCGGTTGACCATTTGGATGCTTCTGTAATTTTTGTTCCTCATATAAAGGCGTTGAACCTACCGAACTTGACGATTGCATCGCCGGATATGGGTGGGTCACACAGAGCACGTACGTTTGCAAAGTATTTTAATGCGGAGGTGGTGATTTGTGACAAACAAAGGAAGCGTGCCAATGAGATCGAATCGATGTCAATTATCGGGGATGTAACTGGACAAGACATTGTATTGATCGACGATATTTGTGACACGGCCGGTACCTTATCTAAAGCTGCGTCATTGATTATGGAGAAAGGGGCAAATAGTGTTCGCGCGGTGTGTACACATCCGGTTTTATCAGGCAATGCTTATGAAACGATCGAAAAATCTGCTTTGACAGAGTTGATCGTAACGGATACCATCCAGTTGAAACACGAGAGTGAAAAGATTAAAGTATTATCGACTGCAGAATTGTTTGCCGAGGCAATAAAAAATGTAAATGAGCACGGGTCGATCAGTAATCTTTTTAATATTCAGTAGTAAATTAATAAATAATAATAAATATGAAATCAATTGCTATTAGCGGTTCCCTAAGAGGGAACGTAGGGAAAAGAGACGCTAAGGAATTGCGTTATGAAGGCAAAGTGCCTGCAGTTCTTTACGGTGGGAAGGAACAGTACCACTTTGCAGTGTCCGCAGCTGATTTGAAATCGTTGGTGTATACACCCGATGTTCATTTCGTAGATTTAGACTTGGATGGTAAAAAGTTCCAAGCTATTGTTCAGGAAATACAGTTTCACCCATTGAACGATCAAATTCGTCATATCGATTTCTTAGAATTAAATGATAAGAAAGAAGTGACTATGCTTATTCCGGTTAAGTTGACCGGAACATCGCCAGGTGTACGTGCTGGTGGTAAATTAATACAGAAGCTTCGTACGCTTCGTGTTAAATCATTGCCGGCTAATATGCCTCAAGTTATTGAAGTTAGCTTAAATAGCTTAGAAGTTGGTAAGTCTGTGCGCGTTAGAGAAGTGAAACTTGATGATGCGAAAGTATTGAACAACAGTGACGATACCATTGTATCGGTAGTGATGTCTCGTGCGCTTCGTCAGGCAGAGCAAGAAGCAAAAGCTGCAGCGAAGTAATATTTTTGCAATAAACTTTAAAAAAGAGGGTAGTGATCCACAATCACTGCCCTTTTTTTATGTGCTTTATTATTATTTGTTATTTTTGAATCTAATTAAACCCAGTAGATGAAATACCTAATTGTTGGTCTTGGTAATATTGGCCAGGAATATGCAGATACGCGACATAATATTGGTTTTATGATTGCCGATGAGCTGGTGAAGAAGGCAGGTGCTTCCTATTCAACGTTGAAATATGCGTATTACTCAGAATTTAAATTTAGAAGCAGGGTTGTCCACGTTATTAAACCGACGACATACATGAACCTGAGCGGTAAGGCTGTAAACTACTGGATGAAGGAATTGAAAATTCCGATGGAAAATGTTCTGGTGATTGTCGATGATATTGCAATTCCGTTTGGTAAGGTACGTTTGAAACCGAAAGGCAGTAGCGCGGGGCATAACGGATTGAAGAATATAGAAGCGTTATGCGGGGGGCAGAACTACCCCCGGCTGCGTTTTGGAGTAGGGGACAATTTTCCACGAGGGCGTCAGGTAGATTATGTACTGAGTGGGTTTGACGAAGAGGAGTTGCCGGAACTGCCGTCGCTTATTGAACATGCCGTAGAGATGACACAAAGTTTTGTATCTGTCGGTCTGGAACTGACAATGACTCGCTTTAATAAATAATTAAACAAGGATATGTTAAAAGTTTATGGTATAAAAAACTGCAATACGGTTAAAAAGGCTCTCGATTGGCTAGAGGAAAATGGAAAGGAATATGAATTTCATGATTATAAAAAGTCTGGGATTGCAGGAGATAAAATTACTGAGTGGCAAGATGAAGTGGGATGGGAGCCGTTAATAAATAAAAGAGGGACAACTTGGCGTAAACTGGACAAAGAGGTACAGGAAGGGGTCAACGGACCTGAAACTGCAAGTCAATTAATGCAGAATCATACCTCCCTGATTAAGAGACCAATCATCGAAGGGAAGGGGCCTATTATTTTAGGGTTCGATAACGAAGAATACACAGATAAATTATTATAAACTAAGCAATCTTGAGAATATGAGATTATCAAACACTTTACCATTGAAGGCTTTGGTGGGTATGCTATGTCTTTCGGGCGTGGCTTTCGCTCAAACAGAAAGCAATTATGACTATGTGGAGGCATTTAGACCAGGCTTTTATCAGACAAACGGGAACGAATACCGTTCGGCGTCGGGTAAACCGGGACCAAAGTATTGGCAAAATGCCGCTGACTATAAGCTGAGAGCTACATTGAATGACGAAAATAGAACAGTTACTGCTTCAGTAACAATAGATTATACAAATAACAGTCCGGAAGCGCTTGATTTTTTGTGGATCCAGCTGGATCAGAATATGTTCAAAGAAGATGCGATTGGAAATAAGATAATCCCGCTAACAGATAGCCGCTACGGTGCGAAAGGGGAAGAGTTTGACGGAGGTTACAATATAAAGTCTGTGAGGTTGGGCAGTAGTGATGTTGAATATACCATCAGCGATACGCGAATGCAGGTTGACCTTCCTGAAGCTTTAAAGGAGAACGGAGGGAAAGCGCAATTGACAATAGACTACAGCTATGTTGTTCCAAAGTACGGATCTGACCGTACGGGTATCTTGGAGACTAAGAATGGTGATATCTATTCGATAGCGCAGTGGTACCCTCGGATGGCGGTATTTGACGATGTGCTTGGCTGGAATACAGATCCTTATTTAGGACCTGGAGAGTTTTATTTGAACTATGGTAATATCGATGTGGAAATTACGGCACCTAGTAATCATTTTGTTGTTTTGGGCGGTGAGCTACTAAACCCGGATGAGGTATTAACAGCAGAACAATTAAAGAGATGGAACAAGGCACAAAGCAGTGATGAAACCGTTATTATTCGTTCTCAGGAAGAAGTGCGTCAGGGTGCAAGTCAATCGAAATCAAAGACGCTTACATGGAAGTACCGGTTAGAGAATACAAGGGATGTTGCGTGGGCGTCATCCGCTGCGTTTATCATCGATGGGGCTAAAATTAATCTCAAAGACGGGAAGACTTCTTTTGCATTATCTGCTTATCCAGAAGAAAGTAATGGGGGTAATGCATGGGAGCGGTCGACTGAATATGTTAAGGCATCTGTAGAACATTATTCTGAAAAATGGTTCAACTATCCTTATCCGGTTGCGGTCAATGTAGCTTCAAATGTGGGAGGTATGGAATATCCGGCGATTGTATTCTGTGGATATAAGGCGAAAGGAGCAAGCTTATGGGGGGTTACCGATCATGAGTTTGGTCATATTTGGTTTCCGATGATTGTGGGCAGTAACGAGCGCCTTCATGCATGGATGGATGAAGGTTTTAACACCTTTCTAAACGGAATTTCTACTGAAGAATTTAATAACGGCGAATATTATCGCGGCAAACAAGATGCAAATAAGATGGCGGCTTTGTTAACAAATCCTGCGCTTGAACCTGTTATGACTGCGCCGAGTGTTATGAACGAGCGTCACATGGGGATTCTGGCATACTATAAGCCTGGGTTTGGAATGAAGTTACTTCGGGATGTGATTTTAGGACCGGAGCGATTCGATAAAGCTTTGCGTGCTTATATCAATGAGTGGGCGTATAAACACCCAACACCAGATGATTTCTTTAGAACAATGGAGAATGTGTCGGGTCAAAAGTTATCTTGGTTCTGGAGGGGCTGGTTTGAAAATAATTGGCAATTTGATCAGGCGGTAACCAATGTAGCACAGAAGTCTGAGGGTGCCGTAATTAGCATTATTAATTTGGAAAAGCTGCCGATGCCGGTAATAGCTGATGTGACGACTGCGAGTGGCAAGACGACTCGCGTAACACTACCGGTTGAGGTCTGGGAGAGAAATATTACATGGGATTTTCTATTTGAAACGTCTGAAGATGTTGTGAAGGTAGAACTCGATCCGGACAAAGTATTACCGGACTCAAATCCGAGTAATAATACCTGGAAGAAATAATAAAACGAAAAGCCTGCTAATCTGTTAATACGATAGCAGGCTTTTTAAATGTTTGGAATGAAGAGGGTAGTCGTATTTTTCTTGTTCATCCTACTCGTGTCTGGAGCGCAAGCGCAGACACTGAAAGGGATTGTTATGGAGTTGGATAGTTCGAAACCTATTCAGCAAGTTGAAGTAAAAAATGTGCGTACCGATGTGCTTGTTGAAACGACAGCATCAGGAGAGTTTTCGATAGATGCCAATGTGAACGATCTATTGACATTTGGTTATCCCGGATATCGCTTAGATACCCTGGTTGTAGTTGACCACGAGCTGAAGCGGGTCTATATGACACCGTTGAAAGACTTTAACATCCTGGAAGATGTTGAAATAACCGATTTGTCTGATGTACAGCTGGAAGAAGAGATTCGGCTTGCGCGGGAGCGTGGCAAATCGGTTCACACGGCTCAAGGTGGAGGGATTGCGATTTCTCCGTCCCGGTTATTTGGGAGGGAGGCGAAGGAAGCCCGAAGGCGTTATGAATTGTTGATTGAAGAAAAAGAGAACCGGGTAATTAATGCTAGGTTTAATGAAGGTATTATCACACCGATTATACCTCTAAAAGGGCGTGATTTGGACTTGTTTATGGTGAAATTTCGACCGTCTTATGAATTTGTTGAGCAGTCGGACGATGAACAGATCCGTTTGTATATCATGGATTCCTACAAAGAATTCAAGAATATGAGTCAGGCCGAAAAGGATAAAATTAAGTTAATTAAACAAACAGAGTGAGTGCCTCTGCGACAATAAAAGTACTGCCACCGATAAAAATCAAATCTTTTTTACCTGCATTTTGCAGGGCAGATTGAACCGCATCAGTAACCGACGCGTAAGCTTGGCCCTGAAGTTCAGAAGCCTGGCTTAACCGGGCTAGTTCGCATGCAGGAAGGGCGCGATCGAAAGCCGCATTGCAGAAGTAATAGGTGGCATTTGTCGGTAAAAGTGAAAGGAGTGCTGTTATATCTTTATCTTTCATAATCCCTATCACCATATGGAGGTGTTGGTATTTTGCGTCGTGTAAGTTGCTTATAACTGCCTTCCAACCGGCTTCATTATGCCCTGTATCACATATAACGCGTGGTTCTTTCCTGAGTGTTTGCCAGCGTCCCATGAGTCCGGTTAAATCCTTAACATGAGCAAGCGCGTCAACTATATTGGTTTTTGAGATTTGATAACCTTGATGATTTAACTCGTTAACAGCTGATAGGACAGACAAGATGTTCTTTTCTTGATAGCTACCGGGCAGATCCAGCTTAATGTTGAAGGTTGTTGGGAGTGAAGTTGAAGCTGCTTCTGCAGTTTTATGTTTAAGATTTTCTGCCTGTAAGCTTAGATATTCATCATTTTTATTCTCAACTGTGACTGTCCATTCATCTTGCGCAAAAATAACTTCGCTGCCGGTGTTTGCGGCGGTGTCAAGAAAAATACTGGTTGTATCTTGGTGTTTCTCGCCGATAATAACAGGGGTTCCAGGTTTGATGATCCCCGCTTTTTCGCGCGCTATCAGCGGTAATGTATTGCCCAACATATGGGTATGATCGAGGCTGATATTGGTAATAACCGATAGTGTAGGATGGATAACGTTGGTAGAATCTAACCGCCCACCTAAGCCTGTTTCGATAATCGCGATATCTACATTGTGTTCGGAAAAGTGATGAAACGCCATAGCAACCGTAACCTCAAAAAAGGATGGTTGAAGAGTTTCGATAAAATCTTGCTGTTTTTCAACGAAGTCCACAACCTCTTGTTGGGATATCATTTCTCCGTCAATCCGTATCCGTTCTCTAAAATCTAAGAGGTGAGGCGAGGTATAGATTCCTGTTTTGTAGCCAGCCTGCTGAAGTACTGCGGCTAGCATATTGGAAACAGAACCCTTTCCATTCGTTCCAGCGATGTGAATTGACCTGAAGTTCTTTTGTGGATTGCCTAAGGCTTCGCAGATCTTTAAGGTATTCGATAAATCCTTTTTTATAGCGGCATCGCCTATCCGACTAAACAGAGGAAGTCTGTTATAGAGATAATCCAGAGTCTCTTGGTATTGCATGGATTAAGCTTGATTAAGCTATTTCAACTTGAAGTTAAAGACAATGACACCCGTTTGTACAGGAGGTGCTTTTTCGAGACGGTTTAATTGTGCGCCAAGTGCTGCCCGTTCGCATTTTTCATATAGGGCATTATTCGAAATTGTAGTACCGCGGACACCTGCTCTGGCAGATATAATTTTTCCATCACGGTCTACGCGGACTTCAACAGCTATTTTTCCTGACTGTTGGCCGTTGTCTTCAATTTGAGGAGCAACAACAAAGCGCCTGTTTTCCAAACTAAGAGCCGCATCACCAAAGCCTGATCCTCCTTCGCCATAATCGGCAGCAAGAGGGTCTCCTTGCCTGCTCCCTTGATTTCCAGCTGTAGTGCCTGTTCCATCACCTGTTCCCGATGCATTATTTTTCTTGCCGGTATATAAGGCATTGGGGTTTACGGTAGGTTTACTTTCTTTTTTTTCTGGTGTTGCTACCGGCGTTGGGTTTGGGCTGTTTTCCTTCGTGACAACTGCGGGTGCATCTTCCATATCTTGAGTAACGATGGCTTTGTCGCTTGTTTGTTGCGAGGCTACGGGCTCAGGAGATGCATCGGGAACGACACGGTCTGGCCTCGTTTCATTAGCATTCGGATCCATCGAAGGCTCGTCAATACTCATATAATCATCACCCATACCAACTGGTGAGGTTCCATAGTTTACAATGATGCCTCCAGTTCCAAATTGAGGCATCGGATTCCCAAGGATAATAAAGTAGCTAATAATAAAAAGAACTACCATGATTCCCGCCGAAATCCCAATTGCTTTTGGGTAATAATTGTCCTCTTGTTGGTGAAAACTCATCTTATTAAATCCTTATTGTGGTTTTGGTTCGGTTGCCAATACCAATTTTATCCGTAATTGATTAGCCGCATCCATTACTTCGATCACATCTCTGATAGAAACACTCCGATCGACATATAGCATAATTGTCAGTTCTTCTCCCGGTTGAACGTATGCCTGTAAAGCAGGTAATAAATTCTCTACGGGTACAGGTTCCTTCTCTATGAAATATTCCAGGTTTTCAGTGATTGACACTGTAATCGTCTTCTTTGCCAACGACTGCTCGCCCGAGCTGGATCTTGGCAATAAGAGTTTTACTACCTGTGGATTGGCCACAGCCGAAGCTAAGAGGAAGAACAGCATCAAAAAGAACATGATATCGTTCAATGCTGCGGTGTGCACCTCTGCTTTCGGCTTTTCCCTTCTTCGTCTAATTTTCATTTACTTGCTATTATAACAAAGTTACTAAATTCTAAATAAAACAAATTGACCGCTAAGATACAGGCTCATCAAGGAGGTCGATAAACTCAATTGCATCTGTTTCCATACGAAGGATGATACGTTCAACCATTTCATTTAGGATATGATAACCAATATAGGCGATGATACCGATAATTAATCCGGTTGCTGACGATACCATTTTTACATAGAGTCCGCCAGATACGGTACCAATATCAATCACACCAGCGAGCTCCACTTCATGGAAAATTGCAATTACACCGATAATCGTACCAACAAACCCCATCATCGGAGCGATCCCGGCAATAATTCCTAAAATATTGATGTTCTTTTCAAGTTTAGCAACTTCAAGTTTACCCACATTTTCAATAGCACCTTCAATTTCTTTAATTGGGCGACCGATTCTTAGAAGTCCTTTCTGGAGCATACGCCCGAGAGGGCCGTTGTTGTTTCTGCAAATTGCTAATGCTGATTCCAGTTTTCCGGAGAGGATGCTTTGTTTCACCTGAACCATCAGATTCTTTTCAAAGCGGTTTGCTTTGCGGATGGTGAGGTATCTTTCAATGAAGATAACTAAGCCTATTAAGAGCAAAAGTGCCAAGGGTAGCATTACCCACCCTCCTTTAATTAGGAGATCAATAAAACGCAGTTTTTCTGGTTCTTGAACTACTTGTTCTGCCGCCGTCATCATCGTATCCAATGGTAGGGTGGTGTCAATTTGTAATAGCATAGGTGTTATTATTCTTTAGTTTTGATTATTGATATTATAGTTCTTATTTTCCCATAGCCAAGCTTCTTTGGCTAATTCTTCTCTTACCCGTGAAAGTGATTCAGATGCTTCTGCCGAGGTATTGAACGTAGCATAACTTATCTTATTCATATTACCGGGTCTATTATTTTGCAATATATAAACATTATAGCCTTTTGCATTTGTTTTGTTAACAAAATCTTTTGCTTCTGTCATGGTTTCGAATGCAGCGATAATGATTTCATATCTTCCGCTAGGTTTTCTGATGATTTCTTCGGGATTGTTGTTCGCAACGGCGTCGGTGACGGTTGATGTGTCCGATACGGTCAGTGCGGTGGCACCTTCTCCTTGTAGCGTTGAAAGAGAGTCTTGATCGTTCTCTGTCTGAGCCGTAGCAACCGGTTGGTTTATTGCCGGCTGTTCCTTTCCTCTTGGCATCAGAAACCATATTCCCGCAATTATGATGCATGCGGCAATGCCAATAACAGGCCAAAGCCATCTTTTGGAGTCTCTTTCTAATGCTGAATCATCCAGCTCATTGTCTAACACAATCGGTTCGAATGTATCTTCATCAACTGTTTCGGTCTCTGAATTATCTGTATTGTTGGTTGTTTCAATTTCAGAAGAAGTTTCTGCTACTAAAGCTTCTAAGCTTTTTTCCTGTTTTCTTATGGGTAGTATTTCGGCTTCCTCGATAGGGTCGTATAAGCTAAACTCTGATGTTTCTTCCTCGGGAATGATGACTAGCTCGTCTTGAGGATTTACGAAGCAGTCGCCTAATCCCTCGATATACGCTTTCTGTTTGCTGGAAATACAATCTTCTAATTTATCGACTATTGACGATGAAACCTTTTTACTTTCGCTCAGAGATAAATTGTGATTCCCCGTTATAAACTCTGTAAGAGCATTACGGTCAATCTTCTGATTGCTAATAAGAAGTGCGTGTGAGGGCGGAATGAAAAGCTGTTTGTCTTCATCAAAATAAGCTGGCCTATATTCTTTTTTGAACATGCCAACGCCAGGCAGATAAAATGTTTCTTTATTTGCTAGTTCTCTTCTTATAATTGAACCTATATTGACCATCTTTGCGACGCAAAGTTATTTATTTAAAATGAATAATTTAATCCGCCGATAATATTGAAACCTAGATGAGGATAGTAGAGGTATTTCTCATACGCATCGTTCACTAAGTTGTTAGCTTGAACGAAAATGCCAAACTGATTGGTGATTCGATATTCCGCGCCGGCATTCAGGTTAACGAATGCTGGGATCTTCCGTACTGAGAATGGAGGTTCACCGCCGAAATCTATCAGTGGATCGAGGTACCTGGCGGAAGTTTCTCCGTTAAAGAAAACCTCTCCTGTTAAAAATAACTTTTCGCTAATATTAATTCTGGCGTCAGACGATATGCGAACCGTTGGCATAAACCAAGGCTCATCTTCTGTAGATAGTTTGTAATCGCTGATATTTAACTTTCCTCCAATATTTACAGTCTGAGATACACGCACGTTGATCTCGCCTTCAAAGCCTGAAATTGTGGTGGCATCTTCGGTGCCTGGATCGTAAATGACGTCAAAGCGTGTTGGGTCATCGATGTTGTTAACAAATAACGGCATATCTTCGATTTTACGGTAGAAGAAATTAGCTTTGTAACCAAAAGTAGCTCCTAAATTACCTTTTACCCCTGCGAAAATATTCAAACGATCAACCATATTATTTATATTGATGTTTTCGTTCAAATAAGGATTGTCTTGCGCCAGCGTACGTAATGACGTTTTTGTAACATCTCCATTAACGCCCCCGAATATCGTCGCAAATTGTGGGACAATATCTAATTCGAAATCGGCTGAAGGGAAGAGGTTGGTCCGGCTGGTATCATTACTTTCGGCGACGAAATTGGCTCCCAAAGTCAATTTGTAGTTTTCTCCTTGGAAACGGATATAGGGATTTAATCGCACTATATTATTCGGTGTGCTGTAATCGGTTCCTTTCACTGTCGTCAAGTCGGCCGATACGTTTGCTCCGAGGTTAAACGCTTGAATAGTTTTATTGAAATACCCACTGATCGCAAATGAATTTTCTTTTGCATTGAACGCATCACTGAATAGATAGGCATCTGCCTTCAATGAATAACTCACATCATCTGCGTTTGGATCATAATTTTTTAGCAACTCACCTGAAAGGTAGAAATCATTGAAGGTTTGATTTTCTGGAGTAAGTGCAGCGGCGTAAAGCTCAGGTATATAACCATAAAACGCAGTTCCATAACGATTATAACCCACTTCGCCTTTTAAGGTAAAAGCATCCATAAAACGTTTTCCAAATACGCCTATCTTCTGTTCAGAAAACTTTTGGCCTTCCAAATCGCCTTTCTGACCAAGATGCTTAGCGTAAAAGCCGGCTTGGTAGATATCTGCTGTGCCAGTATTCACGTACACCTCACCGAGAATCGTATTAAAATTGCCTATACCCAATTTCGCATAGTTATTTGTCATGATGTCAGGGCGTGTCGATTGTACCTCCTGAATATTCAACTGTCCCATACCCGAAGGCAGGTTAAGTCGCTTATCCATGATGTTATAGTTCAGCGACGGTTGAAATGTGCGTGTGTCACTGAGGTTGGGACTGCGCCGGATTTTAACCGCGTCCGCCAGAATCGGTCGATAGTCGCGTATAACTTCAACTTCTTCGATTGTGGTCGATTGTTGCGTATTGCTTTCAGGTGTCTTCGTTGTATCTACCTGCGCAAAGGTGTTCAGCGACAAAACACCCAATCCGATCATAAATGTATATTTAAGCATTGAAATCTTCAATATCATGACTTATTCTTTGTTATTAAGTTTGTCTAAACGTTCGGTAGCTTCGGGGATGATGTCATCCTCTTTGTTTTCATAATTTTCTAAGATGCTCTCCAATGTACTTTTTGCCTGGAACTCATCTTTCAGAGCAACGTACGTGTCGGCTAAGAGTATAAAGCTTTTGGCTACCCAGTAATCATGCGATGGCATGTTTTTAATCAGATCAAAAGCGGTAGCCTGAGCAGCCTTAATCCCTTTTTCTTCAAACTGCAGACGTCCAAAATTATATTTAGCTTCAGCGCCTACGACAGTTTGACTACCGTTGGCTGCAGCCTCGAATTCTTTTTTAGCAGCGGCCTTGTTTTCTTGAGCTAAATATGCTTTTCCAGAATACAAATGTGCTCGCGCGATATCCTCTTCAGAAGATTTTTCATAGCCTTTTACGAAGCCTGCATATTTTAACGTCTCATCCATTTCACCCATCATGTAGTATGATTTCATAAGGTTGTTTACAGCAAAACCGTAATTGGCTACATAGTCAGAAGTTAATTCAAGTTTTTTCAGCGGAGCGATTGCTTCGTTGTATTGCTCCAGATCTAAGTGTAATTGAGATACGCTGATTAAGGTACGTTCCGTATAAGGGCTCGTCCAGTCATTCAGAATAATGTTATAATCATGTAAAGCTTCTTTCGGTTTTCCTGTTTTCCAAAGGCTTTCAGCTCGGATAAAGCGAGCATATTTCTCTTGGATTGGTTTTGGAAACTTATCGAAATATGCGTTGATTGCTTCAACTGCAGCTTCGTATTCGCCACGAGCAAATAGTCCGTTTGCCGCTTGGAATGTAATATTATCTTGCTCTGCAGTTGAAAGGTTACCAATATTTGTCGTTTGCGCATAGCTTAGATAGCCTTGCGCATCACCTTGGTCTATGTAAATGTTCTGTATGGTTTTCAGAGCTAACTTCGCTTCATCGGTTGTAGAATAGTCTTCAACAACACGTTGAAATGTTTTTATTGCTTCGTCATTCTCCTGTTTATTATATTGAACGAGTCCAATCGTAATCAAAGCTCTTGGTACATAGCTACTGCGAGGATATTCTTCAATCATTTCTTGAAGTCCGGTAATCGAAGTTTCATAATCCCCCTGCAAAAAGCGCGAATATGGGATCTCAAATGCAGCGTCATCTGAGTAGTTGGAATTAGGGAATTGTTCTTGAAGCTCGATCAGTGTCGCGATCTTAGTCTCGATATCACCTTGTAAGCCTTGTATAATACCTCTTTGATAGAGCGCATAATCTTCACCCTTCACTTTTGCACTGATCAATTTATTGTACTGTGTCATTGCCCGGTCGTAGCTTCTCAGCGAGAAGTAAGAATCTCCCAAACGGGCAATCGCATCGTTACGGGTATTTTGATCAGAATCACTACTTGCTAAGAAACGTTCGAAGTAGTTTGCTGCTGTTGAAAATGATGAATTTCGGTAAGCTGCATAGGCAAGGGCATAATTAGCATAGCTGTAAACTGATGTGCTTTTTGCAACTGGATAACGAAGGAATTTATCAAAATTAACGACAGCTTCACCGTATTTACGCACCTCGTACATAGCTTCAGCTTTCCAGTAAGTCGCTAATGCTTGTATATTGGGGTCAGCAGGCACACTTTCCGAACGCATAAATAATGAAATTGCATTTTCAAATGCACGCTCGTTGTAATGTTCTAAGCCTCTGAAATATGTAACTTTTTGGTAGGCGGCGTTGGCCTCCCTACCCCGGTTAGGGATTGTTTCTAATATATTGACAGCCTCACTGTAATTTTTGGTCGTTAATAGAATCTCTGCAAGCAAAGTCTTCGCCTCATCTGTATTTTCTGAATTCGGATAGGTTTTTAGGAAACTTTGCGTCGCCTCTAACGCCACTTGATGGAACTCGAGTTCGTATGATAGTTTTGCATAATTCAGTGCACCTTCTTCTTGAAGCTCGGGATCGAAATCAAGTTTAGAAGCTCTAAAGAAGGCATTACGGGCGCTTTGTTTATTGCCTTTTTGCAAGAAAGCATCACCTAGGGTAATCATACCAGCCTGATAGTATGCTTCAGGTTGGTCCATTTTCTCAAGTTCAGCAATCGCTTTGTCGAGATCTCCTTCAGTATAGGCTATATAACCGATGTTGTAGGTGTCCTGATTGCTTTGTGTCGCACCCTGATCTGCCGCCTGATACCTATCATAGTAGATCTTGGAGTTTTCTAAATCCCCTTTTGAGAAATATGTCGCACCGACAATACGGAGCAGGTCGGTTTCACTTTCTTGTTTCGTTGTTTCTAATATTGGAATTGCATAAGCTAGTACATCATCATAGCGTTTGTCCAAGTAATAGAGAGATGCGATGTAGTAGGGGTAGCTGCTTTCAAATTGTTTTGATCCTTTTAATCTTTCAAATTCTGATAAAGCTGTTTTGTATTCGCCATCTAAGTATGCTAAATAAGCATAGTAGTAAATAGCAGACTCATTATAAGGAGAGCGTTCGTTTTTAAGACGTTCAAGCATAGGTTTGGCCTCTTGAAGCCGATCCTTTTTGAAATACGAATAGGCGAGTTTGAAACGGTACTCAGAACTTTCTAGGCCACTCAAAGCACCTGCATCTAACTTCTCAAACCATTCAATAGCTTTATCGTAATTCTTTTGACCAAAATAAGATCTTCCCACCTGGTAATATGCTGCTTTGGTACTAGAACTTGTCGGATAATCTTTGATGAATTTAAGGAACAGGTTTTCTGCATCTATATTGCCCATTTCTAAGGCGCATACCGCTTGGTAAAAACGGGCTTTTTCTTTCAATAAGCTTGCCTGAGCCTGTTCATCTTCTTGAATAACAGATCTTATCCGTGTGTTCTCAACTTTGTCGAACTGTTTTGAGGCAGCAACATATTTTCCACGCTCGTACAGTTCCATTCCACTTTTATAAGCTTCGTCTATCTCTTGCCAGGCTCCTTGCTGTGCATAAGCTCCGCCAGCAAGTAAGCTAAGAGCAAGACTGATTTGAGTGAATTTTTTAAACATATTGTCTAATATTCTTTTTGTGCTAAGATAAGATGATTATTAATTTTTTAAACAATTTATGCCTTGAATATAAACAGGCCGACATTAAAATAACGTTAATAATTGTTAAAAAATACAATTGTTAATGCATAATTGCCGATAGACATAAATCGATCTGTGTTTTACCCCCTTTTGGCAGCTAGTAAATACAATACAGCCATTCGGACTGCTACTCCATTTTCAACCTGCTCTAGAATGATCGAGTGTTTACTGTCGGCTACATCGCTGGTAATTTCCACACCTCGGTTGATGGGCCCGGGGTGCATAATGGTAATTTCCCGATCTAAGGAATCCACTATTTTTTTATTCAAACCATACAACATAGAATATTCACGTAAAGAAGGGAAATAAGAGATGTCTTGTCGTTCTAATTGAATTCGGAGCATATTAGCCACATCGCACCAATTGAGTGCCGCCATAAGATTATGCTCTACTTTTACGCCCAGTGACTGGATATGCTTTGGGATAAGTGTAGTTGGTCCGCAAACCATTACTTCTGCACCTAGCTTCTTTAAACAAAGAATATTTGACAGCGCTACACGGGAATGAAGGATATCGCCGATAATCGCTATCTTTTTCCCAGCAACATCACCCAGGTGCTCACGAATCGAGAATGAATCAAGTAATGCTTGTGTAGGGTGTTCATGAGCTCCATCTCCAGCATTAACAATTTGAGCATCAACATGGTTCTTTAAAAACACGCCGGCACCGGGATAGGGGTGGCGCATGACAATCATATCAACTTTCATCGCCAAGATATTGTTGACTGTGTCAATCAACGTTTCACCTTTGCTAACGGATGAAGAAGACGCAGAGAAATTCACAATATCAGCCGATAATCGCTTTTCCGCTAGTTCAAAAGAAAGACGGGTTCGGGTCGAGTTTTCAAAGAAAATATTCGCAATTGTGATATCTCTTAGTGATGGGACCTTCTTGATCGGTCTGTTCAAAACATCTTTAAACGTCTGTGCAGTGTCCAGGATTAAGTTGATATCTCCCTGAGTCAGATCTTTTATCCCTAATATGTGTCTGGTACTGAGTTGTTCTGCAGCTGCCTCTTTCATGCTCTTTTTACTTAGACGACTTTAATTTTTCTCTTCATTTACTAATAAGACCTGATCCTTTTTATCTGTTTCCGCCCAACTTACAATTACTTTCTGTGAATTGATGGAATCTATCGGTAATCCAACATAGTCAGGTTCAATCGGCAAGTGCCTTGCAAATCTTCTGTCTACTAAAACAAGCAACTCGACTTTTTCAGGACGTCCGAAAGATTGGATAGCATCTAACGCAGAACGGATGGTTCTGCCTGTCCATAACACGTCGTCCACAAGAATCACTTTTTTGTTTTCTACGATAAAGTTCATGTTCGTGCTGCTCGGGGAAAGAGGAAGGCTCCCCTTCATTCTAAAGTCATCGCGAAAAAAAGTAATATCCAAATCGCCAGATGGTACATTTTCAACTTTAAGAATCTTTTTCAATTCTTGAACGATTCGGTTGGCAAGGTAGACACCACGAGGTTGTATGCCTATAATAACCGAATTTGAGAAATCCTGATGATTTTCAATTAATTGATGACAAAGGCGTTGGATTGTTATTGTGAATTTGGCTCCGCTTAACAGAATTGAATTTTGCATCGAGGTATTATTTGGTCAAAAATAGCATTTTTTTTAGAACCTACATAAAATTGCTATTTTCGATTTGTACCTTTATGTTTACCTCAAAATTGGAATCTTTATGAGAATCAATCATTATAGATCATGCTTTATGGTTCTTCTGGCAGGGATTGCCTGCAGCATGAGTTTTTGTAATCAAACTGCCACAAATGATACTGCGTCTGCAGACTCATTGCAGCAATATGTTGATGATAGAATTCAGATATATGAAGTCGTTGAGCTGACTACAGATTTAACTGCTCTCTCCGATAATGACAAAGAGGTATTACCATTGCTGATTAAAGCAGCACAGGTGATGGACGATCTATTTTGGTTACAGGCATACCCTCAGCGTGATAGTTTGTTAGCAACAATCACTGATGAGCATACCAAAGCATTTATTGATATTAATTATGGACCGTGGGATCGGCTCAACGGGGATAAACCTTTCATCGAAGGGGTAGGGACTAAGCCGCTTGGAGCTTTTTTTTATCCTCCTGACATGACAAAAGAAGAATTTGAGAATTCGGGTCTGGAGCATGATATGTATTCAGTGATTCGAAGAAATCCGGAAGGGAATTTAATTGCTATTCCTTATTCTGAGGCTTTTAATTTGCAGTTGAATACAGCCGCAGATTATCTACGTCAGGCGGCAGAGAAAACAAACAACGAGCAGCTACGCAAGTACTTGGTATTACGTGCCGCGGCTTTGGTAAGCGATGATTATGATTTGAGTGATCGAGCGTGGTTAGATATGAAGACCAATGGTTTGGATATTATTATTGGACCCATTGAAAATTATGAAGATAAATTGTTTAACTCCAAGGCCGCTTTTGAATCTTATGTACTGGTGAAAGACAAAGAATGGAGTGCTCGGCTGGCAAAATACGTGAGTATGTTGCCAGGTTTACAAAAAGGGTTGCCGGTTGACCCTCTATATAAAAAGGAAAATCCGGGGACAGATTCTGAATTAAATGCCTACGATGTCGTTTATTATGCCGGTGACTGTAACTCCGGATCTAAGACAATAGCTGTAAATCTCCCTAATAGTGAAGTTATTCAGCAAGAAAAGGGCACGAGAAGATCACAGCTTAAAAATGCGATGAGAGCTAAATTCGACAAAATTTTATTGCCGATTTCTAATGTTCTGATTGACCCAGAGCAAAGAGAGTATATTAACTTTGATGCATTCTTCTCGAATGTTATGTTTCACGAAGTGGCTCATGGTCTTGGTGTTAAACAGACAATCAATGGGAAAGGCTTTGTTAGGGAGGCTCTGCAAGAACAGTATTCGTGGCTAGAGGAATGTAAAGCGGATGTCCTTGGGCTTTACATGGTTACGAAGCTTTTGGAAGAAGGAGAGCTGGATGGGTCAATCGAAGACTACTATACAACATTTATGGCGGGAATCCTTCGGTCTGTTCGATTTGGAGCTTCAAGTGCACATGGAAAAGCGAATATGATGAGTTTTAACTTTTTTCAAGAGAAGGGTGCTTTTAAGAAGAATGATAAAGGTTATTATCAAGTTGACTATAATGTGTTTAGACAGGCAATGGATGAGCTTGGTGAAATGATTTTGGTGGCTCAAGGTGATGGGGATAAAGCTAAGGTTGAGTCTTACCAGAGGGAATATGGTATTATTCAGCGTGATCTTCAAGGCGATTTGAATCGGTTGACAAAGAATAATATTCCGGTGGATATCGTTTTTGAGCAAGGTGTCGAAGTTTTAGGTTTATAGTATAGAAAACTTTTTTCCTACTATGTTGTTATTCATCAGAAAAAAATGAGAAACACACTAATAATCATTGGATCAATATTGCTGGTATGCTGGGTGGTTGGTTTAATCTTTAAAGTTATCGGCCTTGCTATTCACTCGTTACTAATCGTTGGTTTATTCTTAATTATAGCGAGTTTGATCAGGGGAAAACGAAGAGAGGGAGGAAATTAAAAAAGCCCGGCATGCCGGGCTTTTTCTTTTATTAAAATCTTTATAAATAATTAAAAGCTCAAGTCTAAAAGCTCAAGTCGTCAGCCTTATTAGGTTCAGAATTAGAAAAACCATTCTCAGAGAACTCATAGCGTTTTTCAACGACCTCTTGGTTTTCCTTGATGTAGTTAACCGTTTCGGCTAGCCCTTCTGCAAACTTTTCAAAATCTTCTTTGTATAAAAAGATTTTATGTTTGATAAATACACCATCTTCAAGTCTCTTTTTGCTTTCTGTGATCGTTAGGTAATAATCGTTTGCACGAGTAGCTTTTACATCAAAAAAATAGGTGCGTTTTCCTGCTCTCACTTTTCTTGAAAAGACTTCTTCACGTTCTCTTTTGTCAAAATCTCCCATTTCCAAATATTAGTTTAAGTTTTATTTACGGCATAAATATAAATGAATATATTTAAAATATGCAAATAAACCTTTATTAAATGGAGAAAAAATTCATAAAAAGTCCTTATCCATTAGCCTCTTAGCAATTATTTTTCAGACAAGTGATCGAATGAATCGACAAAATGATCGGCAGTTCTGCTGCGCACATCACCATCTGTTTCATGGTCTATTAGTGTAAAAGGAGCGTAATCGTACTGAATTCTTTTTATTACATTTTCAATCATTCCGATCGTATAGGTGCTGCGGTCTAGTTTGATTACAAATTCCTTGTCAGAGATCTCTAAGTTTAATCTGCTCATGATATATGAATTTAATTGGACTGTAAGGTAGAACATGCAGATTAACAGAATGTTAAATAGAAATTATCTTTATAATAAATAAAAAAAGAGAGACGCTTCATGCATATGAAAGCGTCTCTCTTTTTAGAATCTATAGAAATGAAATTTAGCTTTGGCTTTGTCTTATAATGTTAAGAGCACCACCTGCTTTAAACCATTCAATTTGCTGTTCATTGTAAGTATGGTTCACTTGGAAAGAATCTTTTGTGCCATCAGCATGATTTAAAACAACTGTCAACGGTTTGCCAACTGCGAATTCTGTTAAACCTATTACGTCTATTCGATCATCTTCCTGAATCAAATCATAGTCGTTAGGATTGTCGAATGTGATAGCCAGCATTCCCTGTTTTTTAAGGTTGGTTTCGTGAATCCGGGCAAAAGATTTAACTAAGATCGCGCGAACCCCTAAATGTCTCGGCTCCATTGCTGCATGCTCACGTGAAGAACCTTCACCATAGTTTTCATCACCCACTACAATGGTGTCAATGCCTGCAGCTTTGTATGCACGTTGCGTCGCAGGAACAGCGCCATATTCTCCGGTTAATTGATTTTTAACAGTATCAGCTTTGTCGTTTACAAAGTTAATAGCTCCAATTAACATGTTATTGGAAATATTGTCTAAATGACCGCGGTACTTTAGCCAAGGGCCGGCCATAGAGATATGGTCTGTTGTACATTTTCCTTTTGCTTTAATCAATAAAACCATGTTTGTCAGATCTTGGCCATTCCAAGGTTTGAAAGGTTCAAGTAACTGCAAACGATCGGATTCTGGATTAACTACTACTTGCACTCCCGCGCCATCTTTGGCTGGAGCCTGATATCCCGCATCTTCCACAGCGAAACCTTTTGTAGGCAATTCTAAACCAGTTGGCTCATCCAATTTAACCTGTTCTCCTTTTGAGTTTGTTAATGTATCTACCATCGGGTTGAAAGATAACTTTCCTGCAATGGCGAGAGCAGTGGTAATTTCCGGAGAAGCAACAAAGGCATGGGTATTCGGGTTACCGTCATTACGCTTGGCAAAGTTTCTGTTAAACGATGTTACGATAGAGTTCTTTTCTTTTTTATCTGCACCATGACGAGCCCATTGTCCTATACAAGGTCCGCATGCATTCGCCAATACGGTACCACCAATTTGTTCAAATGTGTTCAGGAATCCATCGCGTTCAATAGTATAGCGAACAAGTTCGGAACCAGGAGTAACTGTATATTCGGATTGTACCTGAAGGTCTTTATCTACAGCTTGCTGTGCTAAAGAGGCGGCGCGGCTGATATCCTCATAAGAAGAGTTTGTACATGACCCGATCAAGCCAACTTCTAATTTGTCGGGCCAATTGTTTTCTTTTACCGCTTCGGCGAATTTTGAAATTGGCCAAGCTAAGTCAGGCGTAAAAGGTCCGTTTACGTGAGGTTCTAGTTCCGAAAGGTTGATTTCAATAACCTGATCAAAATAGTTTTCAGGGTTAGCGTAAACCTCCGCATCACCTGTTAAGTGTTCTTTGATCTGGTTCGCGAGATCTGCAACATCCGATCGGTCCGTTCCTCTTAAGTAAGCCTCAGACTTTTCGTCGTATCCAAAAATAGAAGTGGTGGCACCGATTTCAGCACCCATATTACAAATAGTTCCTTTTCCAGTTGCAGAAAGAGTACGAGCACCCTCACCAAAATATTCAACGATTGCCCCTGTACCACCTTTTACCGTTAATATTCCCGCAACCTTCAAGATTACGTCTTTCGCAGATGTCCAGCCAGAAAGCTTTCCTGTCAACTTCACGCCAATTAATTTAGGGAATTTAAGCTCCCAAGGCAGCCCTGCCATTACATCACAGGCATCTGCACCACCAACACCGATTGCAACCATTCCCAGTCCTCCCGCATTTGGTGTATGTGAATCCGTTCCAATCATCATACCACCTGGGAAGGCATAGTTTTCCAATACTACTTGGTGAATAATGCCAGCACCTGGCTTCCAGAACCCGATACCATATTTGTTAGATACAGAAGAGAGAAAGTCATAAACTTCGCGATTCTGTTCATTTGCAATTTCCAGGTCAGCATCGGCTCCAATTTTAGCTTGGATTAAGTGGTCACAGTGCACCGTTGACGGTACCGCTACTTGTGGACGACCAGCCTGCATAAATTGCAATAATGCCATTTGTGCAGTTGCATCCTGCATCGCAACGCGATCTGGAGCAAAATCTACATAGTCCTGTCCTCTTTTGTAAGCAGTTTTGGTTTCACCATCCCAGAGATGGGCATAAAGTATTTTTTCGGTAAGTGTAAGTGGTTTACCAACTGATTCACGAGCTGCATTAATGCGAGTCTCAAATCGTTGATAAACATCTTTTATCATTTCGATATCAAATGCCATAATTATGTTTTTGTTTTGTTTATATGAAAATATCAGGGTTAACAGCTGAATCTGCATTTAAATGCAAAATTATCTGAAAATTGGTGCGAATTTACAAAAAAATAAAATAAAAAAGTAATGACGGATGTAGATCGAAAGTCATTTTCTATCGAAGTTGCATTATTAAAGACAAGTCTTGGAGTTTAGTGTGTTTTCTTGACCTAAGATACTGATCTATAGCAGATTGGTTTTCCTGCTAACATATACGTAATATTTAAATAACCTAAATGTAATGTTAGCGTAATATTAACATTACATCAATAGGCGTTCTTTGTAGCAAAATTTAAGGGTCGACAAACTAAAAACACGATTTAATTTAATAAAGACCATAAATAACTGAAAAATCAAAATGAAAAACATGAAAAATTTCTTCTTATCCCTATGTGCTGTAGCAGTATTGGGGTTTGCAGCTGGATGTAGCGATGATCCTGAAGGGCCAACGCCTGTAGAACCAGGAGAAGAGCTTACTAAAAGTGGAATTTTAGCTGAGAACGAAACTTGGACAGCAAACAACATTTATATCTTAGAAGGTAAAGTAGTAGTTGGCGATGGAACAACCTTAACAATTGAGCCAGGCACCATCATAAAAGGCGCGAAAGGCCAAGAGGCGGCAGCATCTGCCTTAGTTGTGGATCAAGGAGGTAAGTTGATTGCTAATGGAACTGCAGAATCTCCGATAATCTTTACTTCGGTTGATGATAATATCCAGCCTGGTGAAAAAGCAGGTACTAGCCTTGACGAAAATGCAAATGGACTTTGGGGTGGTGTTATTATTTTAGGAAAAGCACCGATTTCTGTTGGTAATGATGCGGGTGTAGCACAAATTGAAGGTATTCCTGCTACTGAATCATACGGCCAATATGGAGGTGATCAACCCAATGATAACTCAGGATCGTTAAAGTTTGTTTCCATTCGTCATGGTGGTATCACAATCGGACAGGATAATGAAATTAATGGGTTAACCCTAGGTGGTGTTGGATCAGGTACAGTTATCCAGAATATCGAAATCGTTGCTAATCAGGATGATGGTATCGAGTGGTTTGGTGGTACTGTAAATTCTTCAAACCTTCTTACCTGGGCTCATGGAGATGATGGTTTAGACGTAGATCAACAGTACACTGGAACGATCTCTAATGCAGTTGTTATCCAAGGTGATGAGCCAGGAAGCGCATTTGAATTAGATGGTCCGGAAGGTACTACAAATGGTACACCATTTATCATGAAAGATATCACAGTTTTCGGAAACGGAAAAGATGCTTTGGTTGCTGATTTAAGAGATGGTGTTGTCGTTGAGTTTGAAAATATTCTTGTATTGAACCCGGGTGCTGGATCAGCAGTAAAGATTAACGGTGCAGATTCGCAAAAAGAGTTAGTTGATGGAAGAATTAAATTTGCTAAATGGGAACTTCTTTTGCCAGGCGCATTAACGGTTGCTGATTTCTTTACTGGCGCTACGCCTGGTTCAGAAAGTAAATTTACTGACAACGCAGTTAAAATTGCTAGTGAAGATGCAGCTACAGTAGGTGCTAACTTAGCAGACTTCTCTTGGACTTATGCAGCCGAGAAAGGTGCTTTTTAATTAGAGCAATGTAAAACATTAAATGTCCATCATCACCGTCAGGGAGGATGGACATTTTTGATTAAGAACAATAATTTATTGATAATGATAAAGAAATTTTTTCTTTTATTCGTTACACTGGGTTTTTCACTATCGCTCTATGCAGATCGTGTAGTAGGAACGGTGATCGATGGTGGAAACAATGAACCGTTGGCCTATGCTAGCGTGCTTGTGAAGGGGACTCAAACAGCGGTAAATACTGATTTTGAGGGTGATTATTCTTTGGAACTGAAAGAAGGGGTATATACATTGGTTTATACATTTGTTGGATATGAAACCAAGGAAGTCGCTGATGTGGTCGTTGAAAACGGGAAAGTGACAGAGATCGATCTTACGCTCAACCCCTTGAATGATATGCTGGATGCTGTAGTGATTACAACAACAGCGAGGAAAAATACGGATGTCTCATTACTCACCATGCAAAAAAACGCCGGTATTTTGATGGATGGGCTATCCATGCAAAGTATTAAAAGAGCAGGAGCGAGCGATATCGCGTCTGCGGTAAAATCTGTTCCAGGCGTGTCAGTTCAGGGAGGGAAATACGTTTACGTCAGAGGGTTAGGTGATCGCTATACCAAGTCTATCCTGAATGGTATGGATATTCCGGGATTAGATCCAGATAAAAATACCATCCAAATGGATATTTTCCCAACCAATATTTTAGAGAATATCGTGGTGGTTAAATCGGCTTCAGCCGAGTTGCCAGCTGATTTTACTGGAGGAGTTGTTGATATAGTAACGAAAGACTTTCCGACACAAAAACAGTTTGGTGTTTCTATTTCAGGGGATTTTAACCCCGATATGCATTTTAAAGATAATTTTCTGTCGTATCAAGGCGGTGGAACGGATTTTCTGGGTTTTGATGATGGAACGAGGAAATTGCCAGTTTCAAAAGAATTGGACATTCCCTCCCCATACGGTTCGAATCGTGACCAATTGGAAGGAATCACTCGCTCCTTTAATCCGACAATGGCTGCTTTGACAAAAAACAGCATGCCCGATTTTTCAGTGGGTCTTAATTATGGAAATCAGTTTGATGTGGGCGATCATAGACTAGGCTTCATCGCTTCCATTGACTATAAAAATAGTACCTCATTTTATGAAGGTTTCGAAAATGGTATCTACCAAAGACCGGTTTCAAAGAGTGACTATGAGCTCAGGTTTGACAGAAGACAACGAGGAAATCTGGGAGAAAATAATGTTCTTGCATCCATATTGACAGGTCTGGCCTATAAAACCGATCGCTCTAAATATGTACTTAATCTTTTGCGAATCCAAAATGGTGAAACTCGTGCCGCTATATTCGATCAGCGTACTGAAATTTCGAACACCATCGATGTTGTCAAAGATAATCTGGAGTATACTCAACGATCGATTTCTAATTTGCTGTTAAGCGGTAAGCATACGAACGAAGATGCATCTTTTACAACCGAGTGGAAGATTTCACCGACCTTGTCAAAGGTGCATGATAAAGATGTGAGGTTAACAACATTTATTAAGAACAATAACGGTAGCCTAACAATCGGGTCAGATGCTGGTTTTCCTACACGTATATGGAGGGATCTCGAAGAAATAAATTTGGTGGGAAAGATTGATCTAGCGAAGAAATATCAATTAATGGATCAAAATGCCACTTTGAAATTCGGTGGTCTGTATAGCTATAAGCAACGTGATTTTGGTATCTATAAATACAATATTGCTAATCGAAATGTGAATACATCTGATTTGGATGGTGATCCGAATGCTATTTTAGCTGATGACAATATCTGGACAACAGGGAGTGACAGAGGTTATTATATTGAAGGTAGCTACCAGCCATCAAATACTTTTGATGCCGCGCAGCATACTGCGGCTGTCTATGTTTCAAACGAATTTAAAGTAGGTGAGAAATTAAGAACAATTCTAGGTGTACGTGCAGAAAAATTTATGACCTTCTTTACCGGACAAAATGCTAGTGGTAGTCAGGTCTATGATAATGAAAAAACCATTGATAGGTTGGATTTCTTTCCTTCTGCTAATTTGATTTATGCACTGAAAGATAATAATAATCTACGTCTTTCATATTCGAGAACGACGGCTCGTCCAACGTTTAAAGAATTATCCGTAGTTCAGATTCAGGATCTTTTGACCGGTGTCATGTTTTTGGGAAATCTGGATTTAGTTCCGACGTATATCAACAATTTTGATTTACGTTATGAACTTTTTGGTGATCAAGCTCAAATGTTCGCGGTAAGTGGTTTCTATAAGAAATTTAAGAATCCGATCGAGTTGGTGGTTTATTCTGATATTACACCAAATCAATTCACGCCGAAAAATGCTCCGGAAGCTGATGTATTCGGAGTTGAATTCGAAGCTCGAAAAAATTTCGGCTTTATTTCGGATGATCTTGAAAAGTTGAGCCTTAATGTAAACCTCTCTCTTATTGAGTCAAAAATCAAGATGAGTGATAGTGAGTATCAGTCACGCCTTACCGCAGCAAGAGAAGGCGAAGAAGTTGAAGATACCAGAAAACTACAAGGTCAGTCTCCGTATCTCATTAACACAGGAATTTCCTATAATGTTGTAGATCAGGGGGTTGAGGCAGGGTTGTTTTATAACGTCCAAGGTAAAACACTGGATATCGTAGGGGCAAATGTGAATCCAGACGTATATGTACAACCATTTAATAGCTTAAACTTTAAGTTTTCAAAAAAATTAGGTGAGAAAAAAGCTTCAACAATTACCGTGAAAGTCGATAATATCCTAGGTGATGAAAGACAGAGTCTATATGAATCCTACAACGCTGCCTCTCAAGCTTTCGAATACAGGAATCCTGGTCGTAGTTTCGGTCTGGGTTATAGCTGGACTTTTTAGACTCAAGAATTATTAAACGCAATCAAAATTCATAGAGAACGGCTGTTGATCTTCGACAGCCGTTTCTCATTTCTTGGAAAGCATAGCTTTCTTTGTATTTTTGTCTGAAGAATTGGTTGATTTATGAAGAGCTGGTTTTTAACAAACTTTTCTTTTTCGAGAAAAGAAATTCAAGGTATTGCTTTTTTAACTTGTATTGTGATTGTGGTTTGGTTGGCACCTTTCGCCTATCCATTAATCATCGCAAAGAAGGTCGACCAAGACTTCGAATCACGAAAGCAGGAGATTATAAGCTTTGTAGCGTTAAACCGTAAGAGTGAAGCTCAAGAATCAAGTACCGAGTCGCTGACTACATACCCAACGAAACCGGAATATTTTATTTTTGACCCAAATGATCTTTCGACTGATGATGGTAGGCGTCTCGGACTGTCTGATGTACAGGTTCGCATGATTCATAATTATCGAAAAAGCGGCGGGAGCTTTTACAAAAAGGAAGATCTTGCAAAGATTTATTCGATCAGTGAAGACGATTACAGTCGCCTAGCTCCTTATATTAATATTCAGTCTGTTTCCGTTGTTAGCGATAGTGTAAAAGCTCCGCGTAACAAGGTTCTCGCAAGTAAAGCAATCGAATCGGCAAGACGGCAAGAGATAATGATTAACTTGAACCGGACCGATTCTATCGAGCTACTCGATCTCTATGGTATTGGGCCAGCTTTTGCTTCGCGTATCATCAAATATCGCAACCTCTTAGGCGGTTATCATCATAAAGATCAACTTTTGGAAGTCTACGGGATGGATAGGGAGCGTTTTGAAGGTTTTCAAAAGAATGTATTTGTTAAGCCTCAGGAAGTACAGATGATCCAAATCAATCAGATTGAGTATCGGGAGTTGCTAAAGCACCCTTATATTACACCGCGACAAGCCAATACCATCGTTCAGTATAGGAATCAACACGGTATTTATCAAGAGCCGCGTGATTTATTAAAAATAGAGATAGTTGACGAAGATTTTTTGCGTAAAATTGTACCGTATCTAAGTTTTGAGATAGAAGAATCAACATATGCAGATAATAGAGAAGACCCTACGCACAGTGATCCGTGATGTCTATGATTTCCCCAAAAAAGGTATAATTTTCAAAGATATTACACCAATTTTCAAGGATGCGAAACTTTGTGAACAGATTATTGACGCGTTCGAGCAGAAATTTAAGGATCTTGATTTAGACGCGATTGTAGGGATAGAGAGTCGCGGTCTCCTATTCGGTTTTCTATTGGCCAATCGTTTAAGTATTCCGTTTATTCCTATAAGAAAAGAGGGAAAATTACCGGCTGAGACCTATAAGCAATCCTATGATCTGGAATACGGACAGGCTACCATTGAGATCCATCAAGACGCCTTTGAGCCTGGTGCAAAGATTTTGATGCACGACGATTTGTTGGCCACTGGCGGAACAATTGCTGCAGCTAGTAAGTTGATAGAAAAAATGGGCGGTCAAATCATGGCTTTTGCATTTGTTGTTAGCCTTGATTTTTTACAAGGTAAAGATAGCATACGACCTTACTGTGACCGCATTTTTACATTAGTAGACTATTGAATAGCTTTTTGATTTAAGACTATAGTTTCGTGCCCGACATGCTGATAGTTGCATTCATTTTCATAGGTACTTCAAATCCATGAGATTTAATGACAGCGTCGATTTCCATTTGAATATCACCCGAAGAAACCATGCCTGTATTGATATCGGTTTCCAACGTACCAGTTTGTTTACCAGTAAACTCCATGTCATAAGCTTCCTCGCTACCTAACGCAGAGATGTTTCCGTCAACATTCAGCCATGTCAAATCTTCGCTAATCCCCTCTAGTGTGTAAATCAGGTCACTTTTCAACTGTAGGTTCCCCATGTTGTATGATCGGCTTTTATTCCAACTATCGCCCATCCCTACGGGATCCGGAGCATAAAAGTTCATATCAACCGAATTCATAAGCATCGAGTCAGAAAAAATATTTTTGATTGTATTGTCCATCTCTAATCCATCCCATAGTTTCTCATAATCTTCTACGCGGGTCACTTTTCCCTCGTTGTTCATATAGATATAAAAAGGTTTGCCGATGATGCTGTTGAGCTTTGCTAACTTTTCATCTTGTGTAGACTCTTCTGAATCAAAAAGAAAGCTCCCTTGAGGTGCTTCAAAATTTATATGCAACCGCTCGTACTTTGCTTTTATTTTAATTTCGTCTCCGGTATTACTTTCTACCTCGTAGTGGTAATCGATGGTCATTTCTTGTCGAACCTCAACAGAAGAACCCATAATCTCCTGCACAATATTTTGATTGTAATCTGTTGTGTAGCGATACTGATCGCCAGTAGACAGGTTGAGATGCAGATCAATTTTAGCATCTGATTGCGACAAATTTCCGGTAATATTCACCGAGTCTTGTTCAGTCTGTGCCCAGATATTTACATGAAAACCAAAGAAAAGGAGTGAAAAAGTAATAAATAGTCGCATATATAATGTATTTTGAGTGCTATCTAAGTATATTTGTATATAATTAAGTTTCCTAACTTAACGAAAACCAGTTATTATGTCACAGTCAACGCACAACGATAGCGAAAATAATGCCATGGTTAAAGAAATGGCGAAAAACTTCGCAGATAAATATATTCGGCCGCACGTAATGGAATGGGATGAAAGTCAAACATTTCCAATAGATATTTTTAAGAAGATGGGAGGGCTAGGCTTAATGGGTATTTTGGTGCCGGAAGAGTATGGTGGATCCGGATTTGGTTATCAGGAATATGTAACTGTAATATCAGAAATTGCGAGTGTTTGTGGAGCGGTTGGACTGTCATTAGCTGCACACAATTCCTTGTGCACAGGGCATATTATGACCTTTGGCACCGAAGAACAGAAAAAGCGTTGGTTGCCTAAATTAGCATCAGCAGAATGGATCGGTGCTTGGGCACTGACGGAAGCCAATACAGGTTCTGACTCGATGAGAATGAATACGACCGCTGTTTTGGATGGTAGCGAATATATTGTCAACGGATCTAAGAACTGGATCACTCATGGTAAGAGCGGTGATATTGCAGTTGTAATGGTTCGAACTGGTGAAAAAAATGCATCTAATGGTATTTCAGCTCTCGTAGTAGAAAAAGGTACTTCTGGCTTCACTCATGGCAAGAAAGAAAATAAGCTAGGAATGCGCGCCTCAGAGACAACAGAGTTGATTTTTGATCAATGTCGTGTTCCAAAAGAAAATCTGCTTGGGCAAGAAGGAGAAGGGTTTAAGCAAGCAATGAAGGTTTTAGATGGAGGTCGTATATCCATCGCCGCGTTAGGACTGGGGATTGCCAAAGGTGCGCTGAAAGCAGCGGTTGCTTATTCGAAAGAACGGCATCAGTTTGGGAAGCCGATTGCTAGTTTTCAAGGTATCTCATTTAAGTTAGCAGATATGGCAACAGAGGTAGAGGCTGCAGAGCTTTTAATCCGTAAGGCGGCCGATTTGAAAGATGCAGGGGAGCCTGTGACAAAGCATTCAGCGATGGCAAAGTATTTTGCATCTGAAGTTGCAGTGCGTTGTGCTACAGAAGCTGTACAGATTTTTGGTGGATATGGTTATATGAAAGATTTTCCTGTCGAAAAATTCTATCGGGATGCCAAGCTATGCACTATTGGAGAGGGTACCTCGGAAATTCAAAAACTTGTTATCTCTAGGGAAGTACTTAAAAGTACTTAGCGGTAGCTAACTTAATCTGTAAAAAATCATAAAATCTAATATAATTTAGAAACAATTCCTGTCAAGAAAAGTTATTTTTACATAGTTTTGCAAGAAAATAACCTATGGAATGGATTACTAATCCAGAAATCTGGATTTCTCTTACCACCCTAACAGTACTGGAAATAGTATTAGGAATCGACAATATTGTTTTTATTTCAATATTAAGTAATAAACTTCCTGAAAGTCAACAGAAAAGGGCTAGGCGAATTGGGTTGGCTCTGGCGATGATCACTCGTGTACTCCTACTTCTTTCAATCAGCTGGATCATGTCACTGACCAAGCCTATCATTAATCTGGCTGAATTTTTTGGTCAAACAGAAGGGTATTTATTTGAAAAACTTGATTTCTCTGGTCGGGATATCATCCTCTTACTGGGTGGCTTGTTTCTAATTTATAAAAGTACGGTTGAGATTCATGGTCGCATGGAGGGTGAGGAACATGAGGAAATCGTATCCACAAAAAAGATTACGTTCGGTAGTGTTATTGCTCAAATCCTAGTGCTCGATATCGTATTTTCGCTAGATTCCGTTATTACGGCTGTCGGGATGGCTAATGAAATTGGTGTTATGATTGCAGCTGTCGTTATCGCTGTCGGAGTGATGATGGTGTCTGCAGAATCCATCAGTGGTTTTGTGAATAAACATCCATCTGTAAAAATGCTTGCTTTAGCCTTTTTGCTTTTGATCGGCGTGTCACTCACTGCTGAAGCTTTTGAGCAACACATACCAAAAGGATATATTTACTTTGCGATGGCATTCTCCGTTCTTGTTGAAGTACTCAATCTAAAAGCGAAGAAAACACGCACGATTGCACCAAAACAGGCAATGGAAAATCTTCCAAAGGCTGGAGGTAAGGAAGAAAAAAGCTAGAAATCTTTTAACCGAGACTCTCTTCACTTTTTTAATTTTCCATAAATCGTTGTACTTTTGTAACGATTTCTTTGAAAAATGACTAAAAAACATAAAAAAAACGCTGTTGAAGCGGATATCGTTTTAATCGGTGCTGGTATCATGAGTGCCACTCTGGGCATGCTCCTAAAACAACTGATGCCAGACGCTACCATACAGATTTTAGAACGTCTCGATGAGGTAGCAGCAGAGAGCTCCGATGCTTGGAATAATGCTGGAACCGGCCATTCTGCTCTATGTGAATTAAACTATACGCCGGAACAACCTGATGGCTCCATCAAGATTGATAAAGCTACTAAAATTGCTGAATCGTTTGAAGTATCAAAGCAATTTTGGTCGACGTTGGTGGAAGAGGATTTGGTTTCCATGCCAGATCAGTTTATTCGCTCGATTCCACATATGAGCTTTGTTATTGGTGAAAAGAATGTTGCTTTTTTAAAGGCGCGTTACGAGGCTATGCAGCAAAGTCATCTCTTTAAGGGGATGGTTTATAGTGAAGACAAGGAAATGTTGAAGGAATGGATTCCACTGGTGATGGAGGGGCGTGATCCAAAGGACTCGGTTGCAGCCACTCGCATGGAAATTGGAACGGATGTAAACTTTGGGGCACTCACGCATGCGATGCTACAATACCTGTGGCGACAAAAAGGCGTAAAGCTAAAACTTGCTCATGAAGTGCAGGACATCGAAAGAGGTAACGATAACCGATGGAATGTCGAAGTGAAAAATCTCACTACGAAACGCAAAGCAGTTATTTCTGCCAAATTTGTATTTATCGGTGCAGGAGGCGGTTCACTACTATTATTAGAGAAATCTGGTATACCTGAAGCGAAAGGGTTCGGAGGTTTCCCGGTTAGCGGCCAATGGCTTAAGTGTGTCAATTCTGAAATTATCGAAAGACATCATGCAAAAGTATATGGTAAGGCTGCGGTCGGTGCTCCGCCCATGTCTGTTCCTCATTTGGACACACGTTTCATCGATGGTAAGAAAGCTTTATTATTTGGCCCATATGCAGGGTTTTCTACAAAGTTTCTGAAAAACGGGTCCTATTTTGACCTAGCAACATCAATAAAGATAGGTAATATTCGCCCTTTATTAGCAGCGGGATGGGATAACATACCTCTTACTAAATATCTGATCAGTGAAGTAATGCAATCTCCTGAAGATCGTATTAAAGCATTGCGTCAATACATGCCCGAAGCCAAACAAGAGGATTGGGAGTTAGAAATTGCAGGACAACGCGTCCAGGTAATCAAAAAAGATGCTGAACATGGTGGTAAATTGGAATTTGGTACGGAAATCGTCACCAGCGCCGATGGTTCTCTTTCTGCTTTGCTAGGTGCTTCTCCAGGCGCGTCAACAGCCGTATCCATTATGCTAGATGTACTAGCACGGTGTTTCCCTAATCAAATGAAAGAAGTTTCATGGAAAAAGCGACTTCAGGAAATGATTCCATCGTTTGGTTATTCTTTGGCGGAAAACGAGGAACTGACCAACGAAATGAGAGTGCGTAGCGCAAAGATATTAGGACTGAATGAATCAGAGCCAATGGTCAAGGTGAAATAGGTTTTGTAGATATTAAATCTTTAATTAGATTTGCGGTCGCTTTTGGGGGTTTAGCTCAGCTGGCTAGAGCGCTTGCCTGGCAGGCAAGAGGTCACCGGTTCGACTCCGGTAATCTCCACTTCATAATCAAGCACTTGCAGGGCATTTCCGGTAGGTGCTTTTTTATTGTACAACCTATTACCCTTATATATTTCGTTTTACCAAACTTTTCTTTTATTGTTTGGTTATTTAATAAAAAATAAAACGATGAATAATAAACTACAATTAATCTATTCCATAGTAGCAATTTCCCTTGTAACTATGCTCAGTTCGTGCGATCTGATCGTCGGTATTTTTAAAGGAGGTATGTACTTCGGTATAATTCTCGTAGTTGTTGTCGTAGCTTTGATTATTTGGCTGCTAAGTCGAATAGGACGAAGACGACGCGATTAAGTTAAAAAGAGTTGAAAAAGAGGTTAGGATCCGACCTCTTTTTCAGTAACCAGACCTGCCTCTATTTCTCCATTCTTCATATTCGCTTTCTTTAAGTCCATTTCCTTCAATTTCTCATTATATACGGCGGTTGGACTACCGAAAATATAGAATAGCTTTTTTTTCAAGCCTTTGGCTTTCTTTACATCGTTTACCATATCTCCGAATTCATGAAAGTTCAAAAAGATCGGATCCATTCGGTCGCCGATTTTAGTGGTGAGTCCGTAAATTGGACGTTCTTCCTCGGGTTGATAAGTACCAAACATTCTATCCCATATAATGAAGGTAGCGGCGTAGTTTTTATCCAAATATTTGTCTTGACTTCCATGATGTACACGATGATTGGATGGCGTTGCAAAGATATACTCAATCCATGGATGAAGACGACCAATATATTCTGTATGAACCCAAAATTGAAAAAGCACAGCTACTTGGCTAACGACGAAGAATACAATTGGGTGGAAGCCACATAAGGCCGCGGGTAAGAAAAATATGATCTTGAAATTTTGAATCCAGCTTAAGCGAAAAGAAACTGTGAGGTTATAATTTTCTGCTGAATGATGTACGCAATGGGTAGTCCAGAAAAAACGCTTCTGATGTGAGATTCTGTGAGCCCAATAACTGCAGAAATCAAAGATGATATAACAAGGCAAGAAGGTCCACCAGCTCATTTGCATTCTCCAAGGCACTAAGTTGTAGACGAAAACAACTCCATATAAAAGTGCTACTTTGAGCAAGAAATTGATTAATACATTTCCTAAGCCCACCAGTGTAGATCCGATGCTTTCTTTCGTTCGGTAATTCCCGTGTTTATGATACCAATTATAGCCTATTTCAAGAAGTGTAAAAAATGCCATGGCCGGTATTGCATAAACAATAACCTCTGGAGCGTCCTTCGTTATATTAGTCAGATCTTCATAGGGAATTTTCGGTGCTCCGAAAAAAGATTGGAGTAAAGTCATAAATGATGTAGATTTTTATGTTTCGTGTATATGTTAACGGGTAATTTAAGGATAAACAACGTTAATCCACTATTGTTGGCAAAGAAAATCCTATTATTTGTCATTTAAATTTGACAAAGCCGCTAATTATTTTTCGCTAAGTTTGCTTCAGTGCACTTTTTAAGCACATACTAGAGATATTATTTTTTATATGGAACTAAAACATACTGTAACATCAACTTTGTTGATTTTTTCGATTCTAAGTACCGACGAAAGTAAGGTAAAAGCACAAACAAGTTTAGAAAACCCCTTTCTGGCAGAATACAATAGCTCTTTTGAGGTTCCTCCTTTTGACCAGATCAAAAATGAGCATTTTATGCCAGCTTTTGAAGTGGGTATGAAGGAGCAAGCAGCGGAAATATCAGCGATTTATCGGCAACGGTCAACCCCCACTTTTCAGAATACAATAGAAGCGATGGAAAATAGTGGTAAAATCTTGAATAAGGTAAGTACGGTCTTCTTTAATTTAAATTCAGCAAATACTAATGACGAGATTAAAGAAATTGCAAAGAGCATAGCACCGAAACTATCACAGCATTCTGATGATATTTATTTAAATAAACTGTTGTTCCAACGTGTAAAACAAGTATATGATCAGCGTAGTCAGGCTAACTTAAATGGCGAGCAAGAGCGTTTATTGGAAAAAACTTATAAGGCTTTTTTGAGAAGTGGGGCTAACCTAAGTGAGCAGGATCAGCAACGGATGAGGAAAATCAATAGTGAACTTTCATTATCTACCCTAGCATTTGGTCAGAACCTCCTTTCAGAGACAAATAGCTTTGAGCTGATTGTGACTGATGATGTGGAACTTTCAGGTTTGCCAGAGTCTTTAAAAACCGCGGCGAAGCAATCAGCAGAAAATTCTGGAAAAGAAAATGCTTGGCGCTTCACTCTGCATAATGCAAGTGTAATGCCTTTTCTACAGTATGCCCATAATCGTTCACTTCGCGAGAAAATGTATAAAGGCTACATTAATCGAGCTAATCATGACAATGAATTTGATAATAAAGAACTCGCAGCTAAAATAGCTGTTTTGAGGGCAGAGAAAGCCGGTCTCTTAGGTTATGAGAGTCATGCTCACTACGTACTAGAAGAAAGTATGGCGAAAAACCCCGACCGCGTCTACGAACTGTTGGATCAACTTTGGGCAGCCGCTTTACCTGTGGCTAAGTCAGAGGCAGATGAGATGCAGAAACTAATGGACAAGGAAGGGAACGGCGAAAAATTAGAGGCTTGGGATTGGTTCTATTATGCCAATAAAGTCAAAATGGAAAAGTACAACTTTATGGCCGAAGATGTCAAGCCGTATTTCCAGTTAGAAAATGTTCGGGAAGGAATTTTTACATTGGTTGACAAACTTTATGGTCTATCATTTACGGAGGTGCCGGATGTTCCTACGTATCATCGAGATGCCAAAGCCTTTGAAGTTAAAGAGGCGGACGGGAGACTGGTTGGCGTTATGTATATGGATTTTTTCTCGCGTGAGTCGAAGCGCGGTGGAGCGTGGATGACCTCATATCGCAAGCAATCGATTAAAGAGGGTAAAAGAATAGCACCCATCGTGTCGATCGTTTGTAACTTTCCAGCTCCCGTTGGTAACGATCCTGTGTTGCTGACTCCTGACGAAGTAACAACCTTTTTCCATGAATTTGGTCACGCTCTTCATGGATTGTTGTCCGATGTTCAATATAGGACACTCTCAGGAACATCTGTTCCACGAGATTTTGTGGAGCTTCCTTCGCAAATTATGGAGCATTGGGCGTTTGAGCCAGAGATGTTAGCGCTTTATGCTAAACATTATGAAACGGGTGAAGTTATCCCGACCGAGCTTGTAACGAAGTTGGACGAAGCTTCAAAATTTAACCAGGGTTTTCAGACCGTCGAATATCTTGCAGCTTCGTTGTTAGATATGGCGTACCATACCTTGCCAGCTGGCTCAAAAGTGAATGTGCCGGAATTTGAAAAGCAAGCGATGGATAAAATAGGTTTGATCAACCAGATCGCGCCACGCTACAGAAGTACGTATTTTCAACATATTTTCGCTGGTGGCTATTCTGCTGGTTACTATAGCTATATCTGGTCTGAAGTTCTCGATAGTGACGCTTTTGCCACTTACAAGGAAAGCGGAGATATTTTTGATCGGGATATAGCAACTAAATTTAGAAAGACAGTTCTCGAAAAAGGTGGTACAGCTGAACCAATGGAGCTTTATAAAAATTTCAGAGGAAGGGAACCAGAAGTAAAGTATTTATTAAAAAATAGAGGCTTGCAGTAGTTTTTTGGCAAATAAGAAGGAATTGTGTTGATAAAGTATTTTTAAAATCACTATATTGACATGTCGTTTTTTGTAATCCTTTCTTTTACTCAGAAATCGATTACTATGATGTACAATGAAAGATGACCAAGAAAATAATTAACTGAAATTTTTAACCAACTTAAAATAAGATGACTCAAAAAACAGAGAAGAAATCAGTCTTCAATTCATCCAGAAGAGGATTTATTCGAAACAGTGCTTTGGCTGCTGCAAGCTTTATGATTGTGCCCCGCCACGTATTGGGAGGTAAGGGCTTCCTTGCGCCAAGTGATAAGCTATTGATCGCCGGTGTCGGAGCAGGAGGAAAGGGTGCTTCTGATATTGCTAGTTTTCATGCAAGTGGGAAGGCTGAAATTGCATTCCTTTGCGACGTAGATGATAGACGAGCAGCAGGCACACGTAAGAAATTTCCGAAAGCAAAATATTATAAAGATTGGAGAGAGTTACTGGATAAGGAGTCTAAGAATTTTGATGCCGTTTCAGTATCCACACCAGATCATAATCATGCGATCACGACCTTAGCAGCTATGCAATTAGGAAAACATGTGTATGTTCAAAAACCGTTGACGCACGATTTATATGAATCCCGGATGTTACATGAAGCTGCAAAGCGCTATAAAGTAGTAACACAGATGGGTAATCAAGGTGCTTCCAATGACGGTACCCGTCTGATCAGCGAGTGGTACGAGGCTGGTGAAATCGGTGATGTTCATACGGTTTACTGCTGGACAGATCGGCCCGTTTGGCCGCAAGGGATTCCATGGCCAAAAGGCAAAGCGGACGTGCCGAAAGAGTTGGACTGGGATCTTTGGCTAGGAACTGCTCCGTATACAGATTATATCGATAAATTGGTTCCATTCAACTGGCGTGGATGGTGGGAATATGGAACCGGTGCATTAGGCGATATGGGCTGCCACTTAGTTGAAGTTCCTTTTAGAGCACTTGAATTAGGTGCACCGAAAGACGTTCAATGTAGCGTAGGTAGTGTTTATGTTGATGAATTCCAACGTGGATATTTCCCTGAGAGCTGTCCGCCGTCAAGTCACGTAACGCTAACCTATCCAAAAACTAAGAAAACCAAAGGGGAAGTAACCTTGCATTGGATGGATGGTGGTATTCAACCGACACGTCCCGAAGAACTTGGGCCGGACGAGGTATTTGGTGATGGAGGAAACGGCGTATTGATGATCGGCACAAAAGGAAAAGTGATGTGTGGCACCTATGGTAAAAATCCTCAGTTGCTTCCAACTTCCAGAACTGAACGTGCTTTAAACAAGGTGAAACCTAAATACGAACGTGTTCCTGATCAAGAAAATGGCCACTATGCACAATGGGTAGAGGCTTGTATTGCCGGATTGGGGAACAAAGAGGTAAGTGCACCATTTGAAGTGTCGTGTCCACTAACCGAGAGCTTACTGATGGCAAACTTGGCAATTCGTGGATTTGATATCCGTGAGGAAAGAGCTGATGGTAAAGGTTATAATTACCCAGGTCGTTACAAGAAATTAGTTTGGGACGACAGCCAGATGCGCATAACTAACTTCGATGCAGTCAATCAGTTTGTGAAGAGAGAATACCGCAAAGGTTGGACACTAAGTGTATAAATTAATAACGAATCATAATATAACAA
Source organism: Pedobacter indicus (assembly GCF_003449035.1). NCBI lineage: Bacteria > Pseudomonadati > Bacteroidota > Sphingobacteriia > Sphingobacteriales > Sphingobacteriaceae > Albibacterium > Albibacterium indicum. The sequence goes on from NZ_QRGB01000001.1 coordinate 1,254,046, forward strand.
ACAGAAAAAATGAAATTTAAAATATTATCAATTGTATCCATGATTGCTTTGGTGTCTTGTAGTTCTGCTAATAAGATCTCTGGTGATGATGGGTGGGTAGATCTTTTTGATGGAGAGACTACCAATGGCTGGCATACTTACGGAAAGGAAGAAGCTGGCGCTGCTTGGGAAGTGGTAGACGGCAGTCTGTATCTGAATGTAGAAGGCAAGAGCAAAGAAGACCGTGGTGACCTGGTAACGGATAAAGAATATGAGAATTACCACTTGAAGCTGGAATGGAAAATATCTGAAGGTGGTAACAGCGGTATTATCTTCAATGTACATGAAGACAAAGATAAATACGGAGCTACTTATAGTACTGGACCGGAAATGCAGGTGCTTGATAATGATAAGCATGCTGACGGGAAGATACATAAACACCGCACAGGTGATCTATATGACCTGATTGCTTCAAGCTCAGAGCCGATGAAGCCAGTAGGTGAATGGAATCAGGCTGAGATCATCAGCAACCAAGGCGAGTTGGAGTTTATTTTAAATGGCGTTTCCGTTGTGAAAACTACGATGTGGGATGATAGCTGGAAAGAGTTGATCGCAGGAAGCAAGTTTGCTGACTGGCCAGGCTTCGGTACCTACCGTAAAGGTAAAATTGCTTTGCAAGATCACAATGATCCGGTTTGGTATAGAAATATCAAGATTAAAGAGTTATAAAGTTTTTTATAACTCAACATAAATAAAAGGAAAGCCCCGATGTTCATAAAGAGCATCGGGGCTTTTCCATTTATTTAACCTTAAACTATTAACCACATTTGGATGATCCACAATCTTTACAAGTCAGACAACCTTCCTGATAATGCAGGTTCGTCGAGTTGCAATTTTGACACTTCTGCTTAGTAGCTTCAGTTCCGTCCGGAACATAGTGCTTCAGAGCTCTGGCAACACCATTCTTCCAGGTATTGATAGCCTCGTCTAGTTGTAGACTGCTAATTAAGTCAACGACCTTTTCAATAGGCATCCCATGGCGGAGCGTGCTTGAGATCAGTTTCGCATAATTCCAGTATTCCGGGTTGAATTTGTGTGACAGACCCTCAATCGTGGTCTTATAACCCCTTTTATTCTCATATTGGAAGTCATAGCGGGAAACGCCTTCAGCGTTCCTGCTTTTTATGATTAGTCCTTTGTTTAGCCAACGAGGAAGCGTGATACCATCTTCATCATCTGCCAAACCGGTAAAGATCTCGTAAGGTCGCTCATCAATCAGACCAATAAATGCAATCCATTTCTCTTTATTATTCTGGAACCGAACAATGTCAGCATCGAGTATAGTTGGGCGCGTTGTAGGGAAGGTTGAAGCTGCCGGGGCTGTGGTTTCTTCCTTTTTTTTCTCATCGTTTGAGATCAGGACACCCGCACGTGATCCATCACGATAAACGGTAACTCCTTTACACCCTGCTTTCCAGGCCTCCATATAAAGTTCGCCAACTAGTTCTTCAGAAACATTGTTAGGCATATTAATGGTCACACTGATTGAGTGATCTACCCATTTTTGGATAGCACCCTGCATCTGCACCTTTTTTAGATAGTCAACATCATTCGAAGTCGCTTTGTAGTAAGGTGAAAGCTCAATGAACTTGTCAAGCTCTTCTTGTGAATAATTCTTTGTTGTGTCGTATCCGTTTATTTCCATCCATTCTTTAAACCGGTGATGGAATACGACGTATTCTTCCCACGAGTCACCCACTTCATCGACGAAATCAACACGCACATCCTTGTCATTCGGGTTTACTTTTCTTCTTCTTTTATAAACAGGAAGAAATACTGGTTCAATTCCTGAAGAGGTTTGCGACATCAAACTTGTCGTCCCTGTAGGTGCAATTGTTAATAAAGCAATGTTTCTGCGACCGTATTCAGTCATTTGATAGTAGAGCTCTGGGTCTGCATCTTTTATGCGTAGCATAAATGGGTTGTCTTTCTCGCGCTCAGCATCATAAATAGCGAATGCACCTCGTTCTTTTGCTGTTAATACTGAACCACGATATGCTTCCAACGCCAGTGTTTTATGAATTTTTACAGAAAAATCAACGCCTTCATCACTACCATAACGCAAGCCCAAGGCAGCAAGCATATCTCCTTCCGCTGTAATTCCAATTCCCGTTCTTCTTCCTTCTTCAGCCTTTTTTCTGATAGCAAGCCATAGATTATGTTCAATCCCTTTAATCGACATGTCTTCAGGGTCTTGCTCAATTTTTTGTAGGATAGCATCGATCTTTTCAAGTTCGAGATCAATGATGTCATCCATGATTCTTTGTGCGTGTTGCACATGCTTTTTGAATAAATCCCAATTAAAGGAAGCTTCTTTAGTGAAAGGTTTTTCTACATAAGAAAATAAATTGATCGCCAAAAGACGACATGAGTCATAAGGGCAAAGAGGAATTTCACCACAAGGGTTCGTTGAAATGGTTTTGTATCCTAAATCAGCATAGCAGTCTGGCAGCGATTCTCCGATAATCGTATCCCAGAATAGGATACCTGGTTCAGCGGACTTCCATGCATTATGAACAATTTTTTTCCAGATAGCCTGGGCGTCTGCTTCTTTTTTAACCATCGGCTTTTTGCTATCAATCGGATATTGCTGTACATAAGGGGTATTGTTTTCAACCGCTTTCATAAAAGCATCGTCGATCCTTACCGAAACATTCGCTCCTGTAACCTTCCCTTGTGTCATTTTTGCGTCGATAAAACTCTCAGCATCCGGGTGTTTGATGGCAACTGAAAGCATTAAAGCACCACGCCTACCGTCTTGAGCAACTTCACGAGTAGAGTTGGAATACCGCTCCATAAAAGGAACCAGACCTGTAGAGGTTAAAGCCGAGTTTTTAACAGGAGAGCTTTTCGGTCGGATATGAGAAAGGTCATGGCCTACGCCACCTCTTCTTTTCATTAACTGAACTTGTTCCTGATCGGTCTTCATAATTCCTCCGTAAGAATCAGAAGGACCATCTGAGCCAATTACAAAACAATTTGATAAAGATGCAATTTGAAAAGGGTTTCCAATACCCGTCATGGGGCTCCCTTGTGGAATGATGTATTTGAAACCTTTGATTAAATCAAACACCTCATCTTCACTTAACGGGTTGGGGTAGGTAGCTTCGATTCTTGCTATTTCCTTTGCAATTCTTCGATGCATATCATCGGGGGTTTTTTCAAACAAGGTTCCGAAAGAATCTTTCAGCGCATATTTGTTCACCCAAACACGGGCGGCGAGTTCATCGCCTTTGAAGTATTTCAGAGAAGCTTCATAAGCTTCATCTAATGAATACGTCTTTGGCTTTTCTGTAGGTTTAGTTAATTCCATATCCATTTTTTACGTTATGTATACTAATAATTTGAATTCCAGTTGAACGAACGTGATAGTTCTTAAATAGGGTATCGAAAAGTATACACAAAGATACTTTTTTAAAAACTTAGAATAAAACTTTTTGAAACTTAGAATAAAAATAAATCTTAAAAGTTTACAAACATTTATGTGTAACTAGTTGTTTTGCAGCAATTTGAATTGTGGAAAGTTTTTTATAGTTATCTTTTTTTAATAACTTGTTGTAACAAAACGTCAAGAAATATTATTTTTCTGAGAGTTTGAACTGACCGTACAAGTTAGTAATAAATCGGTCATCATTACCAGAGAGTTGAAAAGAAAATGCATAAAAATCTTCAAAACCGTAATTGTCAGAGTCTTGGTAGTTTTGCCGCATCTGTCTATTCAGATTATTCCTGATAGTTCGATCCGCATTTTCACGATGGATGAAAAGCGAATAGTTAGCCGTAGTGGATTGCAGATTTTCGTAGGCCTGATATTCTTCCTCTTCAATTAATAAATTGCCAGCTTCGATGTCATCCAAATAGTTACTTATATTACTCGGACGGTTAGCCAGTATCATATAGCCATGTGTATAGGTAAAGTAAGGTCTTTTAAAATTTTTGAAAGGATCGCCCAGGGAGTAATAGAGTAAATTTGAGTTGTCGAAATGCCAGACGGTACTATCGGCATTTGGTGTGCTGATCTTTTCGGCGATTTGTGCATATTCCAGTGAGTCCCGGATGGCGATGATGCCGATTTCTTCGCCAGAGCGCAGGGTCAGCTTGGCAAACTCATTTCCCCAAATCCGGAGCAGTTCATCATCAATCACCACATTTTCCTTTGATTTGATATACCTGAATTGCTCCTGGAGCTGGTCGATTTCCGCTCTGTTTTCCAATAAAGTTCTAATCCCGTCATGAAATTGTTCATAATCGGATACTCCGAAAATCTCCACCAAAGCGGTATGATCAGGAATCCAATTTTTTAACTGGTATGAAACAGGCTCCTGGTTCATAAATAAACTTAGATAGGATGAGTCGGTCGGTACGATTGACATCGTTCCACTGAACATAAGCACATCTGATTTATAATTCAGATCAAATGCAGAGATTCCGTTTAAGTTTTCAAATAAAGCTAGCGGGCTGGTTGTTTTCGATGCGATCAGCGAAAGCAGCTCGGGTAGTTTTTCATGATTTACATATGCTTGTAGAGGTGCGTTAGCTGAAAAGTTTGTTTTGAATTTCTCCAGAAAAAGCTCTGACAAATGATCCTCCGAGTTATTTAAAGCTCGCTCCATTAATGGTTTCGAAAAACTCAAGATCGCTCGGTCTGGTAAAATTGATGTGTATATTTTTCGCTCAATATCAGGTATTTCCAGTTCAATAAAACTTGTATCACCAACACCATTAACCGTTAGGTTTAAGGTAGAATCTAAGCCATTTTTGACAGCTTCTATATCCATGTTCTCCTTTAAAGGGATACTTAACAGCCATTCAATTTGCTCGTTTTCCGGATGAAAGGAAAAATAGAGTGGTTGGTTCATGCTTGCCATTTTCAGCATCGTGTTTTGAAGTACGAATTGCTGTAGGGTTTTTAAATCATCCATTTCATCAGATCCCATCACCAAACGAAAACCTTCATAGTCTTTAAAGAGATCGAAAAAGCTTGAGTCGTTATTCAATGTTATCAACAACGCAGCGTCTGCCGGAATAGATGAAATTGACCGGCTATTGATATTCTGTGTTTGTTTCAGCTGAGAAAAATAGAGGATGGACACGATGATCATCACTATGAACAGGAAGACGGTGAGAATGATTGTTCTTTTCATCAGGATCTTTTGTTGTGAAAACGAGTGCTGACTCTCGATAAGTTAACCCATAACTTTCTCACAAAGTTAAAAATTTAACAATGAGAGAACGAAAATCTAAAAGGTTTATTAAATTTAACGGAAATTAGAAACATGAACAAACGAATCATACTTACCGGTGCACTTTTTGGATTGATTGCGGTCATTTTAGGTGCATTTGGTGCTCATGGGTTAGAGAATAAGATTAGCGAAGATAGTTTGGATAATTGGAAAACTGCCGTAAGTTATCAGTTTTATCATACGTTTGCTATCCTATACCTGGCGACATTTTCTAGAGCAAAAAATGGACTTATTAATTTCGCTTTCTTGACCTTCACTCTTGGTATTCTGTTATTTTCAGGATCACTTTATTTACTGTCCACACGCGAAATAACCAGTCTAAAAGCGTCATTTCTTGGTCCGATAACCCCAATTGGAGGGCTCATGTTTATATTGGGGTGGATAAGTTTATTCATTGCAACGATAAGGCATAAGTAATTGAGAACCTATTTTGTAGACGTCATACTCCCTTTAGCGATAGCAGGAACCTATACCTACCGTGCCCCGCAGGAAATGAACAGTGAACTGGCTATTGGGAAGCGAGTTGTTGTCCAGTTTGGCAAGACGAGGGTGTACTCAGCCATTATTTCCCAAATTCACGAAGTTCCACCTGAAAAGTACGAAGCAAAATATTTACTCGATATATTGGATGACCGTCCGGTAGCTACCGAAAAACAGTTAGCCCTGTGGGGCTGGATCTCGACATATTATCTGTGTCAGGTAGGCGAGGTCATGCAAGCAGCTTTACCTTCTGTACTGAAATTGGCCAGTGAGACCAAAATTATCGCTAATAATCAGCAAGATCGAGACCGTTCGCAGTTAACAGATCGGGAGTTCCTTGTCATGGATGCATTGGATATGGTTCCTGAATTGCGCGTTAGCGATGTGATGAAGGTTTTGGGACAAAAGACCGTCCTCCCTATCCTAAAGTCACTTTTGGAAAAGAATTTTATTCGGATATCTGAAGAGGTTGTCGATCGCTACAAACCAAAGAAAAAAGCTTTTGTACAGCTAAATACTATTTTCGACTCGCAGAGCGCAAAAAAAGAACTGCTGGATGGTTTAGAGCGAGCTCCAAAACAATCTGATGCAGTATTAGCTTATTTGCAGCTTGTTAAAACACAAAAGGAGGTATCGAAAGCAGAACTTCTTGAGCGCTCGGGTTGTGGCGCATCGGCTTTTGCTGCCTTAGTAAAAAAGGAAATCTTCGTGATCGAAGAGAAAGTTATTAGCAGGTTTTCGGTTTCAAGTGAAGGTTTTTCATCCGAAGTAAATTTGAATGCCAATCAGCAGCAGGCTTTTGGAGAGATCAAGACTGGTTTCGCCGAACAAGGCATCTGTTTGCTGAATGGAGTAACCGCTTCAGGAAAAACAGAAATCTATATCAAGCTGATTCAGGAGGTACTCAAGCGTAACCAGACGGCACTTTACCTTTTACCGGAGATTGCTCTAACTACGCAGATTGTTGAACGTCTCCGGCTTCATTTCGGGCCGGTAATAGGCACCTATCACTCCCGTTTAAATGAAAATGAACGGGCTGAAATGTGGAAGAAAGTACTTGACGGTGAGGTTCGCGTTATCTTAGGGGCACGTTCATCCGTGTTTTTGCCGTTTCAGGACCTCGGACTGGTGGTAGTCGACGAGGAGCATGAAATTTCTTATAAACAATTTGATCCGGCACCGCGTTATCAAGCCCGGGACACGGCCGTTTATTTGGCAAGTTTATATGGAGCTGATGTCTTGTTAGGATCGGCAACTCCGTCTTTAGAAAGTTATTACAATGCAAAGGCCGGTAAATATGCTCTGATTAAGCTGGATCAGCGTTACGGTAATGCCCAATTGCCTGATATTGAGATTGTCAGCCTCAAGGACATTCAGGGACAGCATAGTCCAAGTCCGTATTTTACCCCTGCTTTATTAAAGGGCATACAGGCAGCTCTGGACAAAAAAGGACAGGTGATCTTATTCCAGAACCGCAGAGGGCATACTCCTTTATTGCTTTGTGCGACATGTGGCTACTCACCTCGTTGTATTCATTGCGATGTGAGCCTGACTTACCATAAAAGTAGCGGTCAGCTCCATTGTCATTATTGTGGATTTAAG